>JBARSI010000082.1:0-17126 GCA_049644665.1 Anaerolineales bacterium
TCGCACGCTTCCCTGCCTCACGCGCGATCGATTTAATCTCCACCAAACCCTGATTGATCTCCGGGACCTCCATCTCCAGCAGCCGCCGCAGCATATGCGGGTGGGTGCGGGACACAACGATCACCGGTCCACGCGGTGACCTGCGCACCTCAAGAACATAGGTGCGAATGCGGTCACGTACACGGAAATGCTCGCCAGGGATTTGTTGATTGCGGGGCAGGATCGCCTCCGCCCGTCCGAGGCCAACCGTCACTGCTTGCGGTGTAACGGAATGAACTGTGCCGTGCACGAGGTCACCCTCACGCTCGACATACTCATCGTACTGGGCTTCACGCTCGGCCTCGCGCAAACGCTGCAGGATCACCTGCTTTGCCGTCTGAGCTGCAACACGACCGAAGTCTTTAGGCGTGGATTCGACCATCACCATGTCACCGAGATCAGCTTCTGCGTCGAAGTTCTTGGCAATCTCGAGGGCTACTTCGGTCTGCTCGTTCTCGACCTCCTCGACAGCTTCCTTCTCAACGAAGACTTCTACGCCGCCGCTCTCAGGTATGATCTTGACCTCGACGATTTGAGCGCTGGAGGCATTGACGGACCGCCGGTAGGCGGAGACCATCGCCGCTTCCAGCGCCTCCATCACCGTTTCGGCTGGAAGGCTGAAGCGCTCGGTTATTTCATTGAATGCCAGTGCAAATTCACTCTTCATCTCTCATTTTCCTTGGTGGTTGTTCTAAGTCTATTGTATACGCAGAAAAGTGGGGAAAACCCACTTTTCAGAACCACCGCTATCTCAAAAGTCTTACTCGTGGATTTTAGCACATGCAGGAAGGAGGAGCAAGAGCGCTATACAGAAGTCGTTTATTCAAATGCCTGCTAGCTTTGCAGATGGATGACGGGCAATGGCACATTAAAATCATGGCCTTATTCACTGAGCAGGTCTGTCAAGATTGCTTCATTAAAGGGATCCTGACCTCGTTTAAGAGTCTCAATCCATTCCTGCCGTGAAGATGCAAGCTGGGCAAATCCACCTGCATCATTCTCGAGAAGATAATCCAAGTAGATTTGAAGATCTTCGATAGCCTCTTCAGTACGGCCGAGTAAAGCCAAAGCTATTGCGCGGTTGCCCCTCCTTCTTCCCGATGGGTCGGAGGCAACAGCAGCGTCACAATGCGCTATCGCCTCCTGCGGATTCTCTACCAGGCTGTAATACAGGCATAGTGCATCTTGGATATACACCGCTTCTGGATCAATGTCTTCGGCTTGTTCGAGCAGATCCAGAGTTTCATTTATATTGTCAGGGTCTTGCCATAGTATCGTTAGGGCTAAATGGTATATGGCTACGGCGAAATTCGGATCAACACGTGCTGCTCCAAGGAAATCTTTCTCGGCACGTGACAGGTCACCATCTGCCGATCGCTGCAGATAGGCAATTCCTCGATTGTTCAACGCTTGGGCAAGGTCTGGACGAAGAACGATCGCCTCCGTATAGTAGGCGATGACCTTGTCTACATCTGGTGTTTCCTTCCTGCTTTCGATCATTCCGAGAAACTGGTATATCGCCGCGGCATTCCCGGGATACTCTGGCGGGTCTTCCAATGCGCTCAGGAAAACCGCTTCAGCCTGCTCGTAACGGTCAGACCAGTAATGAGTCTGTCCCAGGACATAGAGCGCGATCCACTGCACTTCATTCGGAAGATCGGTGTTTACGGTCGCACTCAACTCTTCCGCCGACACAAAATGCCAGCGCCGTTCAAGACTCCCTACCCGATCATCGGAAGAAGGACTCGTTACAAACGCAATCACTCTTCCACTGTCATACTCACCCCACACCACGATATCGGCGTTAAGTTCCCGGCCGATTTCACTTGCCCTCACCTCATCCGTAACGACCTCGTTAATCTTTGTGACACTGATATTTCCAATATCTGCATTTTCGAATTCCTTATATAGCGCTTCCTCGAGCCTACCCGCGACGTTATATCCCACCTGCCCACCACCGTAATTTGCGAATTCGCTCACGACTACGAGTGTTTCGCTGGATATTGAATTGTGGCGCCCGGAAAGATTGCCATTCCCGGTTGGGTCGTTCCACGCTCCGCTCACGACCAGGATTACGATAGTCAGGATTATTCCTGCTGATACGGCTTTGATCAACTTAGCTTTCACACCACCATGGACCTTCCCGAAAAAGCCCTTTCCCTCTCCGGCTCTTGGCGGTCGTATTTGTTCTCTGCCTACCAGCGCTTCGAAATCTTCTTGAGTTCCAACTCCACTGGTGATACTCCGATCATGGGGAAAACCAGCTGCCCTAAACAATTGGTTGCGCTCTTCTGGTCCCAGGCGAAGCGCATCGGCAAGTCTGGCCACATCATCCCTGTGTCGCGGTCGCTGTGTTTCTCCCTCACGCCATCTGAAGACGGTTTGCCTGCTTATGCCCAAACGCCGAGCTAATTCGGCATCACTAATACCGGCGCGCTCGGCGAGCATCGATAACAAGTCAGAAAATGAATCCATGGTTATTCCATAACAGGGTGCAGGCTGTGTTGCACCCAATGTAACACAACTGATGCTTGAAGTGTACCGGCTCTGAGGAAGAATAGGAACAAGTAATCCAGTCAACTATAAGTCAAGGAGGTTCCAATGTTAAAGCGAATACGACAATCCAGTCTGTTCTTCGCGATCATCATGGTCGCAAGCCTCATAAGCGGCTGCGGCTCCTCTGTGGACGCATCCAAATCCATCAGCCGCGGAGCCATCAACCGGGGGGTCATCGTCCAAGCAGAATCAGTGCGCGTCAACGAATACCTGAATTACTATGAGCAACGATTCCCTGAGCCCGTTGATCAACCCCTGGGTCTGGACTTGCGGCTCGGGAATACCCATATGCCAACAAGCGGAGGTGAGATCTGGCTCCAGATTGGTCTGCAAGCAATGAAAATGGAGACCAGTGAACGGACTCCGCTAAATCTCGCCCTCGTGCTCGATGTCAGCGGTTCAATGGATTCATCTGACAAGATGCCTTACCTCAAACAATCGCTGATGGTCTTTCTTGAATCTCTCCATCCTGCCGACATCGTCGCCATCGTGACATACAGTAACGATGCGTGGTTATTGCGTCCAGCCCAGGACGTAGGAAATGGGGCCTGGATACGACGAACCGTTGAGAAATTGCGACCTGGCGGGGTCACGAATCTTCACGCCGGTCTGATGCTCGGCCTAAAAGAGGTCGACCAGAACTTCGACATTCGGCGCAGCAACCGGGTCATCCTGCTCACCGATGGGATCGCCAACGAAGGTGTTACAAACCCCGACCGCATCGCTGCCGATGCCCTCGCCTACAATGACCATGGCATATACCTCTCCACGATCGGCCTCGGCTATGACTTGAACGACGATTTACTGGGCACGCTGGCCCGGCAGGGCAAAGGCGCTTACCACTTTGTAGATTCGGCTCAGGAGATGGATAAGATCTTTGCCCAGGAAGTTGAAGGTCTTGTAGAGAAAGTCGCCTCAGATATTCGGGTGAGCATCCGTCCAATCAATGGAACTGCCCTGGTATCCGTCACCGGGTTCGAGGGGCAGACTCCCTCCAAGGGTGCCCAGGTTCTACTTAATGACATGGGAGCTGGGGACAGCCAGGTTATCATGGTCCGGCTTGATAGCCAATCCTGCTCGATGGGTTCGAAACCGATCGCTGAAGTCACGCTTCAGTACACGGATGTCTTCGCTCAAAAGCCGCGAGAGGTTATCGACTCGGTGGCCCTGCATGTTGTAGAACATGGACCCTATAACCCGCTCGCAGATGTTGAAGTTCTCCGCAACGCAACGATCGTAAAATCTGCAGAAGCGCTCAAGATCATCAGCGACCTCGTGGATTACGGGCATTACGAGGAAGCCTGGCTGCTTGCCTATGACATCGAAGCAGAATTGCGACGCGTGGCCTCGGTGACAGGTGATGCTCAAATGGTGCAGGACGCAGACCTCTTTCAGCGCTATCTCATAACGCTCGTGTCCTATCTCGGCTATGACCCGTCCGTAGGGCAACCCACTGCCTTCCCATTGGATGAGCAGCCCCAGCGTTGGGGTGCGACGCCGATTCCTTCTATGGATGATCTTCCGACAATCGAGGTCCAGTGAAAATCATCTAGGTAAAAATAACAAGTACACCCTCTTGAAGCAGGGTGTACTTGTTATTTATTCGTATTAGCCATCGCCCACGTACATTAAAAAACCCTGCTGCTGTCCATCTTCAATACCGTGGTTGGATGGTTCTGCCGGACCGATCCACAGCAGGCTCCTCGACAAACAATCCCACAGCTTCAAATTATAATTACCGAAAGCCTGTACGAGCATCACTGCGAATTCACCACTTTGGGTTCCTCTGATAAATATGTCGCCTCTGCTGAGGGTTCTACCAGTTAATAGGCTTTGACTCGACTTCGATCAGGCATCGAAATACTTAGACCACCGCGAAAAATAAACCTGCTAACGCTCATTGCATTTGACGCCCACTTGCGGCTCACTTATCATACCGGCGGAAGTTGAAACCTATTCGAGGTGAGATATGGAAGTTGGTTTGGTCAAGCAGATTGACATCAACGAAGAGATGCAGCAGTCCTATATGGACTACGCCATGAGCGTGATCATCTCTCGCGCGCTGCCTGATGCGCGCGACGGGTTTAAACCCGTCCACCGGCGCATCCTGCACGCTATGAACGCCATGGGGCTCCGGCCCGATTCCCCACATCGCAAATCGGCGCGTATCGTCGGTGAGGTGCTTGGGAAATTCCACCCGCACGGTGACATGGCAGTCTATGAAGCAATGGCGCGCATGGCACAATTGTTCTCAATGCGCTACCCGCTGATCGAAGGGCAGGGCAACTTTGGTTCGATCGATGGAGATCCACCCGCGGCCATGCGCTACACCGAAGCACGGCTTACGCCTATTGCGACCGAGATTATGGCCGATCTCGGAAAGGACACTGTCGCCTTCGTCGACAACTTCGACGGGTCACTGCGTGAGCCGACTGTGCTCCCAGCAATGGCGCCAAACATGCTCGTGAACGGCGCCACAGGGATCGCCGTGGGCATGTCCACATCGATTCCACCACACAATATGGGGGAGGTCTGCAACGCACTTATCTATATGCTCGAGAACTGGTCAAACCTGGACGTCATCAACATCGAGGATCTGATGAACTTCATCCCGGGACCCGATTTTCCGACAGGCGGGATCATCGTGCGAAAATCCGGAGAGGTGGATCCACTATCCGCCGCCTACGGCAGCGGACGCGGCAAACTCACACTGCAAGCCCGCGTCCACGTCGAGGATATGGGGCGCGGCCGCTCGCGCATCATCGTCACCGAGCTGCCCTACCAGGTCAATAAAGCCAACCTGATCGAGCGCATCGCCAATCTCGCCCGCGGCGGCGGGCTCGAGGGCCTGGCTGATTTGCGCGACGAATCCGATCGGAGCGGCATGCGCATCGTGCTCGAACTCACCAAGACTGGTGTCCCTGAGAAGCTCCTCGCCGAACTCCATCGCCGTACGCCGATGCAGACGACTTTCAGCGTGATTATGCTCGCTTTAGTAGATGGTGAACCTCGTATGCTGAGCCTGAAGCAAGCACTTCGGGTTTTCCTCGACCACCGCTTTAAAGTCGTTAAACGCCGTAGCGAGTACGACCTGGCCCGCGCCAGGGAGCGCGAACACCTGCTCGTCGGCTTACGGATTGCTTTGAAAAACCTGGACGATGTCATCCAGATGATCCGGACCTCAAGAGATCCCGACCAGGCGAGCCAGCGCCTTCAGCAGCGCCTGAAACTATCGGAGGTTCAGGCGCAGGCGATCCTTAATATGCCGCTGCGCAGACTCTCCAGCCTCGAGCGCAAGAACATCGAGCAAGAATATAAGGAGATCCTCGGTCAAATTAAAGCCCTGGAAAGTCTCCTGCGCTCTCCGAAGAAGATGCGCAACTTGGTTGCAGAGGAACTTGCTGAGATCAAGAATAAGTTCAACGACCGTCGACGGACGATGATTGCCCAGACAACGCAAGGTAAAAGCACTGCTGTCCTGGCCGCTGCTGATATCACCCCCGACAAAGAAACCTGGGTGGTAATCACCCCTTCCGGGATGATCTACCGCACGCCGACTGCACGCCTGCCGCGACTCTCCGGGCGCGACGCACCCGAGTTAGTCATCGGCGCCAGCACGCACGATCTACTCTTTCTTTTCGACGCTCAAGGGCAAGCATCCACCCTTCTCGTCCATACTCTGCCCGAGAGCGATGATCACAGCGGGGCGAAGCAGCTCTCCGGCGCAACTGCGTTCGACCCCGAAACCACACTGATCGGCGGTATTGCCATCCCTGCCGATAAGATCGGTCAGGCTGATGGCAGCAGCTTCTTGTTCCTCACGACTCGCAACGGCATGGTGAAAAAAACCAGCCTTGCAGCCCTGCCAGGTCCCTCTGCGAAAACTTTCGAGGCGATCCGTGTCGGTTCCGGCGACGAACTCGGATGGGTAGAGCTCACTTCAGGGTATGACGACGTCCTGCTTGTGAGCAATGCGCGCATGGCTATCCGCTTCTCGGAAAAAGAGGTCCGCCCGATGGGACTCTCCGCCGCTGGTGTCCTTGGAATCCGGCTTGAGGGAAAAGATGTTCAGGTTATCGGAATGGGGGTCATTCAACCCGATAAGGAGCTGCTTTTACTAACGGAGGGAGGCGATGCCAAACGCAGCGCGCTCAAGCAATTCCCGCGTCAGGGCCGCCACGGCAAGGGGGTGCTCGCCTGGAAGTCCGGCGAAAGCGCCAGAATTGTGGGTGCGGTGATTGGCGAAATCAAAGATCGCGCCGTCGTCCATTTCTCGAGTGGCGCACCACGCTCACTGCGTTTTGGTGATGCACCCAGGCGAGCGCGCGCCTCTGCTGGTAAGGTTATTTTCGATCTGGAGGGAAAGAACCGGGTGCGGCGCATCTCGCCATCCCTTCCTCGATCAACGATTGCACCGCAACCCGTCATGAAGGCGAAAGCCACAAAATCAAAGCCGAAGAAAGCTGCAAAGGGAAAGAGCCCGAAAAAAGCCGCTCCGTCTACGAAAGCCAAGAAGAAGGTTCCGAAAAGCAGCAAAAAAAACTGAGTCTACCGGCAGCGGAAGGCGCCTATGAATGGTGGGAAAATGGGCACATGTGTGTGCCCTGCCGTCGAGTAGCCAATCTTCCTGGGGATACCGCAGAAGCTCAGTGGCGCCGTGCCCTACTCGGGCAGCGTGTAGATGATCTGGTTCTCTGCACGCGCACATCCCTTACAGGCCGGGACGACTTTGGACCCTTTTGTAAGTGTTCCTTCATACGCGATTCCACTGAACTCCGCGACCCAACCATCCATCACAAACGCCAGCGGTCCTGCGGCGGGAATCCACTCCCCGTTGTAGCGTCGGGCAACATGAATGTGCGTTCCAGTCGAAAGCCCTCCTTCACAGGATGGGAAACCAAGGAGATCGCCCGTCTTCACCTCAACTCCCTCTGCGATTCTTCCTTCGGTAGCCACATGGAAAAAGAAGAGCACCCAGCCCGTGCGCTCGTCCCCATCACCATCGAGGTCGAGGATCACAGTCGCCTCCGCGCTGCGAGCAATCACGCCGCCAGCCGGCGCTGTGAACCACTCGGAAGACTCCACACAGCCGCTCTCCTCTGCAGGCGGGGCGAAATCTAGCGCTCCGAATGGCAAACTCGTTCCCCAAGCAGGATGCGGACCTCCGGTGAAATCCCATACTCGATTGGGGACAAAAGGTAGTCCAAGTTCAGGCTGCTGCAAGCTGGCCGGGATGAGATCTATCTCCTGCGCAAAGGGTTCTCCCCACAACGCAGAATAAGTCTGATAGAACCCTTCCGGGCTAGCAGCCATTTCGAACGCTTCTTTCCCGTAGATATCCGCGAAGAACTGGTACAGTGCGACGGTGCCGGCGTTCTGCCATGGATCGGGCTGGACAATAAGCCCATCCGCAAGCTCGATCTCTTGCAAGGTTCCCGCTCGCCAGCCGTAATATCCATCGTTAATGCGTTCCGCAGCCCAGACCAATTGCCAGAACAAGCCGCGGTAGCTGATATCGTGAACACCCATAGGATAGGTACGCTCATCACCTCCAGGAAATGGCATACTCAAAGCCTGGCTCTGGTGCTCAAGCAAAGCCAACAGCAGCCGGGGGTTGATCGAGTAATTCAGGGCGATGAGTTCGACTACCTGCCATGCTTTCCGCTGCCGTTTATAGGCAAAGGTATCCAGGTCCGTGAGGAAACCAGAGCGCTTGAGAACTTCTGAGCGTACGTCGAAACCCACAGAGGAAGGACCGTTCACAACTTCACTGTCAGGGAGAATATGGAACGTTGATCCCGTGAGCGGCGAATAATAGGCTGGCACAAGCAGCGGGTATCCAACGGGGAACGTAGTTATAGCGTTGGGGAGATCCGGATTTTCTGCCCGGATTTCATCCACGGTTGTGTTGAAATGAGAGGCGACCGCTGGTAAAGTGTCTCCGCTCTGCGCGAGGTACTCAAATATCTGTCCCGGTGAATGCGGTCCCCGCGTCGGCAAGGGGGTTGCACTGACCACCGGAACGGGTTCTTCGGGTATCACAGTCGTATCGGCAGCGGGATTGGCTGGAAGACATGCGCCCATGAGCATTCCCAGGCAGACCAGCAGCGCAGTAATTAAGGAAAACTGTTTAATCATCGCCCGATCAGGGTCTCCTGGGAAGCGCAAGTGCACGCCAGGACTTCATGACCATCCTTAACAAGCGCGCCTTGATAGGGTTTGGAGCCAGCCCGTGCGACCCATCCGTCCAAGTTGAAGGGAATGGGACCATCCGCCAGAATCCACTCCCCGTTGTACATGCGGGCGATATGAATGTGTGTCCCTGTGGCGATTCCTCCCTCGCAGGATGGGTGTCCGATCCGGTCACCTTCGTCGAGCAGGCTCCCGACCGGAACACGATCCTTGTGATCAACATGCAGGTAGAGCAGCGACCAGCCGCTGTGCTCACGCCCATCTCCATCAAGGTCAAGAACAACAGTTCCGTTTTCGGATCGCACGACGATGCCCGGCGCAGAGGCGACCACCCATTCCTCCGACACAACACACCCAGAGATACTTGAAGCGGGGGCGAAATCCAGCGCCGCCCAGGCGCTCTCACGCTCCCAGGCTCCATGCGGTCCTCCTGTATAGGACCAAATCTTGCCGAGTTCGAAAGGCAGGATAAGATCTGGTTGTTCAACACCTGGTTCAAACAACGGATACTCATACGCCCAGGGGTCCCCGAATAGATCCTTATACACCCTCAAGAACCCTTCCGAGTTGATTGCAGCCTCCCAAACCTGCTGTGTGTGACCGATGGAGAAGAAATGCTGAAGAGCGACTGTGCCCGCGTTCAGGTCAGGTGCCAGCCGCAGCGAACCAGTATTCCAGAAGCGAACCTCTGTGAGCGTCCCCGCCCGCCAACCGTAGTAACCATTCCCGAGTTCGTTTGCCAACCACTTGAGTTGTCGATATAAACCGGGGATTTGGTCATCCAGATATCCCATTGGATAGTTGAAGGCATCACCACTTGGAACAGTCGGATCCGTTACCCAGCCAGAGATATACTCGACCAATGCCAGAAGCAAACGAGGATTGATGGAGTTGTGGAGGGCCACCTGCTCCACAATTTCAGCACCGGATAGCCATCGTGTTCCGACGATCTGGCGATATTGCTGCAGATAGCCGCCCTGAGCTGTCGCGAACTCTACAGCGTCAAAATCCGAAGCGTGAGGAGAGAAGATGAGTTCGCTGTCGGGGATCAACCGCTCATTGGACCCTATAGCGGTCAGCCGCCTGGGAATCATCAGCAGCTGCCTGGGATCGATCAGACCCGGGTTGACGGGGAGAGGATCTGGAGAATCGACTTCCTCTGGCAAGACACCAAAACGCACAGCGACTGAACGTATGCTGTCACCGGGCTGGGCTTCATAAAGCAGCAGCTCCGGTTCCTCCATACTAATCGTGGTTGGTGTAGCTGGGAAGGTTGGAGAGGCAATCGGCTCAGGACGCGCCGGTGTATCCGTAGCCAAAGGAATTTGCGGAATGGTAATTTCCGAAGGCTCTGCGGATGGCGATGCTTGGGACGTAGGAGAGGGTGCGCCCTCTGAGCCAACCGTCCCTGGCGGAGAAACATCTGCTCGTGAACAGGCGAGCGTTGCCAGGATCAGCGCGGCAAGAGGCAGCAAGATGCTCCACTGGCTGGTTGTCCATCGGGCTTTGAGATTACCCTTAACGCGAGATTTGATTGAATTCATTGCGACATGCACACGCTTCCAGAACTTCAGAACCCTTACTAAGGTAACCATCATAAGGCCACCCTGCACCGGACGAAACCCAGCCATCCATCTCAAACAAGACTGGACCATCGGCTGGAATCCACTCGCCATTATACTTCCGGGCGAGATGTACATGCGTGCCGGTAGCCACCCCGCCCTCACACGAAGCATGCCCGATCAGATCTCCGGCTTGTAGATACGTGCCCGCTTCCACCCTATCGCGCGATTCGATATGCATATATTGCAATACCCAACCCGTTTGCTCATAACCATCTCCATCCAGGTCGAGTAATACCTCCCCATTCTCCGCACGCACAACAAACCCATCGGCGGCCGCGACAACCCATTCATTGGATATGGTGCAGCCGAACACGTTCCCAGGCGGGGCGAAGTCAAGCGCCGCCCACCCCGCATAATCCCCCCAGGCGCTATGTGGTCCTCCGGTGAACGACCAGACAGACCCATCTTCAATCGGAAGCTGCAGGATCGGCTGCTTCAAACCCGCGGGGTGAAGAGGCTCTACACGCCGCTCGAACGGATCTCCAAACAGCTCAGCATAAGTCTTGGCAAACCCTGTTTCACCGACGACCTGCCTCCATACATCTGCGGGGTATAGTTGGGAGAAGAGTTGCTGTACGCCTGCCGTGCCGGCATTGATTCCCAATCCAGGGTTGATCACATAACCGTCCGTCAGTATAAATGGACCCGACCAATCCGCTCTCCAGCGGTAAAAACCCAGGTTTAGCTGATCGGCCGCCCATGAAAGCTGCGGGAAGAGACCCTCCCAGCCATAAGCGGCATACCCCATCGGGTATAACCGACTTTGCGGCGGCGGTTCGAGCTGGGTTAACCATCCACCTTGGTATTCAAGGAGCCCTAACAAGAGAAGCGGGTTCACCGAATAGCGTCGAGCGACTAAATGGATAATGCCCGCGCCGCTAATATCCACACCCTCTACTTCCTCCATATAACCCCGCAGGTATCCGTACCAATGGTCGACCACGGAGTAGATATCGAAATATATACTCGCGGGGCCAAACACCAATTCGGAATCGGGGAGTATCTTTTGGGGCGGTCCCGGCTGCTGTAATTCCTGCGCGGGGATATGCAGCGTCTGCCATACACTCAACATGTCTGGGTTGTAGATCGCATTCGCCCGCATGATCTGGTTAGCGGATATACCAAAGCGGATCGCTATCGAATTGAGTGAATCGCCTGGTTGGACGATGTAGCTCACTGCTTCCGTCCGAAGTTGAGGCGGCTCACGAAACGGATCCGGTGTGGGTGTGCCGAGGACCGCTAATGGCAGAGATGGCGTGCCCTGATTTTCTTCACGATCAAAATGTTGTTGTTCGTCATCATCGCGTGAAGCCGGCAGGAATCCCAACCACGGCTTTATCATATGCGTCGTAGATGTGGGAGTTGGGGAGATGCTGCAACCGGCGAGAATGGTGCCAAAGAGGAAGGCGGATGCAAGATTTCGGACTCCCAGGGAGAACCAATCAGGTAATGACATAGGGACTTATGACGCGCATAAATTTCAGTATTTTGGTGTAAGCCGCACTCTTCAGGTCAATCCTGGCTCAACGGCAGAGTTTATCTCACGAATAGCCAACAGTTAAGGATAAACTAAGCAGCAAAACCTGTCCTGTTCCCAGGGTGAGTGCAACTTCTAAGTTGCCGGCTGGAATCTCGCCCTCTCTGGTTCAAGAACCATGCCAGCACGGCTCTTCATATACTATTCCGGGGTTAGGCGTTTCTGCATCAAATGCACAGGCTCAACGACTTGCTGTACCCGGCCGAGATGGTCGACGTACGACCATTGGCCAGGATCCTCTGTGAAGATAGAATAACCCAAACTTTGATAGAGCCGCACAGCGTCCAGATTGTCTTTCGCCACGGAGATTACAGAACGATGATACGCGCGCTCTATAAGGATCGACTCTGCATGACGGACTAACGAAGTGCCGATCCCCTGTTTCCTGAATTGAGGTTTTACCCGGAAGGAATGAAGGTAGCCGGCCTGTTCGTTAGGAAAGTGACGACTCCACGAAGGCCGAAAGTAAACGAATATTTGACCGATGATTTCATCGTCGACCTCTGCTACGAGCAGAACCCGATTACCACGCTTGGAATCCTGCATCGCATGCCGATACATGCGACGATAGTGTGTATACTCCCCATCCCATTCAAGCGCCAATAGGTCAGCTTCCGTCGCCGGCCGGATCCAAACTGCAGTTCGATCAACCACTCGCGAGGGTGTCTTTCACTATGGTCTCTAAGAGCGCTGACTCCTGCACACCATCCCGGAATTCTCCATCGAGCCAGGCAGCTCGCAGCTTCCACAGGATCTCGCCGTAGATTGGTCCTTGCGGCAGCCCCATGGCACGCAAGACCTCCCCATCCGCTTTCGGCTGGATGAAGCGCCATTCCCCGAGGTATTTTTCAAGGATTTGGCAGATTGCCGGCAGATCATTCAATGCCAGGCAGGAGGCGATGAGCGCCCGCTCTTGTACATCATCCAATCTGGCGACAACCTTGCTTGGTGCGGGACTCTCCGCCAGAGATCGCAGGAAACGGTTTTGTTCAACAGCCTGGAGTACATCGCGCAACACAGCGGCGGGAAACCGCAGCCGACGCCCAACCCCATCAACCTCTTGGGGGGTCAAGCGGAAAAGCCACATCGTGTAATAAAGAAATTCTTGTTCCGGAGACTCTTTAAGACGCCAAGATTCGGGGGATTCGAATTCCTTAATCGCTTCAAAGCGCTCATCAAGCCATTGATCCCACACTAAGGCCGGGTGTATGGCTTCAAGCAAGCCTAGCTCCTGAAGCCGGGCCATAATCCCGGCGATTTTTGGTTCGTTGAAAATCGTATCGAATTCGCTGCGAATGCGTTCGCCGCTCACGCGATCCAGCAACGGAATCGCCTCGTTTAACAGCTCTAATGTGCGGTCTACAATCTGAAACTCGAATCTCTGCTCCAGACGGACCGCCCGCAATATGCGTGTAGGGTCATCCATGAAACTCAGGGAATGCAGAACGCGGATCTTTTGATTCCGTAAATCCCGGCCACCGCCCCAATGGTCGAGCAATTGACCGTAATAACGACCATCCAGCCGCAGTGCGAGGGTGTTGATCGTGAAGTCGCGGCGATGCAGGTCGAGCTTGATACTCCCGCGCTGGATCGAGGGCAACGCGGTTGGGTGAGTATAGAATTCAGTACGGGCGCTGACGAAGTCTATCGTCTGGGGAAGGGTATTGGCCCCGAGCGGTTCGCTTTCGAGCGCCGCCCAAAGCTGCTTATTCCCAAGATCGAGCTGCCATTTCGCCGTTCCAAACCGTTGATGGCTGCTCTCGCGACCACCATAGGCTGCAGCCAGACTGCGCGCGAGCCCTATCGCATCCCCCTCCACGACAAGGTCATAATCCACACTCGGGGCGCTCAGGATAAGATCGCGTACGAAACCGCCTACAATGTAAAGCGCGTCGCCGCGCTTAACTGCCTCATTTGCGATGAGACGGAGCAGCGCTAACCGCGGCCCGGGAAGTACTTTTTCCAAATCCCCTGCCAGGCTGGGTTGGTACTCTCTTTCCAATCCTGTCCCCAGAGAGTTCAAAAGATCGGTTCTTGTTACGATCCCGACAATCTTGCCCGAGTCCGGATCAACAACCGGAACCTGCCCCCAGCCATGCTCGATCATCACTTTCTGCAAATGATTAACCGAGTCATCCATTCGCACCACAAGATCGCCGGCTTCCATAATACGCGAGACCGGTTGGCTGCCCATACCATGTGAGAGCGCCCTATCAACCGCCCGGCGTGTGATTAAGCCGCACACCCGCCCGCTATCCACGACGGGGTAACCCTCGTGACCAAATCGCTGCATACGTTTGCCGACATTTGAGATCTTCACGTCCGGTTTGAGCATTTGAGGATCGCGTGACATGATTTCCCCGACTGTGGGTGCGGGTTCGATGAGGGAGCCGAGAAGCTCAATGAGTTCATCTCGCACATGTGCGCTGTTCCGTTCGCGGATCAACGCGGCCGCTGCCCGGGCATGCCCACCGCCGCCGAAGTGCTCTGCAACTGCTCCCACATCCAACGCGTCTACCGTCGAGCGAGCGACAAGTTGAACGTTTCCGTTCAAATCAACTAAGACAAATAAGCCATCGGGATCAAATACATCGCGGAGCTTATGGGCAAGCGTTGAAATCTCCTCCACTAAACCGCGGGCTTCGCCACAGGCCACAATAATCGAGAGGCCGTGATACTCGTGGTTTTCAATGCTTTCCAGAAGACGGTCATAGAGATCACGCTGCCCATTCGATAGCGGGTGGTTCAAGAACTCTCCGACCAGATTGAGATCCGCCCCCCGCTCCAATAGCCAGGCTCCGGCTCGCATATCCCGTTGCGTTGTGCTCGCATAGGAGAGACTGCCGGTGTCCTCGTAAATTCCGAGCAACAGCAGTGTAGCCTGGACAGGCGAGAGATTCCTGCCTGCCTCCTGAACATCCTCCACGAGCAATGTCACTGTCGCACCCACTTCCTCAATGTGGGCCGACCAGGAGGGGTCCAGATCGCCAGCAGGTGGATGATGATCGATAAAGTGGACTTTGGTATCCGCACTTACGCCCTTTATCGATGGCGGTGATTGTGTATCGACGACTGTAAGCCGCTCGACGCGGCTGCGCGGCAGTTCACCGAACTCCACGAACGGTAGATGGTCACCGTACAGCGTGACAAACGCCCGGACGTTGCGGTTTACACGCCTGGGCAGAACGGGCATCGTCTCGGGATCCAGTAAACGGACACCGAGTAAGCTGGCAACAGCGTCGAAGTCGGCCTGCTCGTGCGTACAAACGAGATGCATTGGCTGGATTTCCTTCCGAAATCTCTATCCAGGTCTAGAAGTATTTTGTGTCAATACCTGTTCGGATTATACAACGGGGTGATGCTGGTGCGCTTGAACCACTGAGAGGACTCAATTAATAATTCAAGGATCGACGGGGGGATCTATTCGGCTCCACAGATGGCGCCCTCATAAGGAGCATCATAGGGATTTCTCGGTCGCCTTTTCACGGCTCTCTCGAAATGACAGATTACCGGTAGACAAAATGGAATGACCGACTCTCCTGTTTGCAAACCGTGGGTTACCATGTTTTTGCCAAACGGGCAGAGCCACAAGCAAACATGAAGGGAGTCGGTCATGAACAAGCGTATCACATTTATCGGTCTGGATGTACACAAGGAAACGATTTCCGTCGCCATTGCTGAACACCCAAAAGAACCCCGGTCTCTTGGAAAGATATCCAACAAGCCAGAAGCGATTTATAAAGTAATGCGAAAGCTGGGGCCCTTCAAGCGATTGAAAGTGTGTTATGAAGCCGGTCCATGCGGATATGTCATCTACCGCCAATTGTCCAAACTCGGCATCGAGTGTGTGGTTGTGGCGCCTTCAATGATTCCCAAGAAGCCCGGCGTTCGGGTGAAAACAGATAGGAAAGACGCAACGATGTTGGCACGTCTCCTGCGAAGCAATGATCTCGCACCGATATGGGTACCAGATGAACGCCATGAGGCACTCCGCGATCTGTCCCGCGCAGTGGAAGCTGCCCAGGGAGATCTGGTGCGAGCCCGGCACCGTGTCCGCAAGTTGTTGCTGCGCCAGGGTGTCCGCAAGCCCGAGGGAATGAGTTCCTGGACATACCGCCATCGGGTATGGCTGCATTCAGTGAAGCTTCCCCGTGCCAACCAGCAGGTCGTTTTGCGAGAAATGATGCTCACCATGGAGCAGGCCCAGGAGCGTCGTCAACGCCTTGAAGCTGAACTCGAGCATTCGGTTGAGTTCAGCCCTCTGGCGGATCTCATCCGGGCCTGGCAATGTCTGCGTGGTATCAAGGTAATCTCAGCAACGAGGCTGGCAGCTGAACTAGGTGATATACGCCGTTTCACAAACCCGAGTCAACTAATGGGTTATGTTGGGTTGGTTCCGAGCGAAAGATCGAGTGGATCCCGGGAAAGACGAGGTTCGGTTACCAAAACAGGCAATGCGCATGTGCGGCATGTCATGGTTCAGGCTGCGTGGCATTGTCGCCATCCGCCGAGCCTTTCGGGAGAACTACGCAGGCGCCAGCGTGGTCAACCTGAGCGGGTGAAAGCAATTGCCTGGAAAGCGCAGGATCGGCTTCATCGTCGTTTCCGCCGTTTGGTCGGCAGAGGAAAGCCAAGACAAAAGGCTGTGGTTGCTGTGGCGCGAGAAATGCTGGGATTCGTCTGGGCTATTGCCCAGGAGATCCCGGCTCAAGAGCATAACCAGCAACCTGATAGCTTTTCACAGGCAGCTTAAGGCGAGATCGTAAATCGAGACGGGAAGGGTGGCTAGAAAGATGGGCGGGCACGGCCGCGGAACGGAGAACCCTCGAGCGCCCCTAGGCGTTAGGGCTCAGGCCCGAACACGCGATCGTAGACAGAGGCAGCTCCCGACGGATAAAAGTCATGCGGTGTTCCAGGTTTCCTGGAACAAGACCCGCGAATATCAGGTTGATCAATCGTCGATAATGCCCTGTTCGCCCATCACTTTCGCCATCTTTCCTGCTCGGCCGTCGTAGGTTTCGAACGATGAGAAGCAAGCAAGAACCCATGAAATACTGGTGGGGACTTGACAGGTCATTCCATATCAGGGGCGCACCTGTGTGTACGCCCGAGGTGCGGAGGTGACGGGCCGACGGCCCCCTACGCGGCCAGGGGATTGTGGGTTTTTTTGGAGTCAG
>JBARSI010000083.1:0-1768 GCA_049644665.1 Anaerolineales bacterium
GCGCTCTGCACGGCGCTGCGGTCGAACTCCTTCGCATTTACTTCAATGAGCAGTTCGTCCCCGATCTCGCTCTCCTTGTTGAACTCCAAGGCATCGGACAGAGAGATCTCCCGGACAGTATCTTCCACCTCTTCGACGATCTTCTGCCGTGCGAATACCGTCACCTCGTCCCCGTCATCGCTGAAACGCACAACTGCATTATCCATGGAGCCGTACTTATTTTTATATGCGGCCAGAAGTGATTCCTCTATTGTTTTGCGAACTAGTTCTTCAGAGATCCCCCGTTCCTGAATCAACTGCTTGATCGCGTCCGACATATTGGAAGCCATTTTTTCTTCCCAACCTCCTCACGAATCCAGTTTCGCCTTGCGAATATCTGCTATTTTTATCTTCTTCATCTTTCCATCCTCATCCAGCGAGAGCACGCCTTCCTGAACACCTTCAATCTTGCCGCGGATCCATTCCCTTTGGCCATGGAGCATCACTCGAACTGCGCGTCCGGCGAAAATGGTATATTCCCGGTCGGATTTCAGTACCCTGTCCAAACCTGGAGAACTAACCTGAAAACGCAGGTTCTCCAGCCCTTCGATCAGCTCGAGGCGGGGATGCAAATTTTTCGATATCGCTGCACATTCATTCACACCCACACCCTCGGGACGATAAACGACCAGGGTGATGTGATTTTGCTGTCTGCTGCGGTTATGCCGCAGCTCCACCAGGGAGAATCCCATCCCTGAAACAATGGGCTCCACCTCGTTGCGAAGCTGTTCGTCGAGCCCGTCGTTCATCCTAGGTAGCCTGCCCTCCAAAAAAAAGGAGCCGAATCATCGACCCCTAAGTTAAAGCATAAGCTGTATACTGTTAAGGTACTTTAAAAATAACAAACCCGATACCGAATGTCAACGCCCGCCGACACATCGCAGCACATTGCGTTTTACCGCAAATCGCCATTGCCGCCTGGGAAGGGGAAGCTCATGCGGGCATCTCCAGTCCGTTGGGACCGTAGCCCTTCGGCCCTGGGAGCAAGCAGGATCGCGAGATGTAATGTAAATACCCGGCTGCAATGATCCACACCACTGCAGCAGATAGTGATATGCTCAGCATTAGAAGACCAAGATAAAGCAGAATCTCGCTTAGATATACTGGATGGCGAACCACACCGAACACGATAGACAGCCCTGTTTTCGCAAGGTAACCCGAAAGAACCAACAGAACGACTCCAAAAGGTATTCTGGCGACAAGTGGAACATACTTGTTTAAGAAAGTGGCGTACTTGATAAAGAATGTGTCTGTTATCCATGTCGCTGCAAATAGGCAAGCCAGCACGATCTGTCCGGTATCGCCAATTGTATGCTCGCCGGTCAGATCGTGCCGCTGTTGTGATGCTTTCTCTTGTGTTTGCTCACCAACAATGTCATTTCTTTTTCAGCCTCAAGTTTGTTGAAGAAATGCGCCCGAACGGGGAGTTGAGCGGCAGCACCGCAGCGCCGCCAAACGTGAGCTTCCCCTGCGCGAGGGCCTAGAACCACAGAACGTTGGATTTGAACCAAAATTCCGCCGTTGCACTGACCGCTCGGATTTTTACCGAACCGCCCTCGCGTCAGGTACAAGCATGGTTGGCTGCCTATGCACGCGTAGGTTGATTTTATCCCCTCATGTCGTCGGAAACGGTCTTGATGCTCCGAAGCCGGGCCGCCCGCCGCAATCGCTCCCTAATTGGCATGGGAGTATATCCAAACTCATTCATAAATCGCTGACCGTTAACGAC
>JBARSI010000084.1:0-19171 GCA_049644665.1 Anaerolineales bacterium
GTCCCCAAAATAGATCGGGAATGCGCTCAGGTCCATGGCCTCATTTCCCGCTGCGTCCACCGCCACGACTTCAACAAGATTGTCCCCACAGGTGCGCATCTCGCTCACGGGCAGCGGATGCACCCCGAAGAGGTAGAGACGTTCACCCTCCGGTGTCAGGCCAGCCGACGTGAAACCCATCTCATGAAACGGACCGGAATTCACCCTGTAGCGTATCTGGGCCAGCTCGCGATCTTCACGAACTTCACCCTGCAGACGCACATGGTTGGTGGCCTGCACAACCTCGCTTTCAGGCAGTTCGATCGTCACGATCGGCGGGTTATCATCCTCTGGAAGCGGCTCCGGCTCCTCCGGCCCCCGCAAGGTCAGGTTGTCAATGATCTCCGGGTCTGCCGCCGTACCGTAGTCGATCATGATCTCGAAGATGTTCTGTGCTTCGATTGAGAGGCATTCCTTCACCGGCGTGGGTTCGGGCCCGAAACTCACGCTGTCGGTGCCCACAACCCTCGGGGCGCAGGCGAAATGGCCTTCGTCGTCAGGCTCGCAGGGATAGCCGCGCGCCGTCATCGTGGCCGTGATCGGTCCATCCGCCCAGCGCGGGTTGTTGAGCCCCACATAAGCCCCGACGAAATCCTGCAGGAAGGCAAACCCGAACCGCAGGGGATCATCGATGCTTCCGAACTCCATCATCTCGGAATTCACCAGCGCATGGGCGCGGGATTTGGTGGCGACATCGGGGCGGATAACATGGGCGTTCACATCGCCCTTATAGAACACACCGGGATGGATCTCCATGCCGCGCTCAATGACGTCTCCGGACATCTCCTCGAAAGTGATCACCACCTCACCCGCGACTCCCAGAGTGTCACACTCCGTGGGCACATCCGTCGGCGTCGGCGTTGGCGGGATACGTGTCGGCGTTGGAACGATGACTTCGAAGCTGATCGACGTCCAGAGGGTGGGCATCAGAAGGATGATGCTCTTACATCGATCGCAGACCCAGATGGTATGTTTCCCCGATGTGGCATTTCCCGGGATCTTGAAGGTGGTCGTGAAGGCTCCATTAGGATTGGTGCTGAAGGTGCCCAGGATGGGTCCGGTCTTTGAATCCCAGTGGATCTCATGCCCGCTGGTGTTGCCCGTCCAACCTGAGCCGCTCATCGTTACCGTCGTCCCCGGAGGTCCTGAGGTAGGTGAAATACTCATTGTTAATTGAGTATGCGGCTCTGCGAATGTAAGGCTGGCGCCCCAGAGCATCAAAATCACACCGATCAATAATCCAATAACACGATAAGGGAAAACACGCTTGCTGTTCATGATATTAGCTCCTGTGAGTGTCAAGTCGGAGTTTTTATTGGGGTTAATCTGCGAATTGGACTAAGAGGTGAAGATCTGGGAAATCGAAGTATTCTAACGAGGGTTAAAGCACTAATATCGAACGGCTTGCATAACTTCACAGCCGCCAGAAGTCCCTTAAGATCAGCTGGTTTGTTGGGTGCGGTTACGGGACGCGCATTTAATCGTGGATGAACATTCTTTCGCATGACGAACACTTCCCGGCGTGCATGCGACAGCTCTATGTGGTCTTAAGATGATTATATTTCACTTGTCAGTGACAGTTCAAGATGCAATAAATATTGGGCTTAATTACATATAAGTAGGGGTGAGTTAAGGATGCAAGTGGCGTATCCGATTTCACCGATCAACTGTTCAGCCGAATCACCGTCACGCCCTCGCCCCCTTCCCCCGCGCTTCCTGGTTCGAAAGAAGCCACATAGCGGTTACCCCGAAGAGCCGCTCGAATCGCCTTTCGCAGCTTTCCCGTGCCCTTGCCATGGACCACGCGTATGAAGGGCAAACCGGCCAGATACGCGGCATCGAGGCGCTGCTCCAACACATCGAGGGCTTCATCGACGGTTTGTCCCCGTAGGTGGAGTTCCATCGGGGGCACGGGGGATGGCTGAGCGCTTATCCGGGTTGCTTCCATGCGCTTCTCCTTTTCCTTCTTTCCCGGCCCTGAATCCTTGTTAAGGGAGAGTTCATTCAGCCCGGCGCGCACCCGCAGCCGGCCGATCTGCACCTCCGCCTTTGACTCTCCAAGCTCTGTTACGACTCCTTCGGCGTCAAGCGTCCTCAAATAGACCCGATCACCAAGCCGTATAGGCCGATGCGGTATTTTAAGGTCCGGTTCAGGTTGAGCAACCGATTCCTCGAGATCCTCCACCAGCGATTCAAGGCCAGCCTCAACCGTATCGAGTTCTTCCAACGATTGGCCAGCAACTTCCAACCGCCGCCGCAGAAGTGCTATTTCCTCGCGGACGGCGTCGAGTTCCTCCAGCGCTTCCTCGCGCGCTTGTTGCCTGAGTTCCTGGCGCTCTGTTTCAATTTCATTAATTCGACGTCGCAGCTCGACTTGCAGCTGTTTTCCCTTCTCCTGCTCCTCCTCCGCTTCTATTCGAATCGCGCGCGCTAAATCACGTTCTTTATGGATTTCATCAAGGAGCGTATCGGCGGTTAGATCTTCAGGGGAAACCATTGAGCGTGCGTCCTCAATGATTTTCTCATCAAGCCCCAATCGACCGGCGATCGCCAGCGCGTTCGACCGTCCAGGAAGACCGATCGTCAAATGGTATGTGGGCAGAAGGCTTTCGACGTCAAACTCCACACTCGCGTTACGCACAGCGGTGGTGTTGTGCGCAAAAATCTTCAAGGCCGAGAAATGTGTCGCTACGATCGTCGTTACCCGGCGATCGAGGAATTCCTGGAGAAGGGCCTGCGCAAGAGCGGCGCCCTCTTGTGGATCTGTTCCGGCGCCAAGTTCGTCGAGTACGACGAGCGATTTATCCCCGGCTTTCGCCAGGATGCGGATGATGTTGGAAATATGCGCCGAGAAGGTTGACAGAGACTGCTCAATCGACTGCTCGTCTCCGATGTCCGCGTAGATCATGTCGAAGAGTGAGAGTTCAGAGCCGGAGGCAACCGGAATATGCAGCCCGCACTCTGCCATCAGCACCAGCAGCCCGGCTGTCTTGAGTGTGACCGTTTTCCCGCCGGTGTTGGGTCCAGTGATTACAAGAACGTACGTGCCGGGGTCCAGGACCAGATCGACGGGGACGACGCTTTCCGGATCTAGAAACGGGTGGCGCGCCTGTATGAGTTTCAATGTCGAGCCGGGGTGCTTTCCGCCCGAACGAGGCTCAAAACGCCGCAAGATCGGCTCGTTTGCCTGCAATGTCTCCGCATAACGTGCCTTTGCAAATGCCAGGTCCATGCGTGCGAGCGCATCAACCGTATTGCCGATAGTTTCAGATTGCTCACCCACGAGGCGTGAGAGTTCTGCCAGGATACGCCGGATCTCGTCCCTCTCGGCGAGCTCAAGTTCGCGGACTTTATTGTTAAATTCCACCACCTGCAGTGGTTCCACAAAGAGGGTAGCCCCTGATGCAGATTGATCGTGGATTACACTTTTCAAGCGCCCCTTGAATTCTGCTCGCAGCGGGATGACAAAACGCCCATCGCGTTGGGTGATAATCGGCTCCTGGAGTATGGGGACAATTTTGGGATTGCTGATCAAGCGCTGCAGCTTTGATGTCAAACGGTCATGCGCATGGCGTAAGTCACGGCGGATCTCGCCAAGCGAATCCGATGCACCATCAACCACCTCTCCATGATCATCGACCGCTTTCGAAATGCGATCGATCAACCCAGGGGCAGGGTGTAAGTCGAGCGCAATGCGACTGAGTTCAGGATACGATTCATCTTCCTTTTCTAAGTGCCTGCCCATCGTCCTTGCCGCGATCAAGGTGCTTTTTACATCAAGCAGCTCTGAAGCTTCAAGGACAGAGCCCCGGGAAGCGGCTTCAGCCATGGAGCGAATGTCGTGCGCGCCGCCGATGGTGAGGTCTGTCTTGATATTTAACAACAAGCGCGCTTCCGTCGTCTCTGCAAGACGGCGTGATACTTGCTCGATGTCGTCGCTTGGGAAAAGCGTCCTGGCGAGCTCTTTTGACGCCGAAAACGCGGCGCGATTCGCGAGTTGATCAAGAACAGCCGATAACTCAAGTGTTTGCAGATCTTTGGTATCCATCGCCGGCAGTGTAACACGATTTAGGTGTCTTTTCAGGATCCCCCCGACCTCCTGCTGGCAACCCGCTGTCACCTTTTGTGTGGATAATTCATCACCGGTGTTTTGAAAACCAGGGCCGCTGCTCTGGAGCCATAATTGCCCAAAAAGATCGCGATGGTATACTGCATTTAGTTTGGAGACGAAATCACCCCACTATCACACACAAGCAATCTCGACCCAAGCGCTTTAGACCTGATCAAAGCTATGCAGCATTGAATTTATTGAATGAGCCGACGGCAAATACGCTGTAAATCCAAAGGGACTAACTCTAAATAAAGGTCAATGTCCTTGAGCGACTCATCAAATCCTAATCCAAACGCCGCTGAGTTATCCAAAATCCCCGGCGCTCAAGCTTGGCGAGACCTGCCAGCGCTTGCCCGAGGCGGCGCAAAAACCCTGCTGTTCTTCATCAGCTTGACTCTCTTCATCCTGGCCATTCTGTTAATGAAGGAGGGCGCCCAAAGTTATTCGACTTTCATCCGTGATTCGCTCAAAGTAAATAACCCACTAAATAGCCTGGGTTTTGGCTGGTTGTTCGCCTACCTTATCATGAGCGGTTCGCCTGTTGCCGCGGCTGCGCTGACCTTCTTTGATAGTGGGGTCATCGATATGCTCTCTGCATTCACCATGATTACAGGAAGTCGTATGGGTGCAAGTTTTATCGTTCTTTTCGTCGGCTTTATTTACGTATTACGAGGGCGTGATCGCGGAACAAATTTGGGCATGGGTCTCATGGCGCTAACCGTGACCGGCTCAACCTACCTCGTCGCCCTTGTTCTCGGCAGCGCCATCTTGCGGGCAGGAACCCTGAACTCGATCCAATTGGACTCAAATATACTGGTCCAGTCCATGCAGGATAATTTATTCACACCCGTCATCTCCGGCATTGATCGCATTTTTCCAACCTGGAGCCTTTTCCTCATCGGCATCATCATCATCTTACTGAGTTTCAATCTCTTCGATCGCTGCCTGCCGCAAATGGCCTTGAAGGAGAGCCGGGTGGGCCGGGTCTCCCGCATTGTTTATCAACCCTGGGTAATGTTCTTACTCGGTGCGGGCATCACGCTAATTTCGATGTCCGTCAGTGTCTCCCTGAGCATCCTTGTTCCGCTCAGCAACCGGGGCTTCATACGTCGTGAGAACGTGGTGCCTTACATCATGGGAGCTAATGTCACCACTTTTATCGACACATTGTTTGCCGCCATTCTGCTGAACAACCCGCACGCATTCACGATTGTTCTCACATCTATGGTCAGCATCGCCGTTGTCTCACTCGCCCTGCTCTTTATAAGCTTTCATCGCTACGAACGGGCAGTTCTTGGATTTGTCAACTGGGTTATTGCCAAAGAACGCAATTTGTTGATTTTCATGTTGATCATTTTCGCTATCCCGATCACCCTGATGTTCTTCTAGGAGGAGTGGATACTATGCGCATCCTGATCGCAACGGATGGATTGCCACATTCGGAACAGGCCCTTCAACTTGCTGCGAAACTTGCAGAGGCTGCCCGCGTTAAACTAACCATCCTCACAGTCGTCAAACGCGAATCGGATCTTCCAAATGCGGAGAAGATTCTCGATATGGCGACGAAATCCCTACCCGAAGGGACACTTGAGTTCCAAACCAGGACGCGTGTTGGCAATATGGCAGAGGAGATTGTGCACGAAACCCTGGAGGGTATGTACAATCTAGTGGCGATCGGAATGGGTTTTGGGGGAACGCTCCTGCAGCGGCTGCTCCTACCAGCGGGAGAGTGGGTGCTCGAGCACGGACCAAGCTCGGTGATTGTAGTGAAGGGGCAAGCTGTCCTACCCAAGAGGATCCTGATCTGTGACAGCGGCGTCGACAGCAGCACACTTCTCGCTCAATTCAAGAATCTCTTTTCAGATCTTTTATTGGAGAATACGCACCTAACCGTCCTGCATGTCATGTCCCAAATCAGCGCCGGACCCGGTGTAAGCGGTTGGCAATTACGGGCCGATGCCGATGAACTTATAGAAGCCAGTACGCCCGAAGGCGAGATCTTAGATCAAGACACACAAGTCCTGGATGAATTGCAGCAGGATATTGAAGCGAAGGTCCGCCACGGACTAGTCGTTGATGAGATCATTGCCGAAGCCCGCGGCGGTGAGTATGACCTCATCGTCATCGGTGAGCATCAAAACGGTTTCTGGGAGCGACTCGTGCTCGACAATCTCGCCCATCAGATCGTCGCCGCTGCAGACAGACCCGTTATGATCATCAAGAAGCAAACCATCGAAGTGAGCCCTGATAGTCCGTAGTGCAATCCCGCTATTACGGGACTTTCCCTTGGATGACCGCACCCCTCTTTCTTCGGCTCATAAAAAACCTTACACCCTTTCACAGAATCTCTGCCATTCATCACTTTAGAGCCAATGCTTTTCGGTTCACAATTAGGCGAACCAACACCTCACCGGGTAAATCGATCTTCGTTCAGTGCAGGGAGTCAAATTATGCCTGATCATACCGAAGCTTTCCTCGAACTCGTCCGATTAACTTCAACCGACCTATCCCCCGATGTGGAAGCGTCCTTGAAACATGCACGGGAACAAGAGGCTTCCGGCTCGGCTGCACAAAGCGCGCTCGATACGATCCTCGAAAATGTCGCCCTAGCTCGCCAGAGCTCAACCCCAATCTGCCAGGATACCGGCACGCCGATCTTCTATGTTCAGCATCCTCGCGGATGGAGTACGACGAAAATTAAACAGCAGATCCGCGCCGCAGTCGCCGAGGCCACGAAAAAGACATACCTGCGGCCGAACGCCGTCGACTCCGTTACCGGGAAGAACAGCGGGAATAACTTGGGAGGTCCAGCTTTCCCCACGATCCACTTCGAAGAAACCGACGGGGAAGATCTAGTTGTGGATCTGATCCTAAAAGGTGGGGGGTGTGAAAATGTTGGCGCACAGTACTCACTGCCGAATGGCCCGCTCGGCGCCGGACGTGACCTTGAAGGGGTGCGCAAGGTGGTTTTGGATGCCGTATTCAATGCGCAGGGAAAAGGCTGCGCCCCGGGTGTGCTCGGTGTGGCCATCGGCGGGGATCGTGGTTCGTCGTACTACGCCTCGAAAGAGGCGCTGTTCCGAAAGCTCGACGACGAAAATACAGATCAAGAACTGGCAAAGCTCGAAAATCAGCTCATGCAGGATGCGAATCAGCTTCGGATCGGACCGATGGGCTTCGGCGGCGAGACGACGATTCTTGGCGTGAAAGCAAAGAGCCTTCACCGGCTACCGGCCAGCTACTTCGTCTCTGTCTCCTATATGTGCTGGGCACACCGGCGGCGGCGCATGACTATCCGCGACGGCGAATCAATTTACGAGTAAGGGAGAGCCCCAATGCAGAAAATCACATTACCCATTACGGATGATGTCATCCGCAAGTTGAAAATTGGCGATTCGGTCTCCCTCACCGGTGTGATGATTACTGGTCGCGATGCCGTCCATAAATGGATGATCGACACCTTCGTCAAGAAGAGCCGCAAACCTGAGGGCGACGACGAAGCCGTTTATGAGACGCTAAAACCTATTCTCGAAGGCGGGGCAATATACCATTGCGGACCTGTCGTCGCCGGCCTGGATACTGGCAACTATTCCTTCGTCGCCGCGGGTCCGACAACGAGCATCCGCGAGGAGCCCTACCAGAGTGATGTAATGCAGCACTTCAACCTCAAAGCCGTTATTGGGAAAGGCGGGATGGGGCCGAAAACGCTGGAGGCATGTAATAAGGTGCCAGGCGTGTACTTGCACGCGATCGGCGGGGCTGCTTCATTGATTGCACAGTCCGTTCAGCAGGTGCTCGCTGTCCACAAACTCGATTTCGGGGTTCCCGAGGCGATCTGGGTGATCGAGGCCAAAGACTTCCCCGCTGTCGTAACCATGGATTCCCACGGCGGCAGCGTGCACGCAGAAGTTGAGACACACTCAAAAGCGCAACTCGAGGAGCTCCTCGCGTCCTGATTTTGCCGGCCCGGTTAATTAAACGCACGCGCCCTTAAGGGGCGCGTGTTGATTCTTACAGCTATTAGAACTCGTACTTAGCCCTCGGGTAAGCTGTTGTCCCGGAGAAATGTAAATTCAGCTTCTATCCCATTTACCGTCACTGTGTAATCCCCGGCGGGCAGCCCATAAACATCCAGGGGGATGATCTGCTCAAACGCCTCGATTACTTGAATGCACATAACATCCGCCTCGCGCCGTGTCGTGATGCGCACTCCGAAGTGGTTGCCCTCACGCTCAACAAAGACCTCTTCAATCTCCGTGCAGGGATCGGGAAGGTATCCCACCGCGACAGCATGGACTTGAAGGGGGAAAGATTCAAGAAACATGGTCTCGACATCCTCCACCACGGCCTCTCCGTGGATATATTCCCCGTCGCTCTTCGGCGCTGGCGAATCATTCAACGCAACTGGCGCACATCCCGTGAGAAGTACGATCGCGAGAATGATCTGCAGCTTACACGTTTTCAGATTCATGTGTGATCCTCTTACATATAGTTTTATTATCCTAGCTAGCCTACTCTGTAAAGACGAATCAAGCCCTCCGCAAGTTCCCGCTGTCGAAAGTTGGTAATTGCAGCTGACGCGGTTTGCATGCCTCATCGATAGTGGTCAAGTCGAGCACAAACCAATGCTGATTCAGCATAACTTTACTGGATTATCGATCTTGATGTTCGCCCGAGGAAAAATGAGCTTTCACCCCGCTCAGGAAGCCCGGCACAACCTCTCGCGGAAAGCGCGGCCACGTGACAACAACGGCGACGAGGATCCAGGCTACGAGCCACAAACCCGCCGATGGTGTGTATCTGATGGAAACGTAGATGAACCAACCGTAAATAGGAGCCTGGAAGAGCATCCCCATTGTGCGGGGGATACCAACCCGCCAGAAGTACATCGCCCAAATCAGGAGATAGATCGCACCGACTGTCAGTTGCACATAGCCGGTGATCATCGTGTAAACCAACAAACCGAACGCAACCGCCATATCGATCTCGAGGTCATGATCGCCTATCCAGGAGTCGTAGCGTATCCGGCTTCGGCGAGCTAGGGCGCCGTCGAATACATCCCCGGTCCAATCTGCAACAAGCAGCATTGCCGCTAGAGACAGACTTTCTTGACCTCCGGTCATTGCCAACCAAGGGAAAATAACGAGAAGCAGTCCGCGTGTGAATGTAAGCAAATCTGCAACTTGCTTGGCGACCATATGGCACACTCCTTATTTATAAGGGTTTAGCCGCGGCCGATCTAATTAAATACTACACCGGTTTTCACCAACTCCCTGATAATATCCCGACTTTTAGCGCCAATCGATTTGATCTTACTTGGTCTCGATACTCCCTTCGCCTGTTAATACCCCTCCCAGCGTCTCAAGCCGCTCTGGGGACCTTAATTCATAAAAACCAGTCAGCCTTAAGATGGACATTAAGCACGATAAATGAGGTGCTTTCTGCAGTGTTTATGCCAATACTGGCCGTGTGGAGAATGCCGCCTTCGTCCTTGCTGATGAGCGACCCTGCGGGATATGGTCGGGCGAGTGCTCTAGGAGCCCATCCCGACCAAAGGTTCTGTGTGAAGAGGGCGCCGTGGTGACCGTCACTATGAACGACTTAAATCGCGAGTAGGATTTTCAATTATGTCCAAATGGATAAATTCTGTATACTTACAGTGAAATCAAGTACAAGTATCCATTATTCCTATGGGAGGGTGACGCATGACATTACTAGACCGAATCATATTATTGGTGACGGGATTGGCTGCCCTGTACCTGACCTGGCGTTTTTACACTCGCTACTCGAAAGAGAAGAAGCTCCATGACATGTACTATATGATGGGCTTCCTCGTTCTGCTCGTATCCGGCCTTCTTCTCATCTGGAAGGGGTGGGAGATTTTAGCCTCTCCCTATGTGCTCACCGTAGCTTCCCTGATCCCATTGGGGATTTCCTTAGGCCTTATGAACCAGTACTTCGCCAAATGGAAGAAGGTCTACGCCTGGTTCGCCCTTGTTGGCCTTCTAGCGATCGCATATACCAGCATTACCGGGCACGACCTGAAGAGATTCGCCGTACCCATATTCCATGGCGTTGCTGGCTTGATCATCTTCTTGGGTCCATTCCTGCTGGGCGCGAAAGCACCAAAGGGGTTCTGGTGGGTTGGGATCGGCGGCGCGCTAATCGGCATCGGCGGGATCGCCCTGGCATTCCTCACCTCTGGCAAACAACTGCTGTTCTTCAGCCAGGAATTTGTCCTGATGATCCTGGCTCCACTGCTGCTCCTGATGACATTGGCGTTCACCTGGGGATTCGTCAAGCAGGTCCTCGCCGACTGATTGGCAAAGGAGTGTGCAGCATTTCACACATGTAACAATGTCTGTTGCCGCTAAGTTCTTGTTGTAATTACGACCAAATAGCTTGTTCGCGGGAAGCGAAGGATGCCTTTCAATGAACGGCGTCCTTCATTATTAATATTTCCTTCTTGCTTCTTTGGGAAGATCATTTGACTGCTGAAAAATACTGTTGCCGCTCAGGTACTCTCGGTATTCACGAGATCATGCCCCAACCCAGCGGCCTGCTACTCAACATCTCTTTCAAGTCTCTTCTGCCTGAAAACGGAATTCAGGCAATGGCAACCCCTCAACCCCCGTGTTATGATTGGTATGGGTTTTTTTCACAAAGGACGTAAATGGATAAGTACGCCAAGCTGCTTAGAAATGTCGAGCATTTTCGGAAGCTAACCTTAGCTGACCTGCGTTTCGTTATCAATTCTGGTCAATTGAAGCGTTTTCGGTCAGGTTCGGTAATCTTCCATGAAACTGAGCCCAGCGCGGGCATGTTTGTTCTTTTCTCAGGGAAGGTACATCTATGCAAGCTCAGCCCATCGGGGCAGGTGCAAATCATTTCAATTATTGAACCGGTGATTATGTTCAATGAATTGACGGCAATAGACGGTGGGCCCAATCCTTTCACCGCGATCGCGGAACAAGCGTGTCTCACCTGGAATATTGGGTATGAAGCCTTCCACTCTTTGGTCATGCGCTACCCTGATCCAACTATCGGCATTGCGATGATGCAGGTGCTGGCGAGACGCACCCGGCACCTCATCGACCGCTGCGAGGACCTCTCTTTCCGATCTGTGCTGGCGCGGACAGCGAAGATCCTCCTTGAAATAAGTGATAACGGCACAAAGGCAATCGATCGCAGTGAATATCCGATAAAAGACGTGGCCGCAAGCATAGCCACGGTACCGGAGACGCTCAGTCGCTCCTTTAGCGTCCTCACCGAGCGCGGCATGATAAATTGCACCAGAAAGGAAATCACCATCTTGGAGCCGATTGAACTATCTGTTGCCGCTCAACTAGAACCTTACCCCTTCAATAATTGCACCCCTCCAGTTGAGCCCTAATCTTCCCGGGACTTCTCCGGCTCCGTTGCCAGAACAATCGTCTGGCACTGCAGCATCAAGGGATATGCTGTTAGCGTCCTGTGACTGATCGTGCTGGTTTTTTTCCTGCAGGCCCTAAACTCTGGATAAAACACACAAATCTCCCAATTTCCATGTGTCGTACAATTTGCCCATTGTTAAAGACTATCCGCTATTAATGTGGCAAACTTATTGTGAGCGGTATCACAAGCTTGCTTGTTGCTATATAAAATAATCCTTGGAGTAGTGATAATGAGAGCATTAACTAAACGATTTCAATATTTCTTCCTGTCGACCAAAGGATTGGCTCTGGTTGCCATTGCCCTGGTGTCCCTCGTCACCGCCATTTGGGGCACACTCTCCGGCCCTTTGGCTGAAATGGGCGTAAACGACATAACCGTCCGCTTGTTGGGTATGGACTTGGTGCCTGCCGAACGGGAAGGTCGCCTGATTATGCTATATCACAGCATCGCCATGGCTGTGGTGGCAATTCAGGTGTATTTCATAACCCACATCATGCCGATGAAAAAGCATGAGCGGGCAATGATCAACGCCACGGTGACTGTTGGTTATATGTTTGCGTTGACCTTTGGTATGTTATTTGGTTATTTCGGACACAACTGGATTTTCCATGGATTGTTTATTGCTGGTCAAACACTCATGTACTTCGGCGGGGTTCTTCTGGCTATAGCGTTGTGGCCATGGAAGAAGGAATACTACATCAAAGACCCGAAGTCAGAATACGCCCACACTAAAAGCGGCATGGACCTGGAACGGGCAGCTTTCTTCGCAATGGCTGTCACAACTTTGGGCTCAGCCCTACTGGGCGCGATCGCTGGTGCGTCCTTTGGCAACGGCTTCGTGACATTTCTTGCTGAAGACACGGTCCGCGACCCGAACAAGGCTGTCCTGGCCCGGGGTGTCATCGGGCACCTGCACATCATGGTCGCTCTTACAGGTGTAGCCATAACCCTGATTGTCGGCAAATGGTACGACTTCAAAGGCATCCTGCACAAGATCGCCATGCCGAGCATGATCTTTGGCTCGATCATTCTCAGTATTGGTTGTGCTGTGATGATACCGGCCCAGTATTATGCCCACCTCATTATTTATGTCGGCTCGACATTCGTCTTAGTCGCCGGATTGCTCCTGGTAATCTACGGCTGGGGTAGGTTGATCAGGGACCGTCTGGCAGAACAAGGGATCGTAAAAGCCTCCTTTGGCCAAAAATTTAAGGCGCTGTTTCATGACCCCGTGAAATTCGGCGCGACCTGGCAAATGGTGTATATGAATTTCTGTGTCACCTTTGTCGGTCTCTTCATGGCCGCCAAATTGGATGACATCATCCGTCGTCTTCCACTGCGCGAAGAGCGCATAACCCTGACCGGCCACTGGCATGTCCTTGCTGCGATTATCGCTACCATCATGCTCTTCTACTTCGTTGATCTTATGGGGTTGAAAGGCAAAGCACGCAAGTGGTTCGGATGGCTGACGATAATCTCCTCGGATCTGGCTTTTGGAGCCGCAACTGTCTTTGCTCTGAAGCGATTGTTCGTCAGCGAGTCAGACCAGCAACCCCTGGTGGACACTCTTGATCTACTTACCGAGTTCGGACTAGGACTCCTATTGATCGTCATCGCCGCCTTCTTGGGATGGAGGCTGATTGATCTATTCAAGAAAAACGGTCGCTGGGCGAAAGAACTGTCCGACGTGGAGCGTTAAATAAACGTGAATATGAATATATCCAACCTGCATCTATTTCTGGGCGAGGAGATACCCTGATGAAACGTACATTTTTCTTTCTTTTGTTTGTCACATTATTAACGACGGGCTGCGCATCCTCCACGGTCGAAGCCACCCCTCCGCCGCAAATCGAGACCGGAGTCGATCCGGATAGTTGGGCACTCATCCCCGCTGGCGAGTTTCTGGCGAACTTCACCAATGAAGAAATCATGGTGGACTACGATTATCAAATGATGGTTACCCATGTGACCAATGCTCAATACGCCCGTTTCCTCAACGAGGCGTTGAAAACCGAGACCATCAAAATCGTGGGCGATGAGATCATGGGATATTACCCAGGCGACATATTCCGCGAGTACAGGCACGAGGAAGAATACCTTGCTGGAGATTATCCGCTCATGCCGCTCGACGAAAAGGGGCTGCGACTAGATTACGACGGCACCATCTTTACGGCAAAGCCGGGATACGAGAATCACCCCATGGTTATGGTCACCTGGTTTGGAGCTAATGCGTATTGCGAATTCTACGATGGGCGGCTGCCATCGGCCATTGAGTGGGAAAAAGCAGCCCGCGGCACCGACGGACGGCCATTTCCGTGGGGTGACGAAGCCCAACAAACCAACGCAAACTACTACCACAGCAATGACCCGTTCGAGGATGTGATCGGTCGGATGGGCGACACGACCCCAGTAGGTTTTTACAACGGCCAGACGCATCTCGGATTTGAAACTGAAGACTCCCCCAGCCCGTATGGCCTATACGACATGGCTGGAAACGTCTATCAATGGATCGGCGATGTAATTCCCTACCAGCATTATCGCTTACTGCTGGGCGGCGCCAAGGATGTATACGCCGTCAGGATTCGGGCCTGGGTGATCAATAACGCAGAGCCGGTTTATTTCAGCCCGAACGCAGGGTTCCGCTGCGCACAGAACTAGTGTTCGTGATCTAAGGAATACGGATTGCTGGCGGCTGAGATAAACATCCGTCAGCAATCCATAGATGAGAAATATAAAAACATAAGAAAAGACAATGGCATACTTGAAAACTACTATTCAATCAACACTGAAAACATTGACTGTGAAAATCCGCCTCTACTGGCAGATGACCAAAAGTCTTCAAACCGGCTTGCTGCTCTCGACTGGGTTGGCAGGATACATGAGCGCTCGCTGCCCTGTCCAGACATGGCAAACGCTGCTCGCGTTGGCTGGCAGCCTGTTTCTGGCAATCAGCGGCAGCACGGTCATCAATATGGTCTACGATCGAGACATTGATGCCCGGATGCCGCGCACTCAGAAACGACCGCTCCCCAGGGGGCAGGTCGGCGTGGTCGAGGCGCTTGCTCTGGGCGGTGTGTTAAGTGCCATCGGCATCGGATGGGCAGCCTTTCTCTCCCCTCTTTATGGTTTGGTCGTCTTCGCCGGCCTTTTCTTCGATGTCGTCGTGTACACACTTTGGCTCAAGCGCCGCACTCCCTGGTCGATCATCTGGGGGGGAATCGCCGGGGGGATGCCAGCCCTCGCTGGCCGCGTACTCGGATTAGGGATGATCGATTGGGTTGGCCTGATGTTTGCGCTGGCTGTGCTGCTATGGATCCCCACGCACATCATGACCTTCAGCCTGCGGTATCGTGATGATTATTCAAGAGCCGGTGTGCCCACTTTTCCTTCGGCCTACGGGGAACGCACTACAAGTATCATCATCGCCCTGTCGAGCATCGCCACCGCGATCGCCATGGCATTCGCAGCGTACGGGATCGGGATAACATGGGGCTACATGAGATTACTCATCGTCCTCAGCTGCGGATTGCTGGCCATAGCCATCAGCAGTATGCTGCGCCCCTCTTTCAAAATGAATTTTGGTCTCTTTAAATTCGCATCGCTTTATATGCTGAGTTCAATGGTCTTGGTTGCCCTCGGCGTCCTGTAATGAAGAGGATCACCCCGCTAGACAGAATCGCACTCCTGATTACCGGTTTGATCGCGGCGTATCAGGTCGTCATCGGTGTCGAGGGACTCCCCAATCTGACTACATGGGCATATTGCACCGCGTTCGGCGTGCTAATAATCTCGAGCTTACTTATGATCATCAACGGCTTTGATGTCCTCGACAGCCCTCTGGTTGTCATCATTGCCGCCATCATCCCCCTGGGTCTTTCGCTCGGCATGGTGGTCGAAGAGTTGCCGGCATGGAGCAGGGGATATACTCTCTTTGCCGGGCTCGGATTTCTTTCCATCCTTGCCTCGCGCTACACCCTTCCTGAACGTGCAGCGGCAATAGCGCTATCTCTTGTGCATGGCATTGCCGGGCTTATAATCGTCACCCTACCCATTGCCCTCGTGTTGCTAGGGACGAAGCCAATGCTATATCTTTTTGTGAGTGTGGGTGGCGGTTTGATCGGAGCCGGCGGCATCCTTTTAGCCCTCCTCAAGACTGGTAAACCCATCCTCTCTGCCGAGAAAATCTTTACGCTCCTTCCATGGATACTAGTACTGATGAGCGCTGCATTCGTTCTCGGTCTGGGCGGTTAAGCCTTGTCTCGCCTCGAACGCCTCAAACCCGCCGCGAGTAAGCCGTGGCTGATCGCTTCAGCCGGCATTATGTGGAGCGGTGTTGGGTTGATGCTGTGCAACCTGGCCTATGGCTGGCTGCGGTCGGTTTCTTTCCCTCGGGTTATATGGATGTCGCTTGCAGGTATTACGCTCGCTTCGGCCATCCACCACTTCGGTTTCAGCAAGCTCGCCATGAAGAATATCCGGCGCATCACCGACATGGCTGGAGACAAGATTTGCATCTTCGCCTTCCAGGAATGGACGAGTTATCCCCTTGTTGTCGTGATGATTGGGTTGGGAATCTCGCTTCGGAATTATTTACCCGTTCCAAAACCCTACCTGGCGATTTTCTATATCGGCATTGGCGGCGGTTTATTCTTGTCAAGTCTGTATTACTACAGACATCTTCTACGCCCCCAGCATTGCGTTAGCACCACCGAAAAATACACAATCCGCTAGCTAGCTGCTGTCCCCTAAGATGGTTCATTAACTATTGCTTTTATTTAAAGACGGCAATGCCGTATCCCGCGCCGGAGATCAACACTTGACGCTCGGCAATTACATACACCACCATTTGTGATAGGCTGAACTAGTGGAAGGTATTTTGCTTATACCCGCACTGTGCGTGTGTAATCTGTGCCGAGCAGGTCGTAATTGGGACCCATAAAAAGGGGCTCTTATACAGGTTTCGCGTTTCGTTCTTAGTTTTTCGGTTGGAGAAGAGCTATCCGAAAACCTGCGCTTTGCCTCGGTTAATCGAGTTCTTGCTCTGACCAGACGAAATCGCGCCGTGAAGCGCAAATGATAAGGAGGATGAAGAAGAAAAATAGACCTAGACTTGCGTTAAATCCAGTTTTACAAAATTACGAAGAGGAAAAGAGGAGAATGCAATGATCAAGAAACCAAAGTTTTCTCTCGTCGTAATTGGCGCATTACTCTTGTTGGTGTTAGCAGCCGGTGCTTGTGCACCTGCCGCAACACCAGAGCCACCGCCGCCAACCGACGTACCGCCACCACCGCCGCCAACAGCGACTCCGTTGCCTGACCAATCTGCATTCATCGCCGCTGTAGAAGGCAATATGATGAATACATACGACGTCGGGCATGGACCGAACACCTGGTGCACTCGCTGTCACTCCCCCCAGAACTGGGATCCGGAAGCTTTCCAAGGACCGCCGCCATCATGCTTCACATGCAAATTCGATACTGATGAAGAGCTGAGGGTGGCCGAGGGGAATCCTTATGTTCCCGAGGAGGAGTGGGTCGGCGTGCCATGCGAAACCTGTCACCGAGTTGACGGAAACGGAATCGTCACCCCTGGGATCGCCTGGCTCAATCCGATCACGATGGATTACGTTGCCGTTAACACTTCAACAGAGTTGTGTGAGAAATGCCACGTAACCACCACCGGCAACGCCTTCGGCTCTGCTGTGGATCATAAGATTACGCTTGGCGGAAGCGCCCACCTCAACTATGGTGGTTTCCTCGGGGAAGTTCCCCCACCCAGCTTCTGCGCCGACTGCCATGATCCACACACGCTCGAACCAAAACAATGTGTAGACTGCCACGAGGGCGTGACGACTTCAGACACCCACATGATGGGCTACAACGCCTTAATGCTGGATAAGCTGACCTGTATGGCTTGTCATGATGCCTCCGGTTTGGATGTAGGACCTCCTCCGGGTGATGAGGGTGGCAAATGGGTTACCCAGTTAACCACCGTTGGGCGCGCTGGGCCGAGTACAGCCTTCGTACTCTCGCACAGCATCGTCCATGACGTCGCCTGCGATCGCTGCCACTTCGAGGAAAACCCTAACGAACTGGTCGTCTTAAACGCAGATGGTACAGTACCAGAACCGCCTTCTGAAACGACGGAGTAGATCGTTACATCGGAATGAACCGTCTTCCTGGCTGACAATTGCGCTGGGAAAGTGAAGGCAAACGGTATCCTGTGGGGTGAGGAGTCTCCTCGCCCCACAGGTATATAATCTAGAATCTAAGGACCGTGGGTTTTAAAAAATGGATAGAAGAATTTCTCTCTTATCAAAGCGCTCTAACCAGAGCCGGAATTTTTATGGTCTCAATGCTCGGGCGATTAGCTTATTCATCACCCAGTGCCTACTGCTATTGTTCCTGATCGTTGGATTAACAGCCTGCCAGTCCTCCGAATCTCCTGATAATTCCTCGCCTAGCACTCAAGCCACACAACCATCTGGGGGTGGAGAAACAACAGGCGATGAACCTATTGTGGATGAAGATGAACCAGAGGCATCCTCCACGGGGGAAATCGAACAAGCCTGGCAAGCCGGTCCTCATTCGGAGACGTATGTTGAAGGGGACAACAACATTTGCGCTCGCTGTCACGCACCCGTCGTCTTCATGCCATCCATGGATGACCTCGCACCTACCTGCTTGGTATGTAAATTCGAGATCTCTCCCCCGCCTGCCAATATCGCCCAAGAAACATGGACTGATATCGAATGCAATGTTTGTCACCTTGTTGACAAAAACGACGAAGTTGAACCTGAATTCGCCTGGCTTTTATTCCTGCAAATCAAGGAATATGAGCAGGTGGCTTCGTCCACGGAATTGTGCGGAAAATGCCACGCCGATCCTGACCTCGATCTGCCCGGCCACACGGCTGTTGTCGTGGGCGGAGCACATGCGGACTATTCCTGCACAGACTGCCACGACGCCCACAGCACCACAGCAGCTTCGTGTGGGGCGGCTGGATGCCACGACGACATGGGCGCGGACATTCCCGGGCACGACGATTCCCACGAGTCGGTATCCTGTGTTGCTTGCCACGACGCTGGCGAAATGGCGGTCGGCCCTGACGATGATCTGGGTGCCTGGATCACATTTTTACCTCCGGATTCGGAAGGGGTTTCCAACCCGTTCACATCACATAACACTCAACTTGATGCCAGTTGTGACCGCTGTCATTATCCCAGCAACCCATGGGACTTGTCGGTGGATGTGAATTAGCCACATGAGGGCACCAGCGCATAGATCCCTTCCTGGACGGGAGACTCCAGGGCATTGCGGAAAACGATTGGCGCTGGATCTTAGCAATTCGAACGATATTATATTGAGCCTATCGCAACAGGAGGATAAATCATCATGAATTCTCAACAGAGTAAAGGGCTACGCATCACGGCCATCGTTCTCATGGGTCTAGCCGCTTCCATGAACATTCTCGGCGGCATTGGCACCGTATGCGCTGCGTTCTTAACAAAGCAATTTCCACCGATGTGGGTATTTTTTGACTACCAATTGGAGTATCGAACGCTCATGATCACCACGATCATCATC
>JBARSI010000085.1:0-34171 GCA_049644665.1 Anaerolineales bacterium
GCTTAAGACTATGAACGACTGGTAGAAACGATTATTGAAAGAGTTTGGATCATCAAGTATCTCCTGTCCCCAATTAATGATTGTCTCGATAATATCCTCCCTCAATAATTCGTCCGAAATCGAGTCCACAAGCGTAGCGGACGGTGGGCCAGTTAAGGTAACACCCTTTTCACGCACGACCCAGCGAACGAATATCGTATTGCAATGCTCTGATTTAATGAGAGAGCGAGCGCCATTGTCTAGATACCAAAGCTTGACGCCTTGATTTGAATGGTGGCGCAAGATTTCCTTTGGAAAATATGATCCTTCGAGGTGCTGGGCCCATCTTGATTCAAGTTGATAGATCTGATCATGCATTTCCTGCAAGGCATTAATCTGACCTGGTGATAGTTCGTCATTAATAACGACTATGAAGTCGACATCGCTATGAAGATCGTAATCCCCTACGGCAAACGAGCCCTGAAGGTATGCGCCGACGCAATTATTGCCCAGGATTTCTTCTATCCTCGACACAAGAGTACTTAACACGTGGTTGAGTTCTGCATATGGTGTGGGAAACATATCCATAATAATAAACTACGTTGAACAGTTTCAAGCTGCGAATTCCTCGGTAGTTTGGGAGGCGTAGCCCCTCGTTGTTTGGTGAGTGACGTCTCTCTCACTTTGCTAGGAGATGGACTATGAAGTACGACGAGATGATCCATCGCTCCCTTCTTTACTTTTTCCCGACATATACTCCGTACCCGAAATACTCATCGAGGTTATCAGGCGCGATTCCACCCTCCCGAACTTCCTTTACGAATCTCCTGTAGGCTGGATTCCTGGCATAGAGTGTTAGCATTCTCCTCATAACACGGATCATTCCTCCCCAACCATACCGGCCTAGAATTCCTTTGGCTTCTTCCTGGGTATTGATTTCGTACGTATTCACGACTACATTTCTCAGACCGGCGACCTCCAGCAATCCCACCCACTCAGCCGAAGTCAGGGGTTTGACGCTTGCACCCAGATCCTGAGATGCCCAGGCGACTATTTCCGGAGGCGGCGGCACTTTCAACCAGGTCCCCTCATTTAGCCCGACGTACCCTCCCGGCTTCGTCACCCGCGCGTACTCCATGACCGCTTTCTGTTTGTCCTCCGGAAAGGCGGTTACAGACTCGGTGATGACTGCGTCGAAGAGTCCATCGTCGAAGGGAAGATCCTGCGCATCGGCTACTCTGAACGTTACCAAATCCGTCAATCTCTCCCTGCTCGCCCTTTCCCTGGACCTCTCGATCATCTCCTCGTTGATATCCACGCCGACGACGCGGCAGCCGTACCCTCTGGCGATGTAGCAGGGTGTCACCCCGGCACCGCAGCCGACATCCAGGACATACGTGTCCTCTCCAACGTGGCATAGCTCAAGGAGGTCATCCGTTGCTGCTACACCTCCCAGATGCTTCGTCAGGCCCACGTAGGCCGCAAAATCGAAAAAAGCCGATTTCTCTTCCATTTCATCACCTCTCCTTTCGAGGATATTCAATTGGGCTGTATACTGCAGCACCCACTGCAGCATCTATGACAATACTCGATCCCCCTCGGCCTGCTTCAAAAGATTGTATCGAAATTTTAGATTTTTCTTGTCTGTTAATGATTCCAATAGGTAATTAAGCATAGATCCTGGGCAATGCAGCGAAACTGCAATAAGAATATACCAGGTGGGAAGAAAATATCAGACACGAGAAAGACAGCCGGCTGACAAATATTATCGGACAGTTTCAAACTGCGAAGTCCCCCGTTCTTTGGGGGGCTCAATTCCCTGTACTTTTTTGGAGGGGAAGGCAACGGGGTTCAGCCCATTAAAAGCAATCCCAGCCTCGTTGTCCTGCAACGCGGCGGACGAAATCATCATCTCCTAAATATCTGTTATAATGACGGCCTTGCTTGGACGCTCGGCTTGAACGGGCTTGTTCGAAGTTCAGGTGGGCGGAATAAATCTCTACGCCTTCACGATAGAATTTTTCGAGCACTGTTTAGCGGTTAGATGAGCATGATTGCTCGGCAATCGCTGTTAAATATAAAGGTTTGTTTCTGCGAAGATTTGATTCGCCGCAAAGTAAGCAAAGAAATTTGCAGAACATCATCGGGCTGAGGGTGCGACTTGGCTCAACAGAGTCAAGGAGTACTTTAAGTGAATTTTGAACAATTTTCTTTAGACCAGCGCATCAGCGCCCGAATTAAAGCAGTCGGATACACCACGCCCACCCCGATTCAACTGCAAGCTATACCCGCAGTGCTGGATGGGCGTGATGTGATGGGCATAGCCCAGACCGGGACTGGCAAAACAGCAGCCTTCATTCTCCCCATTCTACAGCGGTTAACCAAAGGCCCATTACGTCGAGTGCGTGCCTTAATCGTTGCGCCCACACGCGAACTCGCTGAACAGATTTACCAGATGGGTCGTGACCTTAGTAAAAATACCCAGGTGCGCAGTGTATCCATCTACGGTGGCGTGAGCAAAGTTTCCCAGGTCTCGCGCCTGCGACAGGGCGTGGAGATCGTCATAGCTTGTCCTGGACGCCTGCTTGACCTCGTAAACGATGGCGTTATCGATCTATCGCACGTCGAAGTAGTGGTGCTGGACGAAGCCGATCGCATGTGTGATATGGGCTTCCTCCCCGACATTCGTCGCATTCTCAAGCTGCTGCCGACCCAACGCCAGACACTTTTCTTCTCAGCCACAATGCCAACGGATATCCGCAAGCTGGCAGACAATATCCTCAAAGATCCGGTCACCGTTCAAATCGGCAAGATTGCTCCGGCGAAGACCGTTTCGCACGCTCTCTATCCGGTGCCCGCCAACCTGAAGAAGACTCTTCTAATGGCGATGCTGAAACAAACAGCCACCGGCCGCGTCCTGATCTTTACCCGCACCAAGTACCGCGCTCGCAATCTGGCACATGACCTTGTTAAGTATGGTTTTCGGGCGGCAGCTCTGCAGGGTAACATGTCACAAAATCAGCGAAATAATTCAATCAATGGCTTTCGCGACGGGAAATACGACATCCTCGCCGCCACCGACGTCGCTTCGCGCGGCATAGACGTGTCGGAAATATCGCACGTGATCAACTTCGATATCCCCGATACTGTCGATGCCTACACACACCGGATCGGCCGCACCGGTCGCGCCCACCAGACTGGGGAAGCATTCACATTTGCAGGACAAGAGGATGGGCAGATGATACGAGACATAGAAAAACTGCTGGGGACAAAAATCGAGCGGCGACGATTACCCGATTTTAATTACGGCAGTTTCGTGCCGGAAAATCCAATCGTGGAGACCCTTACAAAGCCACCCGTAAAGACACGATCACACCAAATGCGAAATCATGTTCGCCGCAACGGAGGCAGCAACAGCCACCACCGCCGCTCGCAGCGACGTACATGAAATTGCTGGCCGTATAACCCCAACACCAAGCGTATGCCCGCGTCAATGATTGAGCCAGGTCAGGGCTTGCGGGCGGTCAAGGAAATACCGTGCCAGAATGCCTCTGTTCACAGCGACGGTTTCCACAAAGCGCATATCATTTTGCAGGGCAACCCGGGTCAGAAGCGCGATTCGGAGGTCAACGGGATTCTTGGTATCCAGAAGAGAAACCACGAATTCGTAAAGTATATACGGCGAGGGCAAAGCTTCTACCGCCTCAGTATCAAAGAGAACCTTCGTTGTTTTACTCTCTTGATAAAGACGTTCAACCTCACATTGCGATTGAAGCATCTCACGATTCGTCAGCTTACCCCAAGAATGAATCTCAATCAGGTTGTCTTTGGCGTTGAAGAGCACTTCTCCAGGCATTCTCTATCCTTCCAACTGACGAATGAGTTTATGATTCCTGCAGCGAGCAACCAACTCCAGAATACAAACGAGTGACAATCCATCAAGAACTCAACCTCAACGAGCCGGCAAAACTCTTACAAAGAGTGCTGCCCGCACCTGTGCGAGTATGTAGGGTGAGCAAAACTCCCTAGGCCGCATTCTCATCGGGAAGATTGCTCCCCTCCCCCGCTGGACCAAATACCACATAACTTTGCTCAATATGCGCCAGAACCCTCTCAAAAAAGATAGACTCTTCATCGCAGGACATTGACCCAAGGCAATTTGCCCCTTCAATAATTAATCGGATCAGCACTCGATATAAAGTTTTGAGTTTTTTCTGGATTTTCTCAAGATCCTGAGGTTGACCACGTCCCCAATGTTCGCAATCGTTATCGATTACCCGATGAATCGATTCATGGGAAAAGCCTAATTGAGCCGCACGTGTATTCAAGCTCTCCCAAAGCGTTATAGTCTTAGCGTCGCTCATGCTTGTGGTTTCGTCTGCAGCCAATGATTTGGAATGAAGATTTCCGTTAGTGCGCTGTGACTTTTGCCCGATATAAATCAATAACTCAAGGCTTTCAATCATTGAGTTTATTTGCTCCCTGCGATCCGAAAAGTCTCCATCTATCATCATCTTGTACAGTTTCAAGGAGTTGCTGCCCGCCTTCTTGAGCGTATATGCGGCGACCCAGGAAAACGGTATATCTACAGCCTCCAGTTTCTCAACACACGCGTCAAGATTATCAAAGGCCTCATCCAAGATTGCCGACTCAACCTGCAATTTTCCTTCAAAGATATTCATGGCTGCTATGTGTATGATCCGTTTATCCATATTCGCCTATTTAAGCACTTCTCATAGTCTGTAATTAGAAAGAATGCACTGATCCCGTCACTCTCTCTGCCGCCCCCATCCGCTAATAAATGCCCGGGGCCATCGTTTCTAGGATCCAATGGCAAATGGATTCATTGGATTGCGCGTTATGCGGCTAACGGATGCCCCCTCTCCTGCCCTTGCTTAAGCAGCCCTTCGGTCGGCCACGAGAAAGGGATGTCAGGATCGTTGGAATCGTGTTGATAGACGATCGAATAGGCCTGGTTCGCAAAATCCACAAATCCATTAGCCCTGATACTCCGCAATGCAGACTGGATCTCATCGCAGAATTCGTATTCCTCGATCAATTTTTCAACCTCACCATTTTCCAAGGCGACGTGAAATGCGGTGTCGATTAGCGCACGACCGAGAAGCTTGTCTAGAATCTTCATCATCATTGCCATATACCTCCCTGGTTCATCTCTGTTTTAACTCTCCAGCAGGCAGCCCCCTGCTGCCTGCCGATGTAAATTTGTAATCTTGACTTGTAGGTAGGATATGGGGGGGGACTATCCCCCTCCGTTTCCACCGGTCAAAGGCATTCGAGAAGACATTGCGGCAACCTCCTGTTGGTTGAGTAAACCCTCAACAGCAGATTAGTCGAATACCCCTCATGAAATCCTCACCTTCCGTGAACAGAAACCCAACATAGCGAATATTGACATACACCAGGGGGTCACAATGTCAGACGACCATTGAACATTTTATGCTGGCGATAAGAGGCCTGGGGAGCAGCACTAAAGGATTGACCTTGCCGAGAGGGGCTTGAGTAATAGTATGAGTTTTTTAAGGGAGAGTTACTCTATGATGCGTTCATAAAGATTGCGTGCTTCTTCTGGAGGGTCCAAACCAAGCTCTTCTGCCAGCAGGCGGCAATAATCTCGATAATGAGCCACCGCCTCGCTTCTGCGTCCCAATTGACCTAATAGCTCCAGATAACGCAGGTTAAAATCATCGCTCAGGGGATCAATGGCGATCGCCTTGCTCAAGCTTTCCAGAGCGGATTCACCCCGCCCGAGAGCCAGCGCTTCAGAGGTATGCTCGTTTAATAGATTCAAATATCTGCGCTCGAGTTCACGCCGCCGCACAAGGACCCAATCCGCAGTGAACTCCTGGAGAAACGAACCCCCATATGCATTCAGCGCTTCGCCGAGAGCGAAGAGCCGTCGAGGATCACCTTTCGCCATCGCCTCCGCAATTTCAGCCGCTTGTTCAAACTCGGAAATGTCGTACTTAACACCGATCCCAGGATTGATCTGATACCTATTCCCCTTGATTGATATCAGGTCATCCGTGATCGCCGCTCGCAGGCTGTGGGTCGCGTTATACAGACTGGATAGTGCGCTGTCTAATGCAGCCTTAGGCCAGACATCTTCCAGAAGATGGTCCCGTGAAACCGGACCCTTCCCCGCAAGATAGAAAAGCACCTGGCGCGGGAGCGGTTCGATATCGATGATCCGGCGTCCATCGGCACTGATCTCCGTCCCTCCCAGAGAACGTAGATTTAACTGCTGCTGGTCATCTTGTTCGTCGCCTTCGCGTTGGAGGTTTCGAGCAAACGCTCGCATCACCTCGATCCTATGCAAGATCCCTGTCAGCACAGGGTGGGTTAGTTGAAATTGGGAGACGATTTTCAGCGCATTCTCATCAGCACGCATCTCGGCAGCGAGAACCTGTTCTGTGCCATTCACCCCTGCGCCGTCCAAGGCCTGCTTGAAGCGGTCTTCACCTGCGCTCGTTTTCCCTTGAACTACTAACGCCATGCTGAGCAGGTAGAGAAGCAGCGTTTTATCTGAGGCGTTCAACCAGTGCTCCCCTTGGGCGAGCAGCCCGGACAACTCCGCTTCTGCTTTATTTGGATCGTTCCCAAATTCGATGGCCGCACGCTCCAAGGCAACTATAGTGGATTGCCCTTCATCATCTGCAATACCATCCGCTCTACTCAGCCATTCGAGCGATAATTCGGGGGTGCCCCAACGCCGATGAAGGACACCCGTCCTCAGAAAACCGTTGAAAATGAGATGCTTTGTCCCTAGCTGTGTAGCCAAGGATAAGCCTCGGCCATACAGTTCGCCAGCTTGATAGGACAAGCCGAGGTCACAAAAGAGATCCGCCTGACTTAGAAGCAGCGTTGCTTGTGCAAGCTTGTTTGCAGCTTGATGTGCCTTCTGCAAACCTTCTCGGAAGAATTCTAGCGCTTTTTCATATTGTCCTTCAAGATGCGTAAATATTGCTAAATTGTTGAGACAAAGTGCTAATGAACTAGGGGATCCGATGCGGTTCAGTATCTCGTAAGCCCGCATACCAAACGCAAATCCTTCGCGAGGACTTCCTAGAGTACTGCGAATCCTGGATAAATCGAGCAACACATTCGCCAGTGTGAATTCTTCATCCGTATTTTCGAGGAGATTTACGGATTTGAGCGCGTAATTTTCTGCCAGGCTCAGGTTACTGCCGCTTGCGAGTAGCGCCAATGCTCGTAGGCGATAGCATGTGGCTCTTCGAAGGTGAGCGCCTCTCTTCGGAAGGAGTTGTTCCGCCCGATCCGCCGCCTCTAAGACCTGTCGATATTCCCCTTTGCGATAAGCGATCCAGCCGCGAACTGTCTCCGCCCGCGCCTGCATCTTGCGGCGTTTATTCGAAGACACATACTCAAGCCCGCTGAAGGCTTTGCTCAACTCGACCTCAGCAGATCTCAGGTTGCCAATATCCGCATTGACCGTCGCCAGGTAGAGATTGACTTCAGGGATCTCGTCGCTCGAGTCTCTCAGGGTATGCGCCCAGTTAGCCAGGGTGTTATTCCGCCCCGCTTCAAACATCTCACGGGCATGCTTTTCAGCGAGCGAGGCCGCCTCTGTCGATTTGCCAGCCAGCGTAAACAAAGAGATCGCCAATTCAATATCACCCGATGAAACGTAATATTCTGCCGCACGGACAGAGAGCATGATATGGCGTTCCGGTTCGGCCTCTGTTAACGCATCCACAAGAAATTTCCTGTATAGGGGGTTAAACTCATACGTCTTTGGAGATATGTCGATCGTCGAGATAAACAAACCCTTGCGGGCAAGCCTCCCCAGCATCCTATGGCTGTCCTTCCGCCCAAGTACTTCATCGCATGCCGCTGAAGTCATGATGGGAAGGACTGCAGCCTCGAGCATGAACTCGCGCAGATCGCTCGGTTCATCTTGAAAAGCGGAAGTCATGAGGAACTCGTGGAGAAGCGGCCTCCCGCGAAATAAATCATCTGCCCTTGCCGCTGTCGCCCTTGCAGAAAGTAAGACCCCAGGTATCCAGCCCTGAGTTTGATCAAGCAGTAAGTCTATCTGGTCGCGTTCGAGATCCAGATCTAGATTCTTCGCAACTAAAGAGACGACCTCGTCCCGTGTCAGCGCCAGCGCCTCGGTTCCAATGCCAGCCATCTGAGTATTGACGATGAGTTTCGAAATCGAAACTTCGGGAAGGGCGCGCCCGGCAGCGAGGAATGTCACACGATTTGGGCTCTCCAGTATGAAGGTGTCGAGCAGGTTGAGTGAGCTTTCGGAATCATTAATCAAATGGACATCATCCAAAACGAGGACAAAACGTTCGGATATATGCTCCTTAATCGTGCCGACCAAAGCGCGCGCCAGGGCTTCAGGCGGCGAGCCGACGAGATGTTTAAGATCAATCTTATTGCGCAACCGGCGGAAACGGCGCTGAAGTGAAGCGTTCAACACCAGAGCCAATCGCATGGGATCCTGATCTTCTTCGCTTAAACCCACCCAGCAAACCGGTATATCGGTATGGGAGATGAAATCTGCCATCAAGGTTGTCTTCCCATACCCGGGAGGAGCAACAACGGCGATCAATTTATGATCGAGCGCGGCAACAATGCGCCTGACCAGCTCTTCACGATGCATTCGCGACTCGTCAAAAGATGGCGGTGAAATCGCCCGGCGCAGTGAGGAGGAATTTTCAATCATTTTCAATAGATACTCTTCGTTCGCTACGCTTCATATTTTAACATTCAAGAATTACCGCACTTTACATCCATATTTGTTGTGTTTTCCACTATATAAAACACACGGCAGTATGACTATGCTCATCAGTTTTGATGAGTGCTCGGGTCCACAATTAAAATCCCCGGAATGCTTGGAATACTCCTCCGCCAGTCATCTCCTGAATGCTCTATCGATCCCACACAGGCCTCAGCCCCTAGATCATCAACCCCTTGCTCATGATCAGCCGAAGATACCGGAGGGAGGACCTTCATCATCATCGGGTCCGCTCCCGAGCGGAGGTACAGGCGGCGGCAAAGGGATCCCGAAAACGTGCTCGGCTGGAACTTCATCGCCCGACTCTGGCTTATGCGCCGAATGCGCTCCCGCCCGCTTGCTCACTTGGCGTGTGATCAGCCACAGCGCTAAACCAGCGCCCGTGATGAGCAGAGCGTGGAAGAAAGCTAGACGAATAACCGCAACAAGTATCCCCAGCAACACAATTTCAAACGCCCGGTAGAGCAGTGCCCCCGCCGGAGCGCCATCGGCAAGCAGGTTCCCAATAAAACCAATTCGCCCCGCGCTAACAATAATGATGACCACGATCGACAGCAGTCCACCGATGAGCAGCGGGATCCCCCACCACTGACCGAGATCACGCATTGAGCGAATGACCAGGATCATGATTACACCCAGCAATGAAGCAGGGAAGAACCAACCCCACATCATCACAGATCTCAAGAATTGGAGTTGTTCTTTAACCACAGATATTTCGGTTGGCGGGGCATCCAGCGAATCGATAAGTTGCAGTTTGTCGGGTTGCCCTCTAATCAGAAACGCCAATTCAGCGACGGTAAAATCCAGGAGTTGCGATCGGTACGGCTCGGGAGGTTCGCAAACCTCAATCGGTATCACGCCTGTTCGCATCAATTCCTGGCTCATAATATCGATCTCATCCGTCGTACAGCTCGGCCAGGAGTCGATCACGGTGTCGAGCGTGCGCCGTAAACCACCTTTGAGCAAGCCCTGCTTGAGAGGCAAAAGGTCAACCACGATACGCGGCGCTGGCGTCTCACTATCAATCCAGGCGAAGAAAGCGTGGATTATGTTATCCAACTGTGCATCTACCCACTCGGGCGGCATGAGAGTCGTGAGGATCTCCTCACGCTCAGCCTGTGATAGATTTTGGAACATCGGCTTCAGTTCTCCACCCCCCATATCCATCTCGGCGAACCATCGCTCCGAGAGGAAGTTCTCAGCCGCAATATTGTTCACAAAACCCGATTCGAGCAGCCGACTGCGAAGTATCCCGGAAACATTCTCCGGTGAAAATATCACCTTTGCCAGGTCACGCCCCAGCAGCGTTAGCGGTAATACAAGGATAAATGCAAGTGCCACCGCAATGGCGAGCGCCCTCATTCCCTTGTTAAAACATCCATTACTTCCCGCCATCTAGCTTCTCCTTAGATGCTTATCGTCCAATTTTTTTTAGTTTTTACTTTTCGGCTCCGCGCGGGCTGCCACGAGCAGCCCTCCGCCTATGAGCGCCGCTCCAATCCAAAAACCAAGATTCAGGTCCTCGCCGAGCAGCATTACCCCAAGCCCCACCCCTACGACCGGCTGGGCGAAAAATAACAGAGAGACCAATCCGGCATCTAATAAATCAAGGGATTTATTCCAAAGGTACATAGCTAATCCAGTTGATATTACCCCCAGATACAGCACTCCCGCTATGATTCCAGGGGTTATTTGCCCAATACCGCTATTCCCGATCTCTAACGCTGAGAGCGGCAAACTCATTGGTAAACCGCCCAGGAAAGCGATGAAGCTGACGGCGACGGTTGTCATCTGGGAGCCAGCTTTTTTCACGAGTACGGAATATAAGCCCCATGTCAACGCCGCACCCAGCAGGGCGATATTTCCAAGAACCATATCCCCTCCAAGGAGCACGCTTTTTGGATCAATAACGACGATGACCCCCACTGATGAAAGCACCAATGCCGCAACCCTTCTCCATGTACCCTTTTCTTTAAGAAGCCAGATACCGAAAATCAGGATAAATGCTGGAGAAGCTGAGGTCACGAGTGCGGCGTTTGCCGCAGTTGACAGATGCGTGCCTACAAACTGGAGCCCTAATGAGAGGCCATATCCTATGAATCCGGCCAGAAATGCCGCTAGAAGCCGTTTTAAAGGCCATCTGAGCCCTCCCTGACGAGGAAGAAAGACGGCCAAGGAAACGATTCCGAGCAGCAGCCGTAGGCTGAGTAATGTGAAAGGGGGGATGACTTCCAGCACGACTTTACTAACAACGTACATCCCGCCCCATATACTTGCAGCTGCGAGCCCTGCAAAAATACCAAAACCGCTCAATTTGATCCCCTCTCTCATTAGATTATACAAATTGGCGGGTTTGACGCCAGATTGGCGAGATTGCGCTGCTGTAGAAGACGAGCCACACGGGTGCTGGCGATGTCCACTGCGGGCCATAACCTCCCGCAGGTTTTGAATCTGCGGGAGGTTTGTACGTGGGCAACATCTAAGGCATAAGGGCACACATGTGTGCGCCCGTGTGATTTATTCTTATGCGAAGGGGCCGACCTCTCAGGTCGGCCCCTTCGCTATCTAAATGTAGAAGGGTTCCTTAGAGATAGGTCTCGATGAAAGTATCCAGCATCTCTTTCGTCGGGCGGAGAGCCTCATCTGAAAGCTCTGTGAGCGGCACATCCACCAGATTTTCCGTCTCATCAAGAGGCGGTGTATCCTCATTGATATAGACAATACCGGTCACCAGTACGCCCCCATGGCTCGTCTCTTCAAGCATTTTCAACGCTGAGATACGATCGGTTGGGTCGTAGTTAAGCTCCAGCTTCTTGAATCTCAACTGGGAGCCATCATGCATGTCCACATCAAGAACCTCCCCCGGCTCCAATTCGATCTGGATCTCCTCACGCCTTGGAACCCAAGTGATGTCGTGCAGCGGTTCTTGGCGCGCCCTTCCCCAGCGGTAGCTTTTCGATGACTCGTCACGGTTATTGAATGTCACACAAGGACTGACAATATCCAATACCGCTGTACCCTGGAAATGAGATGCTGCTTTCAACAATTCCTTGACCTGGCGGGGGTCCCCGGCAAAAGAACGGGCTACGAACCCCGCTCCGGCGATCAAAGCTTCCATACAAATGTCAATCGGCATGAAGGGATTAACCCCAGCATTCCTTAACTCCAAACCTTTATCTGCGGTCGCAGAGAACTGCCCTTTCGTCAGCCCGTACACCCCGTTGTTTTCAATGACGTAGATCATCGGCACATTTCGTCTGACGACGTTCTTGAAATGGCTGAATCCGATACTCGCCGTATCCCCATCCCCAGAAACCCCGATCGCTTTCAAGGAGTGGTTAACCATCACCGCACCGGTCGCTACGGTCGGCATACGCCCGTGTAGGGCGTTAAAACCAAATGACCTGCCGAGGAAATAGGCTGGACTCTTGCTCGAGCAACCAATCCCTGAAATCTTGATAATCCGCTCTGGCGGGATCGACAATTCATAAAATGCGGCAACGATTTGACTGGAGATTGAATTATGCCCACAACCCTGGCAAAGCGTTGATGGTCTTCCGCGATAGTCCGATTTGACCAGGCCGACTTCATTCGGGGCTTCGGGTTTCGCTTGCTTATCCGCTACCTTAGTGTCCATCAATCCCTCCCTCGAGCTCCAAGATCGCGTCCGTGATCCAGCGGGCGCTCATGGGTAAACCATTGTTGTGTTTTAGAGAAAGCAATTTCGTTGCCTGCTCAGGAACCTCTAGCCGCAGCAGCATATGCATCTGCCCATTTGAATTCATCTCAACAACATATGTGCGATCGTGCTGACGAATGAATTCATGGACCTCGTCCGCGAACGGCACAGCCCGGATGCGGAGATAATCGACGTTCATTCCCAATGCAGTTAAGCGATGAAGCGCTTCAACAACAGCCGGATCCGCCGACCCATAGGCGATCAGACCGATATCGGCGCCTTCAGTCTCTACAATCACTGGTTCCGGCAAGTACTCCCGTGCAGTTTCATATTTTCGAGCGAGTCTCTCAATATTTGCTTCATAGTCTTCCGGTCGCTCACTATAGTGGGCATGCTCGTCCCGGCCCGATCCTCTCAGGAAATATGCTGCCTTGGGGTGATCCGTCCCCGGCAGCGTTCGATACGGAATACCATCCCCGTCGACATCACGATAGCGAGCAAATTCATCGATCTTATCCAGATCTTCTGCTGTGAGAACCTTTCCCCGATCCATCGGTTGATCAGGATATTCAAAAGGCTTTGACATCCATAGATTCATCCCCAGGTCTAAATCACTGAGCACAAAAACTGGGGCTTGCAGCCGCTCAGCGATGTCGAACGACTTCCAGCCGAACTCAAAACACTCCTCGATATTTCCCGGGATCAGCAAGAGCTGCTGTGTATCGCCATGTCCCAGGAAGCGTGTAAAAAGGATGTCCCCCTGCGATGTGCGTGTCGGCAAACCTGTACTCGGTCCCATCCTCTGTACATCCCAAATTACGACCGGGATCTCCGCGTAATACGCCAGGCCGGAAAATTCCGCCATTAGAGAGAGGCCCGGACCGGATGTCGAAGTCATTGCCCGAGCCCCCGCCCAACCAGCGCCTATGATCATACCGACCGCAGCCAGTTCATCTTCGGCTTGAATAATGGCGTAAGTTTGTTTGCCCGTTTCCTTATCTTTACGCAGCCTGGGCAGGTAGGATTGAAGCGCTTCAGCCAGGCTGGAACCGGGTGTAATCGGATACCAGGAGATGAAGCTGACCCCGCCGAAAATCGTCCCCAGCGCTCCGGCGGCATTCCCCTCGAGCATAATCATGCCCTCGGTTTTGTTATCCCGCTCCACGACGTATTTATCTGCCTTTACCAAATTCTCATGCGCCCATGAAGCGGAAGCCTCAACGATGTTCATATTGAGTTCGACTGATTTTTCTCGACCTTTAAAATGTGAACTTAACGCATTCCGAATCTCACCGATCTCAATTCCCAACATCTCCGAAACCACGCCAACATAGACCATGTTGCGCATGTAGTTCAGAAGTTCGCGTGGAGGATCTTGTTCCTTGATTATCTGCTGAACCGGTACAGCATAGAAAACGACATCTTCCCGTGTTTCCGGGATTTTAAATTGGTCGGGGTAGAAACACACTCCCCCCTCAACAAGATCGTTCAAATCTTCTTCGAAGGTTTCGGGGTTCATCCCTATTAGAATTTCTATCTTCTCACGCCGTGCTGTGTATCCATCTTTATTGGCGCGCACAGTAAAGTACGTCGGCATGCCCTGGATATTCGATGGAAACAGGTTTTTCCCACTAACAGGTATCCCCATTCGGAATAAAGCCCGGATCAGAGCCAGGTTTGAAGTCTGGCTGCCGGAGCCATTGACCGTAGCAATAACCATGGAGAAATCATTAACGATTTTCCCCTGTGTCGCCTCAACATCTTGCGCCTCATTTTCGGCAGCTCTTATTGTCATATTCTATTTTTCTCCGATATTCTCCGTCGCCCAGGAGAATATCCTTTTTTCGCTGTGCTTCAGACGCTCTGAATGAGCAGAAAGCACTTCAAAATACTCGTTTATTGCAAGATGGCCTGGTCCAGATCCATGATTCTCAATCGATCCGCCCAGCCATCCTTACATTTTCTGCGCAGCATCACAAGGAGTATCTCCCCTGCCCTGGTCGAAGCCAACAAATTCCATTACACAGGAAACTTCAAGCTGCTTGTGGATGCGGAGGTCGAATTCGTTTGTGAGTTCTGCAAGCGTTTGATAATATCTTCCGGGTTTGGAAGTATGGGCAGCGAGATATTCCAGGAGTTCCGAACTGAGATTGAGATTCATAGTATTCTGCCTACAAGACCTAATTCATCGAATTCGTCCGATCTATACAATGAGGTGGGGAGTTTACCACCCTGCATTGGCATGGTCAATAAACAAAAGTCCGCGGGCATACTGACCGGCCACGGGGAACTTCCCTTGAGTTCTCCGCACGCAGATCAATATCCCGCACCTTGCTAAAATAATCGGCCAAATTCACAGAAACTGCTCTCAGAACAACGCCGGCGAAGGGGTTTGTCCCAACTTCGAGTTGTACGATCTATTTGGTAAAATCATTCGGTGTTATTGCGAACTATGATGATCGTACTCAAGATCCTGCTCTGGGGGTTTATCGCCGCTTTTCTCATCGGCCTTCCCCGCTGGATTCTCAGCGCGCACTACGCGGATCGTATCTATTCACCCGAAGACGCTCGAAGCATGCCCACCGCCATCGTTTTTGGCGCAGGTCTTCGCCGCGATGGCCGCCCGACGACGGTCCTGGCCGATCGAGTCTCGACTGCGGTTTCGCTCTACCAGCAAGGGAAAGTAGAAACACTACTGATGAGCGGCTCATCAAATACTTCTGGTTATGATGAGGCTGCCGCTATGCTTGACTATGCCAGGCAACTCGGAGTACCAGGGGAGAACATTCTCATAGATTCTGAGGGTGACCGGACCTACCTCACCTGCGCCCGCGCCAAGGAGATCTATGGCATAGATCAGGCTCTTCTCATTACGCAGCGTTACCACCTGCCTAGAGCCTTGATACTCTGTGATGCACTTTCAATCGAATCTAACGGTGTCGCTGCCGATCTCCGACCGTATTCCGCCCAAACAATCTGGTCTGCGCGCGAGATCGGTGCCACATTCCGCGCCCTGTGGGACGCTGGAAGATTGAAAACCGCGGTAATATGGGACCAAATATCAAAAAAGGATCAATCATAAGATGACCAGCCGAGAGGAAGCCCTGGCTATTCTGGATGAATTCATCGAGAATGAAAATCTAAAGCGGCATATGTACGCAGTCGAAGTTGCGATGCGCGATTACGCTCTCGATTTCGGTGAAGATCCTGAATTATGGGGGTTAGTAGGTTTGCTGCACGATTTTGATTGGGAGATCCACCCCTCTCTTGAAAGGCATGCAAAAGACGGCGCCCCAATCCTGCGTGAACGCGGTGTTCCTGAGGAGATCGTCCAATGCATCCTCAGCCATGTCGATTACACTGGCGTTCCGCGCAACACACGAATGGCGAAGAGCCTATATGCCTGTGACGAAATCACAGGTTTGATCACCGCTGCTGCCCTGGTTCGTCCCTCGAAATCTATCCTGGATTTAAAGGGAAAATCGATCAAGAAAAAATGGAAAGATAAACGTTTCGCAGCCGCTGTTGACCGTGATGAAATCGAGAGGGCCGCTGAAGAGTTTGGAGTGGAGCTTTGGAGCCACGTCGATCATGTACTCTGCTCCATGCAGCGAATCGCAGAGGATATCGGCCTCGGGGGATAGCACACTCAACTGGTTGACACGAGTTGCCCCCTGCCAAAGATCCTTGAATATTAGATAGAGCTTTCTGGCTCTTCCAGGGATAGAAATGGCATTATGCAGAAGGCTGTCATGCTAAACAAATGGAAGCACTCTCCTCCGTCCCACGACATGTCATTGCGAGCGAAGCGATGCAATCTCCTCGATCCTTACGCGGAGATCAGTCGGTCAATCGGGCTTCTCGAAGAAGCCAACGAGGAGGAAGCATTCCCGATAATGTCCTTTCAAGCGAAGCGAGAAATCCCTATTAAGAAACGCTTGATAACCGCATCTAAGGAAACGAATCCAGGCCTCATTGCTTAATCAGGGCGCTGGTTTCGAGGATGATACGTGAGAGCCGACACGATTGGGATTGACTCCAGCGACTGAGTGATCATTAAGGCATGACAAAATCAATCCAGATAACAAAATACGGTCCAATGGGGCTTATTTGGGAGCTGCCGCCCATACTGGTATAATGGCTCGGCTTGGAAGAAAAGGAAAAACACTAAAATGAGCGACACTAAAAATAAGGGTGCAGCTGCCCCTAGCGTTTGCCCTGTATGCGGGTCAAAACTCGCGACTGGCGTATCCCGCTGTGAAATCTGCGGCACCTCTGTGAAGAACACTCCGACACGTGGGCGCCGAAGACAGGCTTCTCAGGTCTCGTTATCGCTCCCGGCTGCCTTAGGCATCCTGCTCATCTTCACCATCCTCGCCGTCGGATTAACCTACCTGGCAGTGCGCGGCCTTGGCGTCGGGGCTTCCGAGGTTATCGAGGCGACACCATCGCTAACTCCGACCGAAACTGCTACGTCCGAGCCCACACCGACCAATACGCCGGTCTACACTCCCACCCCACTGCCCCCTATCGATCACATTGTTGATGCAGGTGATTCCTTGCTGGCAATTGCAGTTCGCTACGATGTATCGATTCAATCGATCCTTCAACTCAACCCAGGTTTGAATAGTGAGAGCATCTTAACTGTCGGCCAGCATTTGAGTATCCCTCAACCGACACCGACACCTTCACCCGAGCCAACGTCAACCCTATCCCCAGCAGCAGCGACAATTGCTGCTTGTGAGATCATTAATTACACTGTAGAAGCCAACGACACACTCGGTGCCATCGCCGCAAATTACAATGTGAACCTGAGGGGGATCATGGAATTTAACGAAATGGCGAGCGAGACCGTTTTCCTGGGTATGATCCTTAAAATTCCACTTTGTGAACGTAATCCCACGCCAGGGCCTACGCCAACACCAACACCTCCGCCTCCTTACCCGGCGCCTAATCTGCTCTTGCCGCAAGATGGATCACCCTTCTCTCTGGCGCAAGACACGATTACTTTACAGTGGGCTTCCGTGGGCGAACTTCGGGAAAACGAGTATTACCGCATCACCGTTGAGGACATTACCGACGGTACTGGAACACGAATAATCATCGATTATGTAAAGGACACGAAGTACATCGTGCCCACGTCCATCCGTCCTAATGAATCCGTTCCCCACATCATGCGCTGGTGGGTTGAAGTCGCCCGACAAACAGGGCTAACTACAGGTGGAGAACCCAGCTACACTACGGGAGGCGCTGCCAGTATAAAGCGCGTATTCACCTGGTCTGGTGCTGCGCCCGAATCGACACCAACTCCATAATCCAAGCTTCCTCTTCCATTCAATCGCCCGAAAAAAGCGGGGCTGTCCTTATGGGATAGCCCCGCACTGTCTTCTTGGGTAGACGTGCATCCGTGTGTGCATCTGACCTGATGGGTACTTGCCTCTCCCGGCTCTTACGAGGCATAAAGTGATTTGGCAATCTCCGCGCAAGGAAGCGATAAACCTCTCGCAGGTTTTGAACCTGCGGGAGGTTGTTGAGACGACACACGGGTGGCATCTATGACAAACCACTATCTGGGATCTATCCAATAACGATTGCTAAGCGATCATCATCTGCGGCTGACAACAACATTTAACGCAATCACAGAGCATTTATGTGTGGGCAATATGGCTACACGCAGTTTGCTGGGGGCTGAGATCTTTTTATGGGCTCGATTTATCAGAAAACCAGAGCTTCCCTGGATCATCTAGCCCGGGTGTCTCACGTTCGAAGGGACGGTCTTCCACCCGGATCCCATCCCCCTCTTCGGCGCTGCCGATCAACCATACAGGAGCGGCATTGGAAACGGCCTGCTGAAGAAAGATATCCAGGTTCTTCTCCGGAACGGCGATCAACAAACCTCCGGATGTTTGCGCATCGAATAGAAGGAGTTGATTGTATTCATCGATTGTACCTTCAAACTGCACCCGATCGCTGAAATACAGCTTGTTTTCCACACTGCCGCCGGGGAAGTTGCCAGCTTCAGCATACCTTCGCGCGCCTCCCAAGAAAGGGATGGAAGGGAGATGAAAGCGAAGTCCCACACCTGAAGCATCTGCCAATTCCATTGCATGACCCAGCAGGCTGAAACCGGTGACATCCGTGGCCGATTTTACGCCAGCCGCAAGCGCCAGGGGTAAAACCTCGTCATTCAGGCGCTTCATCCACGCTACCGCCTGGGAAATATCACTCTCCTGAGCTGTGCCATTCTTCAGCGCAGTTGTCGTTACTCCCGTCCCCAGCGGTTTGGTCAGGACCAGAACATCGCCCACCGCAGCTCCCGCCTTGGTAAGCAATTTGTCGGCGTCAACGAAACCGACAGCAACGAGGCCATATTTCGGCTCATCATCCTGAATCGTATGCCCGCCAACGACTACGGCACCTGCTTCACGAACTTTTTCTGCACCCCCACGGAATATCTCGGAGACGATTTCAGCCGGCAGGGAACCCGGCATAGCAGCGACGTTTAACGTCATGGTCGGGCGCGCGCCCATAGCATATAAATCGGATAGAGCGTTTGCCGCAGCGATCGCACCGTAGTCGTACGGATCATCGACGACGGGCGTGAAGAAGTCCACGGTCACCACCAGTGAACGCTCATCGTCCAACCGCCAGACAGCCGCATCATCAGGGGAACTTAAACCAACCAGAAGATCCGGAAAATCATCCGGCTGAAAGATATCCTGCAGTGGGCGCAGAACCTGCGCCAGCGCTTCAGCGCCTAGTTTCGACGCTCAACCCGCGCACGAAGACAGGCTCGTCAATCGAATCTGACGACCCGAGACACTGCGAGGGCGTTCGGCCTTCTCATCCACTAATTCGCTCCTGATAGGATCCGGTTGTTGCAGATTGTAAGCAGTCCTATGAACACAGTCAACATACTTGTTCCTTGTGGGCTCAGCGTTCAGGCAGTTTATCACCGATTCCTTTTTGAGCTGGCTTCACAAAGAAAGCTGAAATCGCCAATCCAAATCCGATAGCCGCTAAGACACCCGCTTGAACCATGATCTTGCGCGTTACCTGACGAAAAACTGCGTTTCCGAGGTCCATCCCAATAGAGAACAGTTCCGGCGTCACACCCGCTGGTGCTGTTTCACCGATAAATCGTGGAACCGCCCACCCGAGTATCGGGAGGGAGAGAACGCTGAAAACCAAACCAATAAGCCCCGTAAACAGCAGCGGCACACCCCACCACAGCAGCCAATCACGTATAGAGCGAACCGCAAAGATCGTCGCAAGAAGCAAAAAAGCGATCGGGATTAGAAGAGCAAAACGCATGAAACGCCGGGCCGCAAAGACTAACTGTATCGGATCTCCCCCGAATACATCAATGTCTGTTGAACCTGACATATCCAAGAATGGGAGTTCGAACGTCATCTCCTCCGGTATGCCGGATACGGCAGATTGTATTGCCTCCCGCAGGAGTGGATCGACGGCGTCCCTGATGTTTTCAGGGGGATTGCAGAAAAGAAATTCGTCCATCTCGCTTCCAATTAACTGAGCCTCAGACAGTTGCAGGATTTGCTCGGGCGTGCAGGTAGGCTGTTTTTCTAGTAAGGGCATCAACGCTTGATTACCGGCCGGTCCTGCGAATTTCGCTTTTAACTCAGCAAGGGAGATGGAGATCGGTTCCGGAGGCGCATCTGAATTCAGATTGTCGAATACCTGATCAAGGACGCTCTCAACCGTCGCTTGCAGCCATTCAGGCTCCATTAGAGCGGTAATCAAGCGCTCCCAATCATCATCAGACAGGACGCGGAAGAATGTCGGCGGTCCTGCTTCTGGATTTCCCGGTTCCGAATCGTCTTCGCATTGGTCAGGGGATTCTACACATGGGTCGTACGTCATTGCATACTTAATCTGCTCTCCAACAAACCCCGGCAGGCGCGCATAAAGTTCTTCTTCGGAAAGTGCCCTTTTATAAGTTTCTGACTTTAATAAATGCGCATCCAGATTGTACAGAAGAAGCGTAATCGAAGCGCTGGCGATGAAGAGAATTGCGAATACCCCGGCAATGAATCGACTACAAGTCCGCATCATCCTTCTCTCCTTATCCTTTGCATCCCATCCGCTCAGGTTATCAAGTGTAAATGCTTCAACTTATGTTCAATATCATAGATCGAGCTGGGTACCGATTCCCCGATCGATCGCTCTGCGGTAAATCTCCGGAGCGACGGCCATATCATCGATTGCCAGCCCCAGGTTGATCGCCAGGATTCGCTCAAGTTCGTTTTCGCGTCCCTCTTTTTTCCCAACGACAATTTCGCCGAGGTCGGCATAGGGCTGTGGAGTGTGCTTGAAGTACCCGACCGATGCGTAATACTTGTACTGAGAATGGTCATCTGTGCTTATCTTGTCCATCTCGGCCATCGCTTCAGGGTACCAATAACTATCGAAATCCACAGCACTCCCAAAACAACCCGGTCTCAACCAACCCTTCCTAATCGTCGGTGTTGGATGCTCGAGAATGGGTCCGGAAGTGACGACGAGATCTGCATCAATAACGGCTTCTTCGGGCTCATCTACGCCGATAATTTCAATCCCAAGCTTTGCGGACATCTCCTGCTTATAACGATCTTGAACCTCACGGTTGATGTCATAGGCATAGGCTCGTTTAATATCGAAGATTGCCGCAAGGGCTTCGAGGTTGGTTCGCCCCTGAACACCGCATGCCAGGATCCCGGCAACTTCGCTCTCCGGCCGCGCCAGGTACTTCGCGGCTAGGGCAGTAGCCGCCCCGGTGCGATAAGCCGTTATCCACACGCAATCCATCACAGCATAGGGGATGCCCGTCTCAACATCGTTTAAGACCAGGAGCCCGGTAATGTATGGCAATCCACGTTCCTGGTTTTGCGGATATCCGCTCACCCATTTAATCCCCGCCGACTTGAGCGAGGGGATGAACGCCGGCATGGCATGGATGAAGGCATCCGGTTGGGTGTGGATCCCCGGCTTCGGAGGCATTTCGACTTTGCCCTCGCCCTTCTCCCGGAAAGCTATCTCGAGAAGGTCAATGATCGTATTCACATCCAAATCGACGCTCTCAACATCCTCTCTTGAGAGATAGAGAAGTTTTTGCGTGCCCATTTTTATTCCCTTCCGCATAGTTTCCGGATCAAGCACACCCTGCTAATGTTTTGATTTGAACTATGTCAATCTGAACATATACAGATTTGACAATTCGGCAAATTCCGCTGGGATTTCTCCACCGAAGTCAACATTCTCAAATCCGGCATTGATAAATGCCGCTCAAGCGGCAGGCAGCATCATGGTGGTGGAGAGATGGAATCAGATTCGAAGTTAAGATAAGTCGGTACTTCGGTGAGAGCATGCGCCAGGTGCGTGCCATGCCAGGTCAGTAAGCGACCGTCCACCAGGAACACCTTTCCTTCCTGAACTGCAGGAGTGCCGGCGAGGGCAGTAAGTATTTGTTCTCGCTCCATCTCTCCGAAGGCAAATGGTTCACTTGGAAGGAGAACCACATCCGGAGAAAGGGCTTTTATTTCTTCCACTGTAACTCGTGGATATCGGGTGTCACGATCGCCAGGTTTTTCCGGTTCGGCCAATCCTAAATCCGCTGATAATGGATAGCGGCGTTCCCTCCTCTTGAAGATATTCTCACCGCCCGAAATTGAGATGACGCTGTCGACATACGTCTCCTGGTTGATCGTCATCCACCATAGACCCGCTTGTTCATTCTCTTCCTGCCAAATCGGGCAAAACACCTTCGTAGAAGGGGTCATGAAGGATGCTCGCCTTGTCCAGTCCAACATTTTTTCGAGGTGAGTGAGTTTCGGCGCCGCCTCGCTTTCTATCTTGAAGATGCGCGCCATCGCCCAGAGGACTTTGAGTGCATCATCAACATTTTTTGGAAAGGTAACCCAAACCGGCACCCCCAGCTTCTCGAGTTCTTCAATGGTTTCGAGGCTGTTCTCTTCCTGATTGGCAAGCACAAGTTCAGGCTCAAGTGTTGAGATCGCTTCAATTTCCGGTGATCGGGTTCCGCCTACTGTGGCAGTGCGGCCCGGCTCCCCTGTTGGGTCAGGGCAGAAATCAGTGATCCCTACGAGACGATCGCCAATCCCAAGCTCGATGATGCTCTCGCTTATGGAAGGCACCAGGCTTACAACACGTTTTGGCGGGTTTACGAACATCAAGTGACGGTTGTACCCGTTTCCATCTTTCATCTTATAACCACCCCGGTCCAAGCAGGATCTCAGGCGCCGCGTCACCCCAGATTTCAATATTCCCTTGTGGGCCGATTGCGATGATCGTCTCAGGGGCGAGGCTGAGCGCGTAGCTGTTCATTTGTGATTCAATTTTCTGCCGGATTCCCTTTTTCGATGCAGGAGCTTCTGAGCCGGACAGAAAGATTGCTTTCGGAAACCAGCCGATCCCATTAGAAATCTGATCCTGGTCTGGATCATAGATCCATTCTCCTAGAAGCGAAACCAAACGCCCGATTGCCATAAACAGTGAATTTTCGGTGATGATCAAATCTGGATCGGCAGGCATTCGCTCTTCCGCAAAGATGGTGGCCCAATCCTCGCGATTACCGCCCAACGCCAGCACCAGCTGCGCATCTTGGCAGGCAGACTGGATGAGCGCCGGAGTCATATTAAGAGGATCGATGATCTTCAAGTCTCTACAAACCAGGGCTTCGAAATCCTTGATAAGGGGTTGTGCAGAAGAGGGGATCTTCCCTCCGGGAGTGAGAACGACCAGTGATTTTTCAGAAGCCAATATGCCCTTAATTGAGTCCAAAACCAATGTTTCAGAGCCGCGAATCGAGGGAGATTCACCCGCGAGGATCATCCAGCCCCGAGATCCCCGGTGCTCGAAGATATTGGAAATCGCGGTCACGATGCCTTCTCTTGAAGACGCCACGCACAAGCCGCAAGAAACCCGGCAGCGATCGGAAGGACGTCTTCATCAAAATCAAATAGGGGGTTATGATGCGGAGCATCTAGCTTGCGAGCAGAATTACTCGAGCCAATAAATACGTAGCAGCCGGGGACTTCCTGCATAAAATAGGCCATATCCTCTGAGCCCATCACACGATGCTCCCCATCGATTTCGAACTCAGGGAAGATTTCCTGTGCGACCTCCGCAGCAACAGCCGCAGTTTCGGCGTCATTGATGAGTGGCGGGGTAATTTGTTCAAACTCAAGCTCTACCTGGCAACCCGCTGCAGAGCAGACACCGTTGGATATTTCTTTCATTCGCTCAATTACCGTAATCCGCGATGTCTCAGAAAAGGTGCGCATCGTACCTTCCAGTCGAACGGAGGCCGGAATAACGTTCCAGGTGTCGCCTGCTTGGACTACCGTGAAGCTCACCACGCCAGGTTCCAGCGGGTCAAGAGATCTTGAGACGATCGACTGACATGCGGTGATAAGCTGCGAGGCGACCAGAACGGGATCCCGCGCCAGGTGGGGTGAAGCGCCATGTCCACCGCGCCCGCGGATGACAATCTCAAACCGTTCCGATCCAGCCATGACCGCTCCTGGCGCGATGCCAAACCATTTAAGGGGTTTCTCATTCCAGATATGCAGACCAAGAGATCTTGAAGCCCCTAAGCCCTCGAGGACGCCCTCCGCGATCATGCTTTCAGCCCCACCCTGCCCTTCTTCAGCAGGCTGGAAAATAAAGACGATCGTTCCGGGGAGTTCTTGGGAATTCATGCTCAGGATCTGAGCGACGCCCAAACCAATCGCCATATGGCCGTCGTGACCACATGCGTGCATCACTCCATCTTTCTTGGACGCATAAGCCGCGCCAGTTTCCTCGTGGATCGGCAATGCATCCATATCGAAACGGATGAGCAGGGTCGGTCCAGGTTGTCCACCTTTGAGCGTCCCGACAACGCCTGTCCTTGCAACGCCAGTCTGGACGCGCAATCCCATCCCACCCAGAGTTTCGGCGATGATCTTTGCGCTGCGTTGCTCTTCGAAAGCTAACTCGGGGTGCTGATGGAAATCCCGCCGCCAGGCAATGAGCTGATCACGATTCGACTGCGCTTGGGCCAGGTAAGTATTCATCATCCGGATATCTTTTATTGACGCAATACTATCCGTCGAAATTTTTCTATGTATCGGGGATCGTCCGGGGGGCTTTCAGGATCGAGCATGCGTTTCCGCATCCGCTCCTCGAGCGCGGGAATATCTTTGATCTGGCTTTGATGTTTACTCAGTGCAGCTACCTTCTGATTGAAGTATTCGGTGATATCTACGGTGATGTTTGGGTGCTGTGCCCCTGAGACATAGACTTCTCGGACTTTATGCGGCTGCATTCCCTCGTCATTGCTCAGTTCAGGAAAGTAGAGCGCGGAACGTGCTGCCGGATAAACTGCATCCAAGGTCACCTGGCCTGCCGCCCGGTGATCGGCATGGTTGATATAGGTATTACTCGGGAAGAAATTCGTTGGATCACAAGTGACTACGACCTGCGGCTTGACTTGACGAACAACGCGCACGATATCGCGTCTCAGTTCCAGCGTCGGTAGAACGTAGCCATCCAATTCATGTAGGAACATCACCTCATGCACCCCCAGGACTTTCGCGGCAGCTCGCTGTTCGGCCTCACGGATCTCCGCCAGTTCCTGAGTTGACAGGGTCTCATCGTCGGAGCCCTTGTCTCCGCGAGTCAACAAACAGTAAGTTATTTTCCTCCCGGAGGCCGCCCAACGCGCAATCGTACCGCCGCAAAAAAATTCGGGGTCATCTGGATGAGCCAGGACTACGAGAACCTGATCGAATGTCGTCATGAGTCATTAACCCTCGTGGAACCCTGGGTTGATTTCTTGCCGCAATCACATTCACCATTTTGATGGATTGCGCAGGGTTCCTCGGCCTTCTTCTGCTGCAAGGCTTTAAGCTCGTCGTAGGGTTGGATCTCATCCTGATGGAATTCAACCCTGCGCTCATCCTCCAATTTAACGATCACCGCTTGCTTGAGAGGGATTACGTCGATGACCTTTCCCACACCTCTAGGTGTGATTACTTTCTTCTTCCTCTTCGGGAGATACTTTCGAGCTTCTGCGTATAGCTGGTACTCGTAGATAAGGCAGCAGCGAAGGCGCCCGCACATGCCCGTGATCTCCTGGGGGTTAAGGGAGATCCCCTGCGCTTTGGCCATCTTGATCGAGATGGGGCTGAAATTAGACAGAAAACGGGAGCAGCAGCGCTCTTCAAGACCGCAGGCGCCCATGCCGCATATGATCTTGGCCACATCTCTTGGACCCACTTTTCGGAATTCGATGTGTGTACTTCTAATCGAACGCCGCATCGCCTTTTGTAGAGGCGCGAGGTCGATATTCTCATCTCCTTCACTGCTGAAGATAAAAGTTATGCGTGATCCATCGTAACAATATTCAGCTCTGACAATCTTGATACCAGCAATTCCAAGCTCATGTGATTTCTCACGACAAGAAACCACCGCCTCCAGTTCACGACTCTGCCACATCCGTTTCATAACAAGTTCACGGGCAGTGGCACGGCGCTCTACAGGTCTATGCGACCCCTTTGGCGAATTCTTGCCGCTCAACAAACCAGCAACTTCACCCAACTCACGCCCGCGTGAAGTCGACACGATAACATAATCCCCAGTCTGGAGATCATCAATCTTGGTTGCATCAAAATGATAAAGCTTACCGACTGGCTGAAAACGAACGGAGGCGACGATCATGTTCTCTGGACTTGCCATTATAAATACCCTCGATTAGACAACCGCGTTAGAAGTTAATCATACTACGCTCACATGACAGACAAAAGGGGCCGACATTCAATCGACCCCTTGATACGGCATTTACTGTCTCGGAATTTCGCTGAAGAGATCGACCTAATCGGTGATTTCGATCTCGATGTCTTCTGTGCCTTTCAGCTCTCCGGACTCAAATCGAGCGAGGATCGCTTCTGTAATCCCGATAAATGTTGCTGCAGATGGAGTATCCGGATGCGAGATGATGATGGGTGTGCCCAGATCTCCCCCTTCACGAACTGCTGGTTCGATAGGAATAGTGCCCAAGAAAGGCACTCCCGCATCTTGTGCCATACTTTCTCCGCCCCCCTGCCCAAAAATATCGAGATGTGTGCCATCAGGCAGTTCAAGAAAACTCATATTCTCGACAACACCCAGTATTGGGATTTCCATTGTGCGGAACATTTCAAGCCCCCGCCGTGCATCTTCGATGGATACTTTCTGCGGCAGCGTGACGATCACTCCGCCGGAAAGCGGGAGGGTTTGCGCCAGGCTAAGCTGCACATCTCCCGTCCCTGGCGGTAAGTCGACGACGAGATAATCGAGTTGCCCCCAGTCAACATCATTAATAAATTGCTGTATCGCACTATGCAGCATTGGGCCGCGCCAGATCAGCGGCTGTCCATCGGGAACCAAGAAGCCGATCGACATCACCTGGACGCCATGGGCTTTTGCAGGTTTCAGCTTGGGACCATCCTGCGGTGGCATTGCGGATATTCCCATCATTGTCGGCACGTTGGGGCCATAGATGTCGGCATCTAGCAGCCCGACTTTCAACCCCTTCTTCGCAAGCGCCACGGCGATGTTGACCGCGACCGTGGATTTCCCTACACCACCCTTGCCTGAAGCGATAGCAATAGAATTGCCTATCTGATTCTCCTGAATATATTCGCTGGTTGATTGCTTTGTCATTTGTCGTTTAACCTTTAGTCAAAATATGGAATTGATGATTGCCCTGATTGTTCAAATGAATGTCAATATCCGTGACTGCATCCTCAAACATTTGAACAAGCTCAGTGTCATCCCCTCTGAATCGACGTACCGAGTGCTTTGCACATTGCTCACACCCATGCAATGCCCGATAGGAGTGCGTTTGGCAGGATAGACAGTTGCATAGACGGATGATGAGCAGGTTGAATGCGAGCCTGTCTAGAGACGCAGCTTCCGCCTTGCAGGCGCGATCGACAAGCTCTTGCCACACCTCCCCGCGCATATCTATCAACGCGGAGGCGACCCGCATTGGGAACAGAAGTTCAGTTTCACGTTGGTACATGTTAAAGGGTTTTTCCGTGATTCAATCTTAAGTCTTCCTTGCAGCTTTCGCTGCTTCTTTCTCTGCCCGGGCAGCCTCTTCCCGGGCGTAATTTTTCGGGCGGATCTCTGCGTAATATGATACCGGCTTGCTCAAGCGCTCTTTGTTAAAGACGTGTCCCGATGAACGGTCGTAGGAAGCGAGTTCATAAACGTGATCCATTTTTATCGCATCGAAGGGACAGAATTCTGCACATAGACCACAGTTCATACAGATATCAATATCAATGGAGAATTCACTTGGAGCTGGTATCGGTTTTCCGGTATCCGGATCATTGGAACGCACAATCCAGATGCATTGTGGCGGGCAAACCTTGGCGCAGATCCCGCAAGATGTACATCGATCAGTCCGGGTCCCGTCAGGATTATCCTCGTATACCAGGAAGGGGATGTACCGGAATTCTTCCGGTACTGATAATCTTTCCTCTGGATATTGGACAGTGAAAACCCCTCGCGCTTCCGTGCCCTGGCGAATTTTCAGGGCCTCTTCATTATAATACCGGCCGCGCACGATCCAGCGGAGATCGTCCACATACGTCTCCACAAAGTGTTTTAGGGTTACACCCAAGCCTTTAATCAATCCCGTACCGGTCATAGGCTCTCCGCGTCAACGATCCGAATTTCAATTCTCGAAACTATCGATCCGTCTCACCCAGAACAATGTCGATTGAACCTAGAATGGCTACGACATCGGCGATTTTCTGCCCCTTGCTCATCTCTTCCAAAGGTGTGAGGTTGATAAATGACGGCGCACGCACATGGTATCGCCATGGATTCGGTTTCCCATTGGAGACGATATAAAACCCAAGCTCGCCCTTCGGGGCTTCAACCCGCCCATACGCTTCCCCTGCAGGTACGCGGGCCTGGTATTGTGACTTGCCGGTCTGGATCTCACCCGCGGGGATGGATTCGACGGCCTGCTTCAGGATGCGCAGACTCTGTCGTATCTCTTCCATCCGGACCAGATAGCGATCATAGACATCCCCGTTGTAACACACGGCGACATCGAAATCAAACCGATCATAGATTGAATATGGATCAGCCCGCCGGATATCATACGGCACTCCAGAAGCCCGCAGCACGGGGCCAGCAGCCGAGCTTGCCAGCGCCTGCTCCGTCGTCAGTACACCCACCCCTATGGAGCGTGTCTGTACAATCTCGTTTCCGGTAAGGTAGAGGTCAAGCTCATCAACTTTACGGGGCAGCCTCTCGTTCACAAGAACCTTGATCGTCTCCAGAGCATCCTCAGGCAAATCCCGGGCAACACCCCCGAAGCGGAAGTAGTTGCACATCATCCGCGAGCCGGAGACCGCCTCAAATATATCGATAATTAACTCTCGCTCATTGATTGCATAAAGCATGGGAGTGAAAAACGCTCCGAGATCATTAAGTAAGAAGCCAATCGCCCAGATGTGGTTTACGACCCGCGTCAATTCAGCCATGATGACACGAATATATTCCGCCCGCTCCGGGGGTTTGATCCCCATGAGTTTTTCAACTGCCAAAGCGTATCCGAAGTTGTTACTCATAGAGCAGAGATAATCCAGGCGGTCGGTGAAGGGCATATTCATCAAGTAAGTATTGCGCTCACCGATCTTCTCATGGTTCCGGTGCAGATACCCCATCACAGGTTTCAGCCCAACAATCTCCTCCCCATCCAGGGTTACAACCATGCGGAAGACACCGTGTGTTGAGGGGTGCTGCGGGCCAAGGTTAACAACAATTTGATCGGTTTCGAAATCTCGATTCTTGTTACCGTTGCTGCGTTCGACCTTACCCAGGCTCGAATAGAGCGCGGCCTCCCCTTCTGGAGACCAACCCTCCGGCGTGAATTCTGAGGGATAGTGAACATTTTTACCGAATGGATTTGCATCCTCGGCGCGAGACACGTCTCCTTGTGGCCAGCGGCTCTTGAATGGCTTATTTTCCATTTCGAAGAAAGGTTCCCGCCAATCCTTGCGTAACGGATGACCGTGGAATCCGTCCCACAGGAGAATGCGCCTTAGATCCGGATGACCATCAAAGCGGATGCCCATAAGATCCCATGCTTCACGTTCCTGGAAGTCTGCGCCGGGGTAAATTGAGATCAACGAGGGTACAACACTGTCGTCGCGTGGGACCTGCACCTTAAGGACCAGTGCTGGGCCTCCGCTACTCTTGTAAAGATGGTAAACGACTTCCATCTGGTCATCCGGCAGGTAATCGACAGCGGTAACCGAGGAAAGATAATCGTAGCCCAAATCATCTCGTAAACTCTTCGCAGTTTCAATGAGTTTAGCGGCATGTACGATATACCCCTCATATCCCTGGCGCTCATCGCGCACAATGGCTCCCGGGAATCGCTCGTCCAATTTGTCCTGGAGTTGCTTCGTTTCTTGTTCTGTCATCTTATCTGTGACCTGTGTCTATTTTGGCGGCTACACATCTGGCGTAGTATCCGCATTATCTTGTGAAGCTGCCAGAGTCTGTAGCTCCTGGAAGTTCGGGATATCGCGAGGATCGATAAGATCCGGCCCGAGGATGGGGATGGGGATCGCTTCCGACACCCCCTTCTGATACCAGCTGACGGAACGAATGGATTGCTTGTCGATCTTTTCCTGGAGCTTGATTAAGCCATTTAACAAGGCCTGAGGGGTTGGAGGGCAGCCGGGAATATAAATATCGACAGGCAAGAATTTATCAATGCCAGAAACAACACTGTATCCCTCTTTAAAAGGTCCGCCGCCTGATGCACATGCTCCCATGGCGATGACGTATTTTGGTTCTGGTATCTGGTTGTAAAGCCGCACGATCTGCGGGACCATTTTCTTCGTTACCGTACCTGAAACGATGATCATGTCCGCTTGGCGAGGGGTTGCGCGCATCACTTCCATGCCGAAACGAGAGAAATCGTATCGGCTGGCGGCGACGCAAATCATCTCGATCGCACAACACGCCAGCCCAAAAAACATGGGCCAGACGGAATTTCGCCGTCCCCAGTTGTAAATTTTATCCAGCGTTGTGACCGTTACCTGTCCTTGAAGTTCTAGGGGAATATCGACTTCAGGATTATTGATCTCGTTCGTCATCCACATCTCCACAAAAAAGAGCGCGTCCCTTCTTTATTCAAGAGCACGTGCCCGACACGAAATTATACTTGGCGGGTAGTTGAAGTCAAGATTAGCGCATTGTCGAAGCGCGTTAAGGGTGCGGTCCTTTCCTGCGTATCATTAGATGATACCAATTACGCATCCTGGCGTGAACCGTGGACCCTAAGCACTGCGAGCGGACCGCCGACAGCGAATGTGGAGGACCTTGGTTACTATCGCAACAATGTCGCCTTGCTCATCCAGAATCGCAATCTCAAACCGTGGTCGGTACACGTCACCTCCGGCGGTCTTGCGACGGATCTCCTCGATGTCCTCATCGGTGATACGGACAACCGAGTGCACTCGGCCCTTGCCTGGCTTTATGAACTCAATTTCAGCCGATTGATCCCAGACAACGTAATTGCTTCCAAGCGCCTGCATGAGCAAGAGCATGAGGTGTGGGTCGACCATGGAGTAGAGACTCCCACCGAAGTGAGTCCCAACGGCATTCTGATTAAACCAGCGGAGTTTCATCGAGACGTGCAGTTCCCGCCACTCCGGATCAATTTTGGTTACCTGGACGCCAGCAAACAAGTACGGAGGATAGATGTTTAAAACGAACTTCAACCTGCCAGGTGTCCACTTCATCTCATTCCTCCGCGAGTAACCGCGATGAAGGAGGCATTGTCATTCCAGCCACTCGAAGGACTCGCCGATCAGTTTTTCATCCGGCGGAGGCTCCGGCAATAAGGCGACAACCTCATCGAAGAAGGGCAGAGGTACGAAAGCCGTCTCGGCGGTCATGACGCCCCGCTCTCGGATCTCGCCGCGCAGAATGCTAAGCACAGCCACAACTAACGGGACACTGGTCAGGAACCACGCAGATTGCTCGTTCCAAAGTGTGGGCGCCAGCCAGCAATTGTACCGGGCTGCGCGCCCTTCTTTACTGCCGATAGCGGTAACCCAGTCCGGGGAGAATGCGGCGAAATCCTCTGCGACCGTCAGCCAGCGGTCGGGATCATTCTCAACAGTCTCGTAGAAGGATCTCATTGCAGTTGCCGGGTCGACATCACCCGCAATCACGCGTAAGGCCTGATCGCGGAAAAGATCGTGCAGTTGCGACGGGAACGGGGTGAACCACACTTCGACCGGTCGCGATCTTGCGAGGTCTCGAGGCAGCGAATCAAATAGCGGACTATAGCTGCTATACGGATATGCGATGACTGTGCCGCCGCCCTGTGGCAGTGGGGATTGCAGGCCGCTTGTTAGAGGATCCACGTCCACCCACCGACCATCCTGATAGGCGCGCGCCGTCCTGCTCTCAGTTTCTTGTGCGACCTGAAGCATCCACTCGAGAAAATCCTTGAACTCATGCAAAACAGCAAGGATCTCCGATGGATTTTCGAGCCAGTTCTGTGGCGTGAGCGACCGCGCTCCCTGGAACACCCAGGCTCGCCCTGATTGGAGCTGCTCTGTAACGTCCAGTTGATTGGCCGCGTGCACGCCCATGAGATTGGTAATGCAAGGGGAGATACCCGTGCAGATGATTGCGCTGATGCCAGCGTCCTTGGCATCAGCCGAGGGCTCCATCATCTTGGCGATAAAATCCTGCCCCCATCCGACATCGCAATAGTGCGCGCCAGCGCGAATCGCCGCATGCAGGGCCGGGAGAGCAATCGGGTTGCTTGCTGCGTTCACGATGATGTCGTAACCCGCTACGAGCGAGGCTAGCTGCTTCTCATCGGTGCCGTCTACCTGCACCGCAACCGCCTTGTCACCGATCTCGGCGGCGGCCTGTTGCGCAAACTCAAAGTTTCTTCCAGCAAGAGCGATCTCGCTAACGAGGTCGCTCTCCACCAGCAGCTTTGCACCTGGCAATCCGACCGCTCCGTAACCTCCCAGCATGAATACTTTCATGATGTCTCTCCTTGTCCGTCTTCCGGTTTCTTGGTGACGAAGATCCCCCCGGTCTTTAGGGGACTAAGTTTCTGCGTGCTCGACAGCGGTGCGAATGGTCATGCAGCGACGTCGCCAACTACCCTTGAATTTCACGCCACATGAAGAAATTCATAACTCCAAGACTCTCGATTTCGTCCACTAAATTAAAGCCGAATTTTCTATAGAAAGAGACATTGGTCAATGAATCTGTTTCCAGAAATGCTGGCAGTTCGCGCTCATCAACCAGCTTGCAGTAGCGCTTCATTAATTGAGTCCCAATCCCGAGGTTCTGGTATTCTGGCAGAACGCCAATCGGGCCAAGATGGCTGTGCAAAATCCTCGGATCTCGGCGAGCCCAGAATCCTTTCCAGTAATTGGATCGTTCCGTGGGTGAAGACAGCTCCGGGTCACTGGCGTCAAGGTTTTTTTGGACATCAGATGATATGAGCCGATCGCCGCGGCAGTTATAAAACCTGCAGATACCAACAATATGACTTCCCTGAACTGCCATGAACACATCTTCTAGACACCCTCTGAGCAAGGCCAAGAATGCGCCTTCGATTTGTAGACGCTCAAGTTCGCTTTCGCCTTGATATACGGCCACATGGATCGGATTATGAAGCATTGCCTGGCTGAGAACTTCGGCTGCTTCTTCTATATCAGCAGGGCGCATTTGCATGATCTCAGCAGCAATCATCCATTTGTCTCCTCAGCGTTCTTGTGGCCCAACATTTTTGAACATCGCGAAGCATCCCGCTGCGCGGCTTCTGCGCAAGATCTGCCGATTTCGTATGCGCAAGCGCTGTCGGGTGCAGCGGCCATTAGCCAGCGTACCTCACGATCACGTGGTCGACAAACGTGTTTCCGGAGGCTACTCGGGCGAGAGGTTACGTTTGGACACTACGCCGCGAATAAAGAGCGCAAAGGGGATGAAGCAGATCAGTCCCATGACGAAGGTCACCACAACGTCGACCAAACTGAATGGCGCAGCGGTTAGTAACGGCTGCAACAACAATACGATGATCAAGCCGATGAATAACATGCTGGCCTGGAAAAGCAGCCCCAGACCGGCCACATACCCAAAAACTTTTCGCCGCCAGAGCAGGACCCCACAGACGACCCAGGCTGGAGTGATCAAAAAATCTGCGGTGTGGAGCGCGAGTTCTGTCTCGACAATCGGTATCCGGTTGATGAGCGCATTCCCGATAGTGCCAACGACCAGCAAGAAGAACAGGATCCCCAGTCCAGCCAGGACTCCCCCGGCGAGGCGTTCCGGTACAGCATTGACAAGCTTTTGCTGCACTGCCTTTGCGTCAATGCTGGCAAGCAGGCCGACCAGGGTATACAAACTCAGCATGACCAGTATGAGATGTAGAAAGAATGCCAGACTTAGCGGCATGGCAAAAACGTAGACGATGTACGTGTACAGCACAAAGAAGAGGGCACCCGGCCAGAAGAGCAGCCCGACCAGCTTGCCGCGCCGCGTGAACCACATCGATCCAAGCAGCATCGGCAATCCGATAAGCAGATTGGCGACGTCGTTGGCAAGGAACGACTGAAGCAGCTCCTCCGTCGGGTAGACGATCGTCTGGCACAGGAGACCAGCGACGGACGCAG
>JBARSI010000086.1:0-3180 GCA_049644665.1 Anaerolineales bacterium
ACCTTTGCCACAGCCGTCGCGCTTGGCTACCGGACATCGGGTTCATTGGTCGCCGTGTCGATCGTCGGCCTTCTCTCATGCTTATCGATTATCGCCATCAGCCTCATCGTCGCCGCATATTTGCGGACGATATTTGATCTGTTGACGATTGGTTGTTTTCCGTTTTTTATCCTCATGTTCTTTTCAGGCGGCATGTTTCCACTTCCGCCTTTGCGGTTATTCACAATAGGCGATCGGGCAATGAATATCAACGACCTGCTCCCGACCACACATGCTATAAACGCAATGAGCAAAATTCTTAACTTCGGCGCCGGACTAAGTGACGTATTATTTGAGCTAGGCGCCATAGCTGTCCTTACTGTCGTGCTATTTGCATTCGGGATTTGGTTGTTTACAAGACGCCAAATGCAGGCTGTTTCCTCATAAGAACGAAAGGCGTAGAGCTGCTCGCGGGTGTTCCCATATCCTGTTTTGTTGTGACTGGAAAGGATCCCCTGCTGCGGACGATCGTGTGATGTCCGCCGGCATTCCATTAACGCGTCGTCTGCTTGTTGTCCGATAGATGTCCTTCAGTTGGAGCAAATTCATGGTATGAAGGATTGTGGTGAGGGGTGAATTCGTTCTACAAGCGTGCAGACAGGAGATAGCCAATGGATAATTCGCAGCGAAAAGTCCAAAGAGCGCGAGACTTCGGCTTACCCGATTACTTCGACATGCAGGCGGCGATGGGTCATACCAAGCATGTCGGTGGCTGGGCCTCCACCCAGGAGTTAGTGCAGCTTTGTCATTTGCATGAAGGGCAGGAGCTCCTGTATGTGGGCTGTGGGGCCGGGACAGCCGCCACCAAGATTGCGTTGGAATATGAATGCCGCCTCGTCGGAGTAGATTTACTTGAGACAATGGTTGAGAGCGCACGCGAATGGGCGCAGCGGCGAGGTGTCGCGGAGCGGACGGAATTCCGGGTCGCCGATGCCCAGAACCTGCCCTTTGAGGACGATCGCTTCGATGTCCTGATCTGCGAGTCGGTCAACACCTTCGTGCCCGATCTGGACCAGGCGGCGCGGGAGTACGTGCGGGTGGTGAAACCCGGAGGGTATGTGGGCTTGAACGAAGCGGTATGGGTCAAGGCTCCACCCGAGGCGGGCTCTGAGGTTATGACGGCATTGACTGGTCAGAATCTCCGCACTTCAGAAGAATGGATAGCGATGCTCGAGCGAGCGGGATTGGTCAATCTTGTTGATCGCGTATATGCGGTTGACATGGGGAAAGAAGCGCGCTCTCAGCTTGGATTTCTTAGTTTCATGGATTACATGCGGGTTCTCGGTCGATTCATATCTAGATCCCTTTTTGATCCGAACACCCGGAAATTAATGCGACTAGCCCTGTCTGAGCCGAGGGCGATGTATGACTATATGGGTTATGGATTGTACGCTGGACAGAAGCCGGCGGATCGGTAACTCAATTAGGAAGGGACAGAATCGTGGCGCAAGAAATATCCCCGGAAGATCGGAAGACGATACTTAAATGGTGCATCCAATCGGCAGGCGGCCTGGTAGGCTACGCGGCGATAATATTCCTGGCTGCGGGGCGTTTGGATTGGCTGTGGGGCTGGGTTTTCATCGGGCTGACTGCGATTTTCCTCGCCAGTCACGTCGTGCTCCTGGTGCCCATCAACCCGGATCTGCTGGTCGAGCGAGCCGGAGGGTTGCGGCAGGAGGGGGGCAAACGATGGGATCGCTGGGTCGCTATGCTGTCGGGCGGTGTCTTTCCCATCGCCTCCTGGTACGTTGCCGGGTTAGATCTCCGCTTTGCCTGGTCATCCCCCAAACCTCTGGCAGTTCATCTGCTTGGAACAGGCATGCTGGTTCTGGGGTGGACCCTTTTCATGTGGGCGATGGTCTCCAACGCCTACTTCTCCGAGGTGGTCCGCATCCAGGAGGATAGAGGCCACCAGGTGGCCACCGATGGACCCTACCGCTTCGTGCGCCATCCCGGCTACATTGGTGCAATCCTATCCTTCCTTGGTTCTCCGCTTCTCCTCGGTTCGTATTGGGCATTCATCCCAACTGTAATTGGCGTAGGCGGTTACGTTTTAAGAACTGCTCTGGAGGATAGGACACTGCAGCGGGAGTTGGAAGGCTACCGGGCGTATACAGAACAGGTCCGCTACCGGTTGGTCCCGGGTGTGTGGTGAGATCAGGTTGAAAGCCGGATGTCCTGTATTTTAAAGGCGAAACAGCTGCGTGTTTACCGGTTCCCATAGGATGACGGTCCTCTTATCCATCAACACCGACCATTCATAAACCAGCATATCGATTTACCGACAGGTAGTATCGGGAAAAACCTCCCGCAGGTTATTAAACCCTGCGGGAGGTTCGATTTGCTTTGGGAATAGTAGAGACAGAGGGGAGATCATCCCTTAAATATTTTGTGACTTACGGGCAGTAAACGGTGTCTAAGAGGATACAGGACCAATAAAGGTCCGAATATCTATATCGGAGGGAAAAATGAATGAGTTTATTCAAGAATTCTGGCAGAATATCGTGAGCTACCTTCCCAGTGCTTTAGCAGCCATTGGCGTGCTAATCGGCGGCTGGCTGGTGGCACTCATCGTTGCGGCAATCATACGAGGAGGGCTGCGCCGGACCCGGCTCGATGAGCGGATCGCCCGTCTGATTTCAGGCGACGAAGATGCACCCGAAAAGCTGAATATCGCCCATTGGGTATCGCGCGTTGTTTACTACCTGATCATGCTCTTCGTGCTCGTCGGGTTTCTCCAGACGCTCAACCTCGCCGTGGTTGCTCAGCCCATCAATGAGCTGCTCAATCAGGTACTTTCCTACATCCCCGTCCTCCTCGGCGGAGCAGCATTGCTCTTTGTGGCCTGGCTCATAGCCAGTGCCCTCAAATTCGTCGTGCTGCGGGTGCTGAACGCGATCAAGTTCGATGAGAGGGTCGCCAGCCAGGCGAAAATCGACATGCAGGAAACGAGCTTCAGCGCTAGCCTGGCCAGTGTTGTTTACTGGCTGGTCTTCCTGCTCTTCCTTCCTGCTGTGCTTGGCGCCCTGGGATTGCAGGGACTCCTGGAGCCCGTACAGGGGATCGTTGACGAAATCCTGGGTGTCCTCCCCAACATCCTGGGCGCAGGGCTCATCCTCTTCGTCGGCTGGCTTGGGGCGC
>JBARSI010000087.1:0-2659 GCA_049644665.1 Anaerolineales bacterium
TGGGTCTGTTGCTGGTGTTTGGAATCGTTTTTACATACTTGGGCTTTCGTCTTTCAAAGCGGATTCGGGCGTGGATGAGCAGCCGGGGTTGGCTGGATGCACAGCTCTTGCGGAAAGTCTTTCCACTGATCGTGCTTGCTTTACTGCTAGGCGGATTGATCGCCATTTCGCTCGGTTTCGGATGGGCGATGAGTCGAGTCGATCAACGAATGCAGAATCTTTTTCCCATACGCACAAGAATTTCCGAGATCCATTATTACTTTCCAAATGAAGAGGTGTATGAATTATCAAACCGTTTGTCTTTCGCAGAACGAATCATCTACTGGTCGACCGCCTTCCGGACATTCAGCGAACACCCGCTACTGGGTGTGGGACCGGGTAATGCGGGATTCTTCTTTGAAAGCAACCTTCCATCCTACGGGCGTAACCTGACCGAGATTCAAAACGTGATGAATGTCCACGAATTCGGTTTTCCTAATCCAAAGAATCTCTGGGTGCGTATTCTCGCTGAGAATGGGATTCTGGGATTCGCAAGTTTCGCGACCTGGCTTTGCCTGCTTTTAGGAACCTCCGTTGTGTTGTGGCGGAGAGGGGGTGGATATTCCCAAATTATTGGTCTAGCGGGATTGATCAGTATAATCACATACTTCGTGGAGGGTTTTAGCCTCGACACCTACGCACTTCCCCAACATTGGATCTTGCTCGGATTTATAACCGCGGCTTCGGTATGGGAACGTGAGATCAATATAGGCAAAAATCGGCAAAGCGAGTTGCTTGAGTAACTGGCTGCACCCTCGAACATGCTTATCTCAGGAGAAGCACCAGAGATATATAAAGACCGGTCAGGTCTGAATGGTTAAAGTTATAGGCGAATGAAGTGATTATTAATCTCTCGGGTCTCTTTGTCGTAATCCTCGTCGCATGCCTCAGCGCGCTTCTCGCTGGGCCGGCGATGATCTGGTTCACCCGAAAAATCAAGCTGGTTGACTTCCCGGGGGTTGCTCTTCATAAAAAGCATCAGGACGAACTTCCTCTCGCAGGCGGTCTGGTCATCTCGATTTCTCTCGTGGTCACCCTAGTGAGCCTTCAACCTGAGTTCACGAACGAGGTACTAGGAATACTCCTTGGCACGCTGGCAATGATGATATGGGGGATAGTGGATGATAGATTCAATCTCACGGCATCGCAAAAAATCTTCGGCCAATTGTTGGTCTCTATCATAACGATTGCCCTCGGTGTGCAGGTGCACATCACAAGAGTCGAATGGCTCGATCTCACGATCACACTCCTGTGGTTTGTTGGGTTAACGAACGCCTTCAATTTTGTGGATAGTATGGATGGGCTTGCGGTTGGCCTTGCGGGGATCGCTTCAGCTTTCTTTATGATGGTAACGCTTGATTCATCCCAACCGGAACTAGCTTTCCTGGCTGCAGTATTATTCGGCGCGATGATCGGATGCTTCTTCTACAACGCTCCTCCAGCACGGATGTTCTTGGGCGACTCGGGATCCTTATCGCTGGGGTTCGCCCTGGCTGCGATCGGTATCGCCTACACGCCTGCTCAGGCTGGACTCCCGCAAGGTATTTCCTGGTTTATCCCCATTCTAGTCCTTGGTGTGCCGATATTTGATATGGCATTGGTAATCGTCTCACGACTCCGGCAAAAGCGACCCATATATTTAGCAAGCTCAGATCATGTGTATCACCGCCTTGTGCGGGTAGGATTTACACCGAATCGAGCCGTCGCGGCTATGCAGGTCGTAGCAATTCTTTTGAGTCTGGTGGCTTTTATTTCGTTATCCACAAACGTCCTAATTGCGAATCTTATATTCGGGGGAATTGTCTCGTCGGCACTCATTGCACTTCTTTACCTGGAAACGAAGGTCCGACCCGGGTAGCTGGATTGGTGGCATGATGGATCGATATGCCGATGAACCTGTAGGTGAAGCAAAGATGTAGAATTACCAGGTCGATTGTTGCCCCGATTGCGAAGTGGGACGCCGTTTGCTTTTCAACTAGAGTCTTGAATGGAGCCGAGTTCCAGAGGAGATCTGTGGAGCATCACCCGGTAAGAAGATACGAGACCATACACGAATGGCAGAGGACCGAGGCACAAACAAAATGAATGACCCACTGGAATCTAAACATTCGTTATCGCGAGCGTACGTCCATTGGGTAATCCTAATTCTTCTCGCAATAGTCATGGTAGTTCAATCCTGGAATTTAGCGAATGACTATGTAAGACGTCGTTGTAAGACGGTTTGGGATTTAAAAAACTTCTCAGCCATGGAGCGATCAGCCATTATTCACGAAGGGATTGAGTTTGCCGAATACATGGAATTCCTAAGGAGCACCATCCCAGAGGATGCCAAGGTGATTATGCCGCCACATGAACCGGTACAGCCATTATCGAATATCGGCTTTGTGCAGTATTTCCTTATGCCTCGGGAGATACATAATTGCGGGAGTGATGAAGTTAGAGAATGTATCCTTCGAATGACCGGTGAGCATTCTTATATTGTAACCGCTTGGGAATTTCCTCCGAAGGACGCAGCTGAATCTGTGAAGACGTTCATCCCCTTCAGGAATGAATTAGGTGTATATGCGCCGAAGTAAAGGATTGTCGAGGAGCGTGAAAAAGTGATTGGAGCAGTGGTCAT
>JBARSI010000088.1:0-3956 GCA_049644665.1 Anaerolineales bacterium
TAGAAAGAATGCCATGTGGTTAATGCCTGCACACAGACTATCGATTTCTTCCACCGGAACGCTTATATCTCTGGAAAGGGTTTTTAGCGTTCCCTGGACGCTGTGGCATAAGCCTATGGAATTGATACTGGTGCCTCTGCTCAATGCCCAACCATTCATCGCCATGGGATTTACATAATTCAAAAACCATGCGTCTGGACAGAGTGATTCCATATCTCTACAAATATCCATGAGCACTGGGATCGTCCGCAAAGCACGCATGATGCCCCCAATACCCACAGTATCCGCAATAGTTTGTCGAAGACCATAGCGTTTGGGGATTTCAAAATCGATAATCGTGCTTGGCTCATAACCCCCTACCTGGATCATACAGATCACATAGTCGGCGCCATCAAGCGCTTCCTTACGATCTGTAAAGCTCTCGATCTTGGCCTCATTCGAAGATAGTTGTGAGATTCTCCGGGCAACGATCTCCGAAGTCTTTAGGCGTTCTGTATCGATATCCTGCAGTCGAATCGTAGATCGGCTTAATTCAGGGCAGCAGAGAATGTCACCGATCAAGGACTTTGCAAAGACAGTACTGCCTGCGCCGATCAAGGTAATCGTTGGCATTATGATGGGTTTATTAAACGAAGACGACCAGTTATCTTCTTGGGGATACATTTGCCTTCTCTGGAGTACTTACTCATGTACCACGCTCGAATATTTTTCCTGTGGCAAGCTCGACACACTTATAGGCGCCATCATAAATGCCGATGCTCTTGTTTTTTACTATGCAATTACAATACATTTCGAGCAAATCGCTTTCAAATGTCAGCAGATCAATCGCCTGGAGTAAGTGAGGAGTTGTGCGCACCTCGATTGTTCCATCGCCGAGCTCCGCCCCCCGAATCGCCCCCCACATTTCATGTCCGCCAACCCGCTCGTTAAAGATCTTTGGTACTGGGTAAAAGGCAAGCTCGCTGGGTTTTGTGATCATGACATCCACGACGCGCATCAAATAATTGGTGGAGTAGACCCCATGAAATATATTGTCATGTAAAAATACATGCAAGCCGTAGGCTTGTCCACTGCGGATTTCATCCGAAAAGGATTTCGTGTCGTCCCAGGTAAAGTGTGTCTGGATGAGGTCCTTATGATCATTCAGCTCTGCTTCCAACCAAACCCAATTTTCGCTATGATCCCCCAGATTGACGAAAAGGGTCAGCTTCTCTTCCCTAATCAAAGGGATGCAGTGCTCGATCACAGCCTTGAATAGTTCCTTTTGTGCGCCCGTACCGCCCATTGTGATCATAAACCGTCTCGGTTCGTTATTGCGCATGCGTTGAATGCGAGCCTGGCAATCGATTTCGATATTTTCAACCAACTCGTGATCGATGTGATGCCCAGTGTAGAACAAAGCCTCCGCCGGCACCGGATTCATGACCTTGTCCTTTTCGTCGAATCCTCGCATGGTTCTAAAACCAAAATATCCCGAAGGGGATTGCACACCGTGCTTGGCACCTTCTGTCAACTGAAATGCCATGGGCCAATTATCGAACATCATGTCCACAACATTCGTCATGCCCCCTGCGACAGCGCCCATGCAATTCCACATGTGAGACGTAAGCATGGGAATATCGGATGGGAGCGCTTCATGTAGGCACTTAAGCAACGCGCTCATCTTGTAGTCCCTAACATTGGCCTTTAGGAATCTCCAGGGCCATCCCAGAACCCAGGAGTTTAGAAGTTGCTGGAGTACGGGGAGGGTGGATTCTCCCGTTGTGATTGATTCCCAAACGTATTTATTAAAGAATTTATTCCGCTGGGATAGGCGTGAGTACTTGCTGTATAAAGTGTTGCACCAATTGATGACATCACTCGTAATTCCTGGAATTCCCAACAAGTCCAGCCAATAAGGGGTGAAACCCATCGCTCGGGCACAAGAGACACCTGCCATCGCAATCCTGTAATGGCCAAAACCCATTCTTACCGTGCTTACAACAACGGCGTTCTCTCGCTTCAGGCCTTCTCCTTGATCATGCCGGACGATATCTTTCAGGCCAAAGATCGGTCCGAGGTACTCATTGTCTACAAGGCTGAGTTTGTACTCCTCCTCTGGATCGTAATTGAACTTACGAATAAGACGGTTCTCCCACCTAAGGGCTTTTTTTGAATCAGATTTCTTTAAGGCGTTTCCATAGAGGATGAATTGGCCATTCTCCATTCTCATTTCCTAACTCCTTAGATGCAGTGATGAACTCGATTTGACGGCACCCAAATATGACAAGCATTCATCGAGATCACTTTTTCGCAATATCAAAAGGCCTCAGATGGATCTGTGAAGTTAAGAGACTGGCTATACCTCTCACGTTGACGGTCTACATAAGTCATAGGTAAATTCAGCACTGCGTTCGATCGAGAGCCTTACGTCATGTAGGTGTCGTGCGTCGATTGACCTACAAGCCTCAGGCCAATGTTCGGGATAATAACAAACACCCAGTTTCACTTTGTAGAACCTAGTGTGAGACCTTCAATGAAGTATCTCTGCAAGAAGAGGAAAGCCAATAATGTAGGCACGGTGCCCATCAATGCACCGGCAACGATGACTGGCCAGTCTGTGACAAACTGCCCCTGGAGTGTCGCCAGCCCGGCTGTAATCGGTTTAAGGCTATCACTTCGGAGGAGAACAATCGCCCAGAGATAATCGTTGAAGATCCAGGTAAATTCCAGCGTCGCAATTGCTGCAATTGCGGGCATAGTGAGCGGGAGCATAATTTGAGCCCAAATACGCAACTCACTGCAGCCGTCCATTCTCGCAGCTTCGATGATCTCTCCCGGGACCGTTCGCATGTAGTTGCGCAGCATGAACGTACAAAAGCCCAACTGAAATGCGGTGTGGATACCAATTAAACCCCAATAGGTGTCGTAAAGCCCTAATCGATCGGTCAAACGAAAGACGGGGAGCATCAACACCTGGAAAGGCAGCAACATACCGCCTACGAAAATATAGAACAGGAGGCGATTACCCTTGAATTTAAACCTTGCCAGCGCGTAGGCGCCTAAGGATGAAAGCAACAAAGTCAAGAACAAAGAGGGTAGCGTGATGATGAAACTGTTGGGCAAGTAATGTTTTAAACCTCCACGCTCCCATGCAGTAATGAAATTTTCAAACGTAATTTTTTCAGGGAGCGATATGAAGCCGTTGACAAGAATATCGTTGAAGGTTCTAACAGAGGTGATTAATGCTGTAAGAATGGGTACAAACCATAAGAATGCTGAAAGGATCAGCACAATATAGACGATCACGCGCCAAGGGGATTTGAAGTATCCTGACTTCATAACTAATACTCCATTTCGTCCTTCATGACTCGCCATAGATAAACGAGAATGAACGCCAGGCTGAGCAAGAACATAACCACAGCAATTGCGGCTCCATAACCCATTTTATAGTTGTTAAATGATTCGATGTACATGAAATTTGCTAATACAGAAGAGGCATTCGCCGGCCCGCCTCTGGTCATGATGGAAACCAAATCAAAGGCCCTGAGCGAGTCAATCACGCTGATCACCATCACAATGGTGGTGACGGGTGTAAGTAAAGGCAGTATGACGCTCCAAAATGTGCGCCAGTAGCCGGCGCCATCCATGTGAGCGGCTTCGATAAGTTGAGGATTGATACTTTTCAACCCAGCAAGATATAACACCATCACGTACCCCACCTGACGCCAGATTGCGACAATAATGATCGACCAGAGCACAATATCGCGGTCACTTAACCAACCCGGTCCTTTTTCAACGATATGTGTAGTCTCGAGAATGAAATTGATCAAGCCGCCCCTGGGATGGTACAACCACCCCCAGATTAACCCACTGACGACCGTGGCTAAAACCATCGGCATGTAAAAACTCATCTTAAATATTTTTTCACCTGGTATCGCCTGATTTAGCGCCATGGCGAGTCCTAATCCCAGCAC
>JBARSI010000089.1:0-7674 GCA_049644665.1 Anaerolineales bacterium
TAACCATTGCAACCACGGTGTTGATCATGGTGCTAAAGATCTTTGATATCGTGTATGTGATGACCAGCGGGCAGAACGACACTGAAGTGATCGCCAACCGGATGTTTCGCGAGATGTTCGTCTTTCGCAACTTCGGACGCGGCAGCGCATTGGCAATACTTCTACTGATAGCCGTCATTCCAGCGATGATCTACAACGTTCGCAACATACGTGAGGCCAGGAGGTAACCCGATGAGTATGACGCGTCAAACACGGCGAAAGGATTCGGGAGGTTGGGTGGGCCGCTTCCTGTCGAGTCTCCCTCTACGACTCACGATAATCATCATCGGCTTTATCTGGACCCTCCCCACAATTGGATTGCTGATCAGTTCGCTAAGGCCACAGATCGATATTCAATCGTCGGGCTGGTGGACCGTATTTCAGCACCCCTTTGAGGTCGCTCAGTGGACGCTCGCAAATTACCAGAGAGTCCTAACGACGGACGCAATGGGAGACGCCTTCCTCAACAGCCTGCTCGTTACCATACCTTCGGTGGTTATTCCAATCACGATCGCGGCATTTGCCGCATATGCCTTCGCGTGGATGGATTTCCCTGGTAAGGCTTTACTTTTCGTGATCGTTGTAGGTTTAATGGTTGTACCTTTGCAGATGTCCTTGATTCCCTTGCTGCGCCTATATACCCAATTAGACCTTAACGGTACCTTCTTGGGGATTTGGCTGGCACATACGGGTTTCGGACTCCCGCTGGCAGTATTTTTGCTGTATGGCTATATCTCCTCCTTGCCGGAGGAGATCATCGAATCGGCCCGGGTGGATGGCGCATCACCGCTGACGACGTTCACGCGGTTGGTCCTGCCTCTCTCGGTACCGGCCATCGCCTCCTTCGCTATATTCCAATTCCTGTGGGTTTGGAACGATCTGTTAGTGGCTCTCGTCTTCTTAGGGACCAAAAAGGAAGTTACAGTTGTAACATCCAGACTTGCAGCTCTGGTCGGAGAGCGAGGGGAAGCGTGGCATGTACTCACAGCCGGCGCATTTATCACGATGCTTGTCCCTCTTATCGTTTTCTTTGCGCTGCAACGATACTTTGTGAGAGGGTTGACAGCCGGATCGGTAAAAGGATAGAAGTACGTAACGCTTCAACCTGCATGTTCATATTTAGTTTCGCCTTACATTATTCTGCGCGACCAACGCTTTTCCTTGTTTTTCCATAACGATTGGACCTCATTCCGCGACTCCCGGATCATTCAATCCCGGGAGGTGTGGTGGGTAAGCCGAGCTTTATCGATAATTCCTGGTCCCCGACATCTTCCCCTGGATAACTCAATACCGGGAGACTACATAAACCCGTGACTATTGAGACCGGAAGCAAAGCTCCCTGGTCCAAAATTAATTTGTTTCAAATGATAGGAAATTGTGCTCTCGGGGATCTAATCTGCCTGGAGGAGAGTGTTTCAGGTGGCGACGGTTGGACTTGAACCAACGACCCGACGATTATGATTCGTCTGCTCTGCCAACTGAGCTACGTCGCCATTCGATCTTTGCCACACAAGAATTCTAATCAACTTAAGCTGTGTTCGCAAGAGTAAATCTCACGAGAAATAATGATCCAGTTCGATCTCAGGGAAAATCGATTGCGATCGCACTGGCAATATCGAGATACGGCTCGACCGCCCCCGCAACGATCACTTTGCGGGAAGGTATTTTCACCAACGTTTTGAGTAGAGTACGGTTCCCCTATTAACAACTCAAATGCTCATACTTTCAGCCAATACTTCAATCGGGTGCAGCGCCTGGATCCCCGTATGCTGAGAGATCCACCAGCGGCAGGTTTCCGAGTCAGTCAACACGATATCGACATTGGATTGTTCAGCTTGTTTGAAGAGCTGCTCGCCGACATCATATGCCACCTGATAGCGCTCAAGCTTGACACCGTATGTGCCGGCTACCCCGCAGCATTCTGATTCAGAAAGCACGATGTCAAGCGCAGGAATTCGTCTAAGGATCTCCAATGCGGGTGTCCCAATGCAATGGCTCTTCAGCTGGCAAGGCGCATGGTAAAGCACTCTCCTGGGAACTGGCTTGAGCTCAACAGCCTCGATCGCTTTGCTGAGTTCCTCCGATAGGAATTCGAAGATGTCCCGCGTCCACTCCGCGATCAGATCAAAATCGCGGCCCACCAAACCCAAGACCGTCCGATACTCATGCTTGAGTTCCAGAGTGCAGGATGTCGATGTGCCTACAATCGGGATTTCCTTCTTGGCAAAGGGGAGCAAGTGACGGATATTCATTTCGCCATAGCGCCTTGCCTGCCGGAATAACCCATTCGATTGCAGCGGGAGCCCACAGCAGTTCTGCGGGGGAAGCAGAACGCTGCACCCCAATGCTTCGAGCACCGCAAGGGTGGTCTCGCCTAACTCCGGTTCGTAGTAATTCGTGCTGCACCCGTGAAAATAGGCAACGAACCGCTTTCCCGGGTCTGCCTGCTCAGGAGGTGCCTTCACACACCGTTCGGGGTAGCGCTCACGGAATGTGCGCGCAGTGAATTTCGGTAAGGGGGCATTTCGATGGATGGCGAGCAGTTTTTCAAGTGAGAAGCGTATGAGCGATTTTTCTAACGTGGAGTTTACAGTTCTCGCGAATGGCTTGCTGAGCTGCCCGAGCATTTCCGGGCGAGAGATGAATTGATCACGCAGGGGTGCTCCATGTTGCGCAGTCAGGCGAGCTTTTGCCTGTACGTTCATCTCTGTTACGGAGACGCCATGTGGACAAACACGCGAGCAAGTCCCGCATCCCGAACACCATGAAACTGTGACGTCCGGGATCGGCAGCATGGGGTGCCGAAAGCGCTGGGCCTGCGGCCCTACCGCCTTTGGCCCCAAGAAATGATCGGTGACATTCACCACAGGACAAGCCGCTGTGCAAATATTACACTTCAGGCAGTGGTCAGAAGTGAACCCTGCCTGGGCAAGGAGTGGAAACTCAAGTTTCTTCATCAGCGCCATAGATTCAAAGCCAACTCATGGAATAGGATTTGAACATGCATCCACTCATAACAACGAGACCACGAAATCAGTCCACCCAATCGAAGGTTCGCTGGACCGCCTTCTGCCAACCGTTATAGAGTTTTTCGCTCTCCTTCTGACCCATCTCCGGCACCCAGGTCTGATCCGCCTGCCAATGCGCGCTCAGTTCTTCAAGATCGCTCCAGAAACCTACTGCGAGCCCGGCTGCGTACGCCGCGCCCAGTGATGTTGTCTCAGTGATCTTAGGGCGAACAACCGGAACCCCCAGAATGTCCGTTTGGAATTGCATAAGAAGCCCATTGTAGACCATTCCACCATCGACTTTCAATGAGGTTAGCTTAACTCCCGAATCCTTCTCCATTGCATCCAGCACTTCCCGCACCTGGTATGCGGTCGCCTCCAAGGCTGCCCTGGCGAGATGGCCGCGATTCGTATGCCGCGTTAGTCCGGCGATCACACCGCGCGCATCCGACCGCCAATGCGGGGCAAATAACCCTGAGAACGCCGGCACAAAGTAAATCCCCCCGTTATCATCAACTGACCTGGCAAGCGCTTCAACCTCTGGAGCACTCTGGATCAAACCAAGGTTATCCCGAAGCCATTGAACTAACGCCCCGGCGATGGCAATCGAGCCCTCCAGTGCATATGCCGGGGATGCGCCGGCGAATTGATATCCCACGGTCGTGATCAAACCGCTCTTGGAGTGAACGATCTCCTCACTTGTGTTAAGCAACATGAAACAACCAGTGCCATAGGTGTTTTTTGCATCCCCTTCTCCGAAACACGTCTGGCCAACCAATGCAGCCTGCTGGTCACCCAGATCACCGCATACGGGGACGCTGTCCTGGAAGGGACCATCCTCAAGTGTGTCCCCCCATGGCTTGGGATCGGAGGAGGGGACAATTCTCGGCAGCATACCTTCAGGAATGCCCAGAATCTCTAGTATCCCAGAATCCCATGTGAGTTTCTCAAGGTCCATCAGCAGTGTGCGGCTGGCGTTCGTCACATCGGTGACGTGCACTCCGCCGTGCATTCCGCCGGTCAGATTCCAGATCAACCAGCTATCAACGGTGCCGAACAGCGCCTCCCCTCGTTCGGCCGCCTGACGAACACCATCCACATTTTCAAGAATCCATTTGAGCTTGGGTCCTGAGAAATACGTGGCTAGCGGTAAGCCAGTCTTCGGCCTGAAGCGATCGATCCCGCCCTGCTCTGCGAGTTGACTGCAAATCTCCTTGGTGCGGGTGTCCTGCCAGACGATGGCATTTCCGAATGGCTTTCCCGTTTTCCGGTTCCACACGATCGTCGTCTCTCGTTGATTGGTCACCCCCACAGCGGCGATCTCACCCTGTCTTACGCCAGCCTGGGCAAGCGCTGTGCGCACCACATCCTGCACGTTCTCCCAGATCTCCAATCCATCATGCTCCACCCAGCCCGACTGTGGGTAGATCTGTTGATGTTCCTTTTGTGAACGAGCGGCAATGGCCCCATCACGATCAAAGAGCATACAGCGCGTGCTGGTTGTACCTTGATCGAGAGCGGCAATGAATTTCTTCATAGAAGTTGCCCCTGACTTATCGCTGGCCGCACCCTTCACGGCAGCGAGGGTGCCGTAACGCAAGCACATGGTCGGGAACTGCTTTTCAGCCGACCATTACCATAGGGTATATAGCTTAGCAAATCTCACGGTTCTTACAAGCCGCTGCGGAACACAACAAATACATTCCCTGAAGTATTCCGCGATCGAGCACTTAATGCCTGCCTTCAAGGAGTGCACTGGAATAATCACCATCGAAACGAGTGGATGGATATATGGGACATCTTCATGCTGTTGGCTATTTTTCCTTTGGACTCACGGGTGAAGATTCCACACAATTCCTTCATAACTCTCTAACAAGTTTCTCAAAATTCTTTCCTATACTTTCGAACTGAAAGTCCAACAAACACAAACACGAGGAGCTGGAACGATGTCAGAAAAGTTCTCCAAGAAGACCCTAATAATCGCAGGTACTATCCTCATTTTGGTAGTGGGCAGTGGTTTTGCGTATTACAAATTTGCATACCTGCCAACACAGACAGCGGATGAACCCGAAATTCAAACTGCTACTGTTCGTCAGGGGGACCTGGTTATCTACGCCAGTGGGTCCGGCGTCCTTATCGCTGGGGACGAAATCGAACTTGGATTCGGGACCAGTGGTCCGGTCGCCGAAATCCACGTTCAGCCCGGCGATCAAGTCATATCCGGTGATGTGCTCGCCGTCCAAGGAGAGCGTGAACAACTTGAGGCTTCTGTAGCAGCAGATAAGCTCACCATGATCAATGCCCAACAGTCGCTTGAGGCGATCTACGAGAACGCCGACGTTACGACCGCTCAAGCGCAGGCCAAACTGGCGGATGCCCAGGATGCGCTTTACAGCGCGGAATATACGAATATCGTGCAGCAGGAAGGCAATCGAGCCAGCCAGGCAACGATCGATGCAGCCGCTGTCGAGCTTGAGAATGCGGAGGAGGCCCTCGCCCGCGCTAACGAGAAACTCAACCAGGACCCCGACAACGGGACGCTCCAAATAAATTATGCGAATGCATTGAGCAAGTACCACACCGCACTGGGGAATTGGAACTGGTACACCGGCCAACCGACTGAGATTCAACAGGCGATATTTGACGCCGAGATCGCTATGGCAGAAGCTCTCCTCCGCCAGGCTGAACGTGAGTGGGAGCGCGTCAAGGACGGTCCGGATGCAAATGAAGTCATTAAGGCAGAACTACAGCTCGCCAACGCGGAAGCAAAATTAGCCATATCCCTGCGCAATCTGGATCAATCTATCATCGTTGCGCCAATGGACGGCACAGTGATCTCGGTAAATGCAAACGTGGGTCAGAACGTGTCGGGATCTTTTATTACACTGGCGGATCTATCCCAACCCCATCTTGAGATTTTCCTGGACGAAACCGATCTGGGGAAGATTGATCTCGACTATGCAGTCGAGGTGGTTTTCGATGCCCTTCCAGATGAGGTCTTCGAGGGAACTGTTATTCAAGTCGATCCAGGTCTTTATACATCCCAGGGCGTCTCTGCCGTGCGCGGGTTGGTGAAGCTTAACGCTGATTCCATGATCATGTTGGACAGCCTGCTGATCGGCATGAACGCTGCTGTTGATGTCATTGGCGGCAAGGCCGAAAGGGTGCCTCTGGTGCCAGTCGAAGCGCTGCGCGAACTTTCACCCGGCGAGTATGCGGTCTTCGTATTGGAAGACGGTGTGCCGAAACTCCGGACTGTCGAGGTCGGCTTAATGGACTTCACTTTTGCCGAGATCACTTCCGGTCTTAAGCAGGGCGAGATCGTCACCACCGGCATTGTGGAGACTGAATAATGCCCGCGCAAACAATCATTCAAACATCAGAGGTGAGGAAGGTCTACGGCATGGGGGAAGTCAGCGTAGCAGCGTTGGATGGCGTGACCATCTCAATCCAGGAGGGTGAGTTCGTCGCCATCATGGGCCCCTCCGGGTCAGGGAAAAGCACGCTTATGAATATCCTCGGCTGCTTCGACCGACCTACGGAGGGCCGCTATATCCTGGACAATGAGGATGTGAGCGTGCTGGATAAAACGGAATTGGCCGCTATCCGCAGCCGGCAGATCGGATTCATCTTTCAATCCTACAATCTACTCTCCCGGACAACTGCCCTGGATAATGTCAAGCTTCCATTGATCTACAACCGGGTCAACAGGCGCAGATCGGAAGAGCGAGAAGAAATCGCCCGGCAGAAGTTGGAAGCTGTTGATCTAGCGGATCGCACCCATCACCAACCGCACGAACTCTCCGGCGGGCAGCAGCAGCGGGTGGCGATCGCTCGGGCGCTGGTAAACGATCCTGTTCTCATACTGGCGGATGAGCCTACCGGAAATCTAGACTCCCGATCCGGCGAAGAAATCATGAATCTACTCCATGAACTGCACGAAGATGGAAGGACCATCGTGATGGTCACTCATGATCTTGAAATCGCCGAGCATACCCAACGCACCATTCATCTGCGTGATGGTAAGGTCGAAAAGGTTATAGAAAATGGAAAAAAGCATGCTGCACGAGATAGCAAGGGGGATCTAACATGAGCCCATCTGAGTTCCTTCTTGTTGCCTGGGAGAGCATTTATCGTAATAAGACCCGTTCTCTCCTTACCATGCTGGGGATCATCATCGGCGTTGCCGCGGTCATCATCATGATCGGCATCAGTGCCGGCACCGAAGCCGCGATCGAGGACGAAATCACAGGTCTTGGAACAAATCTGGTCTTCGTCAACTCGACTTTCTCGCGCGGGGGATCCGGCGCCGGGACCAGCGGAATGACGGGTGGCCTGGTCTACGACGACGGTTTCGCAATCGCCGATGAGGTCACAGGGGTCGCCGGGGTAACCATTGAGCAAGGCTCCGTTGCGACGATCAAAGCTGGCGGTGTTGTGTTAGACGAGGTTTCCATCCTCGGGACGACTCCTGATTTTCCCTCGGTGCGAGACATGGATATGGATACAGGGCGCTACTTCAAGCAGCAGGAAGTCGATCAAAAACAGAAAATAGCGGTTCTCGGAAGCAGCCTGGCGGAGGAACTCTTCGGAGACGCCGATCCCATCGGCCAGGTCATTACCGTAG
>JBARSI010000090.1:0-2689 GCA_049644665.1 Anaerolineales bacterium
TATCAGAGGAGAATTCAACTTAACGAGGCGCCTTATAGCATCGTAAATGAAGCGACGAAGGCACCAGACTTGAACCTGTGGATGAGGGATAGCTATAACAACCTGCCAGATCGAAGTTTAGCCGAGGATCTGCGCAAGGGGCTTGGATTGTAGAAAGTTGGTGGAAGGGAACTGAATATGACAGGCGTTGTGCCCCCCACAATTGAGAGACCGAAGACCGTCATAGGGGTCGGAATGAGGGAGATGGTGATACTGGGCATCGGCCTGGTGATCGCCATGTTAGTCGTGATCTCCCCGATAAGCCTGATCCTGAAGGTTGGTTTAGCTGTTCTCGAGATGGGATTAGCCACCCTTTTAGCGATCGGTCGAGCCCCTACAACGGGCAAGACCTTCGAAGAACACTTCATCGACATCATTCGGTTCTACTCCAGAGGTCGCTTTCTACAGAGAGGAACCAGCGGGGAGCGCGAGCTGCGCAAAGCCGTGGAGGAGCCAGCATACAGCGCGGCTGATATAGAAAAGGTCTTCGAAAAGCAGGCTGAGAAGGGAGTTGTAAAGGTCAAACCCCTTCCCCTCAATTGGGGCGGCCTGTTTGGCGTGGTGAGCTTCGCTTTCCTGGCTGCACTGCTAGTCTGGATCTGGGGTGGAGGATTGCGTGAGTTGCTCCTTACGTTTGGAATTCAATAAGTAAGGGTAACAATACTGGGGGACAGCATAAAGTCATGGTTGAGGCGCTGAGAACAGACGTGTTTCGTCGCAGAAGACAAAGAGGATCATCTGAAGAGAACCATGTCAATGGTGGTCCCGGCGCGCCTCAAGGCGACACCCTCCCACTTGTTCCGATCGTAGGCATCACTGAAGACATGATTGTCACAAGGGAAGGAACCTTCCTGGTGATGCTCGAGATGCCCACGATTGACATGGGGGCTAGCGGGCAGGATTTCTCCTATTGGGCCAGACGGTATCAGTCCTCACTTGAGCGTCTGCCACCAGGGACAAATCTGCAGCTTACCGTACAGTTGGAACCGAGAGACCCGGCGCCCGACCTCGAATACTTCCTGGAGAGAGCTCGCCACTGGCAATTAGAAGCAAGCAAAGAGAACGTTAGCGCTCGTGAAGAGCTTCAGGCGAATAATTTTTCGGAAGCAGCACAGAGCCTCACATCATTTATGGCATTGTGGTTCGATGAGTACCGACCCATTACGTGGCGCACCATCTATACCCTGTTCTGGAAGAGTCCACTCCGCATATCAAAGGGCGGATTATTTGGATTGCGCCGCGATGGGCATAAAGAGAACGGCTTCGAGGAAGAAATACGAGCTGCACGAGATTACCTGGGAAGAACAACTGGCATTGTTACTGCCGCTTTCAGCGAAGGCGGGATCCCGCTGAGAATGCTAACACCGGGTGAGATGTGTCAGGTTGTGTGGCGTGGACTGCATCCTGCCTCCAACGGCATGCCTATGGAGCGAGCCACAGATATGGCGATCGCTATGGCGCAAGGGAACGAGCCCGCAAGGATCAAACCGCCCCCATTGGATGCCTTTCAGCCAGGTATACCAGCTGAAGAGATTGCCCGTTTGTTGGCACCCTCTACATTGCTCGAGAAAGAAACCTCACTGGAAGTGGATGGTGTAAGAGCGGCAGGATATGTCATCCAGGATTTCCGCCCGCATCAGCCGGCAATGGTGCATCGATTGGCGAATTTGCCGGGGGGATGGACGGGGACAATCTACATGGAGTTCGCCGAACCTTCATCGGTTGCAGGGCAGCTGCGGGAACGCGAAGTGCAGCTATCGGCAACAGAGATGGCGAAGGCAACTAAGGGAATTCTTCCGAGTTTTTCTAACCAGCAAGAAGTAGCTGCCGTCCAATCCCAGCGTATGGCCATGGAGACTATTGGCCAGACGCCGGTATTCATCCGCTTCTTCGTGATGAGGACGGCTCCAGATGATGAAACCCTAAAGCAGCGTGTTAGGGATCTGGAGAGTCTCCTGACAACGCTGGGGGTCAACTCCTTCCCTGCCCGATACACACAGAGAGCCTTATGGCAAAGCACATTACCAACGGGAGAGATGGTCCTAAAACAGAAACCGCGCAATATGACGGCTCAGAGCCTGGGGACGTTCTTCTGGCCTGCGCAGCGCAGGTACATGGATAACGAGGGGATATATCTCGGCATCGACCAAGCGACCCAATTGCCCATCCGTGTTGATCCCTTCGGGGAACACAAGGAAAAGACGCCGACATTCTTGGCGCTCGGAAGGCCGGGAGCTGGTAAGTCCGTCTGGCTTCGAACCATGATGCTTTCGGCACTGGTCGCCGGAAACAACGTGATGGCAGTGGATATCGAAGGAGAGATGCAGGAGTTCTGCGACCAGTACGGCGGGCGTTATATCGAGATCGGCGGCCTTACAGGTGAGCGGATCAACGTACTGGATATACCGCCTGACAGCGCAAACCCGCTCGAGCACGGCACAAAACACCTGGTCGCTTTCTGTGAAGCCGTGCGCGGGAGGGATATTCCCAAGGGTCCGGAGTGGAATGCGCTCGCCGAAGCCTACCGGTTGGCGCTGGAAGATCGGCAGTTGATCGAGCCGGGGACCGGAAAGCTGATCAAGGAGTGGAAAGCGGAGGATGCGCCAATCTTGAAAGACATCATGCGCATCCTCGCCAACAGTCGAAGGGC
>JBARSI010000091.1:0-3015 GCA_049644665.1 Anaerolineales bacterium
GGACAATGATGTCCCACTTCTTGCTCACGCTTCGCCGAAATATTCCAAACGACGATATCAATTCAATTTTGAATTCGCAAAATCCAGCATGAGCTGTGTGAACTCGATCCACTGATCCGTAGTTGGACCTAAATGACCCGCTTCATACCATTGCACCTGGATATCCTTACCTAAGTCTTTGAGTTTCTTCTCATATACATGTATGGGCTCTGCCGGGGTACGGCTATCATTAGACCCCTGGATGATGAGAATTGGTGCAACGAGGTTCTCTGCATAGGAAATAGGGGAAGCTTCCTTCCAGGCTTCTGGTTTCTCCTCCGGAGAGCCCAGGAATAACCGATCTCCGAAAGCCTTTAAGGTTGGGTTCTCATACTCACGGGACATGATCCAGTCCGTAATGGCTGCCAGGGCCATTCCGCCAGCCCAGAGACCCGGCTCTTTGCCCATCGCCTGTAAGGTCAGGTAGCCACCATAGGAATAGCCTGTAAGGAATACTCTTTCAGGATCTGCAACCCCTTCTTCAACTAACCATCTTCGGGCTGCAACGATGTCCTCCACCTCATATGTTCCCGGTTGACCCCATATACATTCCTTGAATTCTTTGCCGAAGGTTGTTGATCCGCGATAATTGACCGTTAGGAAGGCAAAGCCATGATCCATCCAGGCTTGGGAACCCGCATGGTAGGAATTGGTCATAACTCCTTCAGGTCCCCCATGTGTATGAATGATGGTTGGGTAAGGAGGATTACCATTCATTGGTTTTCCCAACCAACCCTGAATCACTATTCCTCCTTCCGATTTGAATTCAACGCTTTCCCATTTGCCACCTTCTGGCGGTCTCTTAATGTAGAGAAGATCCCCTAATCGTTCACCTGATCCAGGATCAAGCTCTACAAGATGACCAGGGGTCTGAGCATCCTGTAGCAAGGCAACGACCCTCCCATCTTGCTTGAAGAATGCTTCAAACCCGTACCAGCCACCACCATACCCTAGTGATGCTGGCGTAGTATCAAGAGCCTGAAGTTTGCGGCTCTCCAGATTGAAGGAAAAGAGCATCTGCTTTGCCTGGAAAATCTGCATTATTAGAATGGCCATACCATCAGGCGACCAATCGAGGGGTTTTACATCACCTTCAAGTTCCGGAAACTCCAGATCTTCTCTATGGTCTGAAAGGGGATCCCATATCAACGGGCGTACAACCCCAGAATGATCCGAAAAAGCCAGGATCCTGTAGTCGTTTTCTGCTGGGCTAAAACCTACCGCTTCAATACTATTGGTTGGCCCGTCGGTGAGCTCGTTAATACGTTCGCTGGTCGCGGCATTAAAAGCTAAGATCGAGAACCGGGAGCCCTCTTGGTTCTCGGTGGTATGCAGCACCAGCAACCTGCCATTCCAGGAGAGTTCCGGACCTCCGGAGAATTCCTTACTCTCATAAATAAGATTTAGATCGTCACCACTGTTCGCCAAAACTCCCTGGTGGACATACGTTGCAAACCCATTCTCTGAGCCGGTCGTGAACGCAAGGTGATTCGAGTTGGATGCTGTTGACCAGCCAGCCCTGGAATACTCGGGAAGGTCGGGAGTCAGATCCGTGAGATGGCCCCCATCAAAGGATACATGGTGATAATGCCCCATCTCCGTACCGGCCTCGTCGCGATGATAGATGACCCCACTACCATCCGATAGGATAGCTGCCCGGTTTACGCCTCCGGACAGATCGGTCAACTGGCTATATGAGTCCTGTTTTAGATCCCAGGCGTAGAGCTGGTAGGTTTCTTCGATGTTGGCGATAAAGAAACCTCGGTCAGGATTTTGAGAAGCGATTCGGGCGTATAGGATTTCAGAAGTGCGCCAGCGCTCCTTCCACCGTTCCACTGCAGCTGAATTAAGGGTAACCACTGGAATTCGACCTCCTCATAATTTACCTTGGGGTGTTCTGCGAAAGTGTATTCGCTTTTAAGTGGGAAGTTAGTAGGGAAGACGATGACTGGGATGCTTGTCAGAAAGGATGAAAGTGCACCCACTATTCAACCCTAAGCATAATGGAAATTTTGCCGAGAAACAATCAGAAGAATGAATGAAGCTGGAGATCTTCAGCGTAATGGAAAATTTAAATTGATCCGATCATTGTCGTGAAATCGCCCTGATCTTTGATTACTATTATTTGTGACAATCGGAGTCATATTGACATATGTTACGGGCTCGCTCGAATATTGGACGCTAAGATCGCTCACCGTAAAGCACAAGATTGTTGCATTAATGTGCCGAGTATGGCACTGTAGGGCAATGAATTTTCCGTGGTGGGTTGTACTGGTAAAGCATTGCCTGTGATGCACGGTTGTAATGGAAAGATCCTTCCCGGGATAACGGCTGAATTTTGCCATCGCTGACGTGGCGGGAAGGAAGTGTTCGCAATCATCAATTTTGACCGCAGGGGATGGCAGCGCCAGACACCGGGACAACAAATTTAGTCAAGAGGATGGTCTGAATTGGCCGCACGATTGCAAGTACCACCCATGCATTTGCCGGTGACCACGATCCATAAAACATGGTGGCCGTTGGCGGCCAGCTGGCTGTTGATGGCCATGGAACTGCCTGCGCTCAGCGCGGTGATAGCGCGCTTGCCAAATCCTCAAATTAACCTGGCTGCCTGGGGTGGAGTGGTGTTCCCGCTTTCCCTTATTATCGAGGCCCCGATCATCATGCTGCTGGCCGCCTCCACCGCTCTGAGCAAGGACATAGCTTCCTATCGCTGGCTGCGCAGATTCGCACTCTGGGCCGGTGCGGTGCTCACGCTGGTACATATCTTCATCGCCTTTACACCGCTGTTCGACCTGGTTGTGGTTAAACTGATCGGCGCACCGCAGGAAATCCTGGAAGCCGCGCGTCTGGGTTTGAAATTGATGACCCCCTGGACCTTCTCGATCGCCTTCCGGCGGTTCAACCAGGGTGCATTGATCCGCTTCGGACATTCGCAGGCGGTCAGTATCGGAACGGCGATCCGTTTGCTGGCCG
>JBARSI010000092.1:0-1654 GCA_049644665.1 Anaerolineales bacterium
GAGAAAGCCCGCAAGCCATGGGGCGAGGTTGCCCAGGTAAGCGGACCTGCGAGAGGTTGAAACAGAATCACTCCGGCGGTGAGAGCGGTTGCGAAGAGCTGAAGGTCTGCAGCGAAAAACCACGTCACCGCCAGGACGGCCACACTTGCAGCTGGAACAAGGCTCCGCCGAAGGTTATCGAAGATCTTCCATCGGTTTAGTAGATTTAGAGGATTGGCGACCCTCCTGCGGTTCCTATCCGGAACCCGGGGGAGGATCCAATCTGCGATCTGCCAATCGCCGCGAATCCAGCGGTGCTGCCTCCGACTGTAGGTAATGTAATCCGAGGGGAACTCATCGAAAAGCTCGATATCTGAGGCTAAGCCGGTGCGGACATGGGCACCCTCGATCAAGTCGTGGCTCAGCAGACATTCGTCCGGGAAGCAGTCAGCCAGCATGCGGTGGAATGCGCGCGGATCGTAGATGCCCTTGCCAATATAGGACCCCTCGCCGGAAAGATCTTGATAGGCGTTCGAGACCGCTTTTGTGTAGGGATCGGTTCCAACCGGATCGGTGTAGATACGGCTAAAGAGCGAGGACACCGCGCTTGGGAGCGATGGGCTCACGCGTGGTTGGATGAGCGAATAGGTGCCCTGAGCGACCCGCCCGTCCTTATCGTAACGAGGTTGATTGAGTGGGTGGGCAAGTGTCTCGACCATGCGCCTGGCGCTATCACGCGGCAGTTGGGTATCGCTGTCCAGCGTGAGGACATAGCGGATATCGGTTAAGCGATCGGCCTCGCCGACATACACGATGTTCGGCTCATCTTCGCGGCGTTGTCCGAGGATCTGGCGGTTGAGTTCCTCCAACTTCCCACGTTTGCGTTCCCAGCCGATGTACTTCTGCTCGGATTCGCTCCAAGTCCGTTGGCGGTGGAAAAGGTAGAAACGCCCCTCGCTGTACTTGCTGTTCAGCCTTTTGATCCCTTCTTCGGTGAAATTGAGAAGATGCGAATCTTCCTCCGTAACCTCTGAGGCGGCATCTTTAAAATCGGAGAACAACGCGAAAACAAGATTGTGCTCAGTATTGCCAAGGAAGCGGATCTCGAGTTTTTCGATCTCGCTGGTAATCGTGTCTTCATCCGCTAAGAGCATGGGCACGACGACCAGGGTTCTATAGGCACCAGGAATGCCTTTCTTGGAGAAATCCAGCTTTGGTAGCGGGCGTACTGGCAGGATACGCGTAGCGAGGTAATTCATCCACTCGGTGGCAAGCTGGCTTGCGGGCAGCGTTAGAAGAACTAACGCTATAACTTCAGGAATCGTGGGTCCACCCCTGGTGCTGTGCACGATTGGATATGCCAATATGCCAAAGGTCACCAGAGTGATCGAAGGCAGGTAGATGGCGGTATGATGACGATAAACCCATTGGTGAAAGCGAAAGCGCAAGGACTCGCGGCTGCCGACAGATTTTGAAAACTGACTGCGGCCCTCGCCAATGAGGTAAGTCCCGACGTGTCTTTGGCGAGATTCCCAACCCTCGCTGCCATCGCCTGCGGCGGCCATCTCCACAGCTTTACGTGCGACCTGGATCTCCTCGACCCCCGAACCCTTCGCAAGAACTTCCACGGCTTCGCGATATCGGTTGCGTGTATCGAAATCCATGTCTGGGTATA
>JBARSI010000093.1:0-40840 GCA_049644665.1 Anaerolineales bacterium
GATTCGAACCCACGACCTCCTCAATGCCATTGAGGCGCGCTCCCAGCTGCGCCATGGGCCCAAGCTCGAGTGGACCTGGCGGGATTCGAACCCGCGACCTCATCAGTGCGATTGATGCGCGCTCCCAACTGCGCTACAGGCCCTTCTTGGGTGTTTGGATTGTACTTGAGAGGCGGATTCACTGTCAAGACAAACCCATACAGACAAAGCCATTCAGCAAATACTCGGGCCTCTCGCGTCTTTGTCCTTCTGAGAAGCGCAAGCATAGTTGTGTACGGGGTAAAGAATTGCTATGCTGAACTAAGTGCGGGGTTCATCATCGTTTTCAGCAATTATGTTGGCGCGATAATTGGGTAAAGATTTTTTGAAAACATACTCGGATTAATTTGGAGGGAAATTGACGATGAAAGTAATCGACCTTTGGAAAGCGGACCAAAAAACGACAATCTCATTTGAACTATTCCCCGCCAGATCCGATAAGGCAGCAGAAAACCTGGAAAAAACAATCGACGAATTGGCTGCCCTGAATCCTGATTTCGTTTCTGTGACGTTCGGGGCTGGTGGATCAACGCGCGAGGGTTCTCATCGACTCCTTCAGAAACTTAAACACGAGAAAGGACTGCACGTCCTCGCATATTTTGCATGCTTTGGATTGGGACCTGAAGACATCACTTCTGTTCTGGACAGCTATCAGGCGCTAGGGGTAGGGAGCGTCCTGGCTGTGCGCGGAGACGCCCCTCGAGATGAGGCGTTCGAGCCTCATCCTGACAGCCTGCCTTACGCCTCTGACCTGGTCGCATTCATCCGCCAACGCTACCCCTTCTGCCTCGGAGTTGCTGCATACCCCGAGGGGCATATCGATGCCCCAGATAGAAAGAAGGACCTGGAATTCTTAAAGCTTAAATTGGATCAGGGGGGCGAGTACATCATCACCAACTATTTCTATGACACTGGATACTTCTTCGACTTCGTTGATCGCTGCCGGGGCATTGGCATAGAGGTTCCAATCATACCGGGCATTATGCCCATCTACAGCGTCAAAATGATGGAGATGCTGGCGGGCATGTGTGGAGCGACGATCACAGAAGATGTGCGTGAAGGGCTTGCTTCCTTAGATGAAGGGGACAAAGATGCCCTTATCACATTTGGCGTTGAGTTTGCGTATCGCCAGTGTGCGGAGCTGCTTAACGCAGGTGTTCCCGGTTTGCATATTTACACCATGGATCGGAGTGCATCGACAGTGGGGTTGGTCAACCGACTGCGAGCCGAGGGGCTCTTGTGAGAAAACCTGGCGCTCCGTGCAGTTCGATTCATAGGTGAAATTGGATAGTGCTTATGTCAGGCGAAGCAAATTTACAATTGCTTCTTACGCATATGCAACCAGAGCTTCTCGGTGGAGAGTTCGTGTTTTGTTCCATCTCGCCGAAAACGTTTAATCAACTCTGTTTTCAACCAATAGGGTGGTTTCGCGAATCGGAGGGGATTACACTCGTTGTTGAAAGAAGTATCGCTGACGATGAGGGGTTGCCCTATGAGTTTATCTCGCGAATGATAACCCTCAATGTTCATTCGAGCTTAGAGGCGGTCGGGTTTCTCGCTGCTATTACAAGTAAACTAGCAGGAGCAGGGATTAGCGTGAATACCATCTCGGCTTTTTATCACGATCATCTGTTTGTTCCAGCGGACAGAGCAGTTGCCGTGATGCAGCTTTTAGAAGAACTGAGCAATGATGCGGCTGGGAAAATCGGTGGTACTTAAACCGGCAACAGATGGCCGGCGCTCTCCACTCTTTTTCTCGACCAATTCGTGCAGAATATCATGAGTATAGAAAATCACCCCTGGGAAAAAATATACGAGAAAAACGGACGAGTATTCCCGGAACCTTTCCCTCGATTCCATGAAGTAGTGGATTTATTCATCGGGCGTGGCTGCTCCCAGATATTAGATCTTGGATGCGGTAGTGGAAGACATACAGTTCATCTCGCAAAGGAAAACTTCAAGACCTTCGGTCTTGATATCTCTTTTACTGGCTTAGGTTTGACCCAGGAATGGCTGCGCACGCAGGGGCTGGAGAGTCGCATTGTGCAGTCAGATTTTCGGCATCCTCTCCCTTTTCGCGAGGGGAGTTTTTCGGGGGTGGTCTCGACTCAAGTGATCCATCATGCCCGTATGGCCGCTGTTCGACTGGCGATACAAGAAATCTGGAGAGTCCTTTCATCTGGAGGGGTGGCCTTTATCTCGGTCGCCGCAAAAAAGGATGATGAGGAATTTGTGGAAATCGAGCCAGGAACAATCGTTCCGTTGACGGGATCAGAAGCAGGATTACCCCATCACATATTCTCTGAAGCAGAACTGCGAGTGGAATTTCGTGAGTTCCAAGTTGATGATGTCTCCCTGCGAGCGAGCGGGAAAGTATTGGTTATCGTCGCCCGTAAACCTTAATCCGGCCGTACCGCCACTTGCTGGATCTTTTTTTCGTTGGGGGCACTTCACGGAACACTGGCACCTTGAAAAGCAAGAGGCAGCTGAGCCATCCGCGGGGATCCTGGCAGAAGAAGAATGTAAGCAGGACTCGCGTCAGTAAACCACTCCGTCCATTTCCCGCTGTAGCTAAGCAGATGTTGCTTTACAATGCCAGCGATATGCTGTTGAATGGAAATCATGGCTTTGAAAAATAGATGTTTTATCTGGTTAGCATTGGGAATTCTGGCTCTTACTTTTTCCCTGGTCTATTCGAATTTCATCCAGGATGACGCTTATATTACCTACCGCTATGCGCGCAATCTCTCAACAGGGGCCGGGGTTGTTTACAATCCGGGGGAGCCGGTTCTTGGCACAACAACACCTCTTTACACTTCCCTGTTAGCCTTCTTTTCCTTTTTAACCCACCTGTCGGTTGTGCAAGTCAGCAAGATAATCAACGTCCTGAGCTTATGGATAGGTGCCGGATTCCTTTATGAAATCGGAATAAAGGAAGGGAAGGCGATCGCCTTCGCAACCTCCCTGCTGTATATAACCCATCCACTCCTGCGCCTCTCGGTGGGTATGGAAAGTCATTTTCTCGTCTGCTTGCTCATCATCACGGTTTTCACATATACCAGGCGGAAGTGGTCCTTAACCGCAATACTTCTAGGGTTACTAATCATTACCCGCTTGGAAACGGGGTTATTTGCCCTCATGCTTCTTGTTCACTCGTATGTTGTGAGGCGTAAACGACCTTATTGGATAACACCGGCAATCGTGATTGTTGCCGGTTGGCTGATCTACTCATTCATCACCTTTGAAACATTGATCCCATTATCTATATCTGCAAAATTGGTCGCGATAAAAATACCTTTCCTGCTGGGTGGTGCGGTCTACTGGACTGCTTTCGTAGGGGAAACGGCCTACTACAATCTTTTTTTGTTTGTTTTCCTTGTTGGATTTGTATTCCTTTTTATAAAGAGATCTATAGAGGAGGGTTTTTTCCTGATCCTGTGTTGGAGCGCCATCTACCTGCTTGCAGCCAGTTTCTTTGCCGGCTCTTTTCCCTGGTACTATGTTCCACTGATCCCTGGTTTTGCCATAATCGTCGCCTACGGGATCCGCAGTATTGCTCTGATTCCCATTTTTCAAGGGAGGCATCGGTCTCCACAGGATGGCAATCGCTCCCGGGTTATTCTTGGGGTCATCGCCGGCAGCCTCTTATGCATTCATTCATTCTTTTGGATAAATGACTGGAATATGTATCGAGGAAGTGCTTTCGATCATAGGTTTGCTCCCTACCAGCACGTCTCCGATTGGCTAAACGAGCACGCAACGAAAGAGCAAAGTCTGGCCACCCGCGAGATTGGTTATCTTGGCTATTTCACCGAAATGAAAATTGTTGACTTGTTCGGCCTGGTAACCCCCGGGATTTTTTCCTGGGTAAATGAAGGACCTGAAGCAACGCTCTTGCACACCCTGGAGATCTACACCCCTGATTTTGTTCTGATTGACCCAGGCGTAATACAGGAAGATATCCTCGCCGGCGATATGTGTTACCAGATTGTCCAGGAATTTGAACCAGGCTATAGGCTGTATCAAAGAGATCCTGCAGGTCAGACACCGGGCTGCCAAATCGCTGAATAAGATTTGTTTCGTGAACGATAATTCGAGTGCATTCGCAGCTTTTACCCTCCTAGGGCGCTCTGTGCTGGAACACATCGTCAGGCTCGAAATCAGTAGACCAACGGACCTCCTTGCTGCGCACTATGATCCTGCTATTTAAGAAAAAGGTGCTGCTTTCAGGAAGCAGCACCTCAATTCATTCTCTCTTAGCCTTCACCAAATCGATAAATGTTTGCCAACTCTCCTGCTTAAGATCCGAATTACGCTGCGTCGTACAGTCTCTCCTTGAACGCAGGGATCATCAGGAACACGACGACGAGCAAGCCCAAAGTCCCACCCACCAAGTAGTCGCTGGTGGTGCCACGGACAAAGTGAGTCCAGAAGTTCGCTATCGTTATCGTGATACCGCCGATCAAACCCAGGTAGAAACCGGCCTTCTTGCGAACACCTGTGTAGAATATCGACAAAAGTAGGGCGATGGTCCCTAACCACATGAACTGGGTTGAGAGCCAGAGAACCCAGGTACCTGGCGGCCATAATGGGCGCTGAGGGATCATCCACTGAAGCCGGAAAGAAGCGTGCCCATTGGTGAAACTGTGAGCGGCAGCAATTCCAAGAGCCATGAATACCAGGAAATAAGCCAGCTTGGTCGTCCCGTCAACTTTTTCTGCGAGCAATATCCAGAAGTAGGGGATCAGCCCCAACAGAGCGATGAAAATCGGGTAGGGTGCGCCGCTGCCAAAGCCGACAAAGTTAATCCACGGAATGAGCATATAGGCCCCGGCTATCGATGGCATAGCCGTAGCCAAGAGCGCCGCTCCCTTGGCCCAGATTTCTCCCCTGTTGAAAGGCTTGGCTATGACCAGGGCAGTCACCCCGCCGAACATTGCTAGCGCCATCCAAAATGGGTAGAAGAAGCTAACAAGGTAGGGGGTATCAATAATCAGTGGTGCTTTTTTGACTTGCTCGGGATCGTCTGAGGTCGACATCTTCTCATATTTAATGAGTTGGTTGTCGATGATTTCCGGCAAGATCGTCTTGACAATCAAAGGTGTAGCAATTATGGTGACGAGGGCGAAAACGACCAGAACAATTGTGGCCGTAAGTCGGACTTTTTCTGACGGATGCTGCATTTTCTTCTCCTTTTACTGGTGTTGGGCAAGAGAGTATAAATACCGCTATTCTTTATCACCCAATTGTCCATGTGGGTAACCTGAGTATAGTGACAAATTTCGCAAATGGATTTAATCAAGGTTAAGTTCGTCTTGCTCAGAAGGGCTGCAAAGGAAAAAATGGACCATTAACATTAACTCCGAACAGGTAAGTTAGATTTTGGATAGGGAGAGCGAATGGAAGCGCTATTAGTGGAATTGGCCAAGAATGAAGTGTTCAGCAAAGTCAAACAAGAAGACCTGGAATTCCTCACCCAAAACTCAATTCATCGAACACTGGAGGATGGGGATTATCTATGCCATCAAGGTGATGATTGGCCAAGGGTTCTATTCGTAGAAAGTGGGGAAATTAGCTGGGCCTTAATATCGCCGGCGGGAAAAGAAAAAATCTTGTTCACGATCAAACCAGGGGAAGACTTCTGGGCTCACTCCATTTTCGACGGCAAACATATGCCTGCCTCCCTCTACGCTATCGGAAATACAAAAATCCATCTTTGGTCCAAGGACGAAATCCTCCCCGTTATACAAAGGAACCCGGAGGCGATCTGGGCAGTTACCTGTAGATTAATTGGCGTCATGCGCTACGCTCGGGAGATTATCTATGGATTGGCTTTCCAGCCTGTGTCTGCCCGGTTATCTCAGCTTATCCTGGACCGATTCCACGACTCAGATGACCCTCTTGCTGAGCGGGACCTCACGCTTGACCAAATCGCGGCGATGATCTCCTCAACACCACAAGTGGTATGCAGGGTGATGTATCAATTTCAGGAACAAGGGTTGGTGGAGCTGTCAAGAGCGACAATTAAATTGCTCGACACTAAGGGATTGAAAAAAATATCCGAAGGGCATTAGTGAGGGAGTTTCTCTCCCTATTTCAGGAAACGATTCTGCATCATCCACATCATCGTTCCACCCATACGGACCACCCACAGCATCTACTGCGCTGTTTGATCTCCAACCCCCGCATGCCTATAATCGCACACAGCACGGAGGGCGTGATGACCATTGACCGTTATTCCCATCTCAAAGAGGGCATGAAAGCGCAAAATGTGGATCTGCTCGCCTTGATCCCAAGCCCTACATTCTTTTACTTATCCGGATTAGACTTTCACCTCATGGAACGACCGATCGTGGGCTTCTTCTCACCCCATCGTCAGCCGCTGCTCGTTGTCCCGGAGCTTGAACGTGACCGCGCAGAATCATCCTCCTTCGAATGCGAAATCATCGCCTATGGTGAAAGCGACGCCTCGCGCCAAGTGGCTTTCACACAAGCCGTGGAAAAAATAAAAGGGCTTTCAACCAAAATTGGCATCGAGCCCCTGCGAATGCGAGCCTTTGAAATGCAGTTGTTTGAACAAGTAAATCCCGAATGGACTTTCGTCAACGCTGAAGTTCTTCTACGCGAGCTGCGCATTCAGAAGGATGAAGCCGAGATCGAATCAATACGCAAAGCCGTAGTTATTGCCGAAAAAGCCCTGCATGAGACACTTCCGCAAATACGCTGCGACATATCGGAGCGCGAATTGGCAGCGGAACTGACGATTCAATTGCTTAAAGCCGGCTCGGAGCCCGATCTGCCCTTTAACCCCATCGTCGCCAGCGGTCCCAACAGCGCCCTGCCTCATGCGACGCCCACCGACCGCCAACTAGAAATCGGCGACTTGCTCATCCTCGACTGGGGCGCACGCCACGATGGCTATATCTCCGACATTACGCGCACATTCGCCATCGGCGAAATCGATCCCGAGCTAATGCATATCGCCGAGATCGTCGCCCTCGCCAATGATGCCGGAAGAGAAGCTGCCTCACCGGGTGCACAGTGCGGCCTGGTCGATAAAGCCGCACGCGAGGTCATCGATGCAGCCGGTTTCGGTGAGTATTTCGTTCATCGCACCGGCCATGGTATCGGACTGGAAGCGCATGAACCCCCAAATATCCGGGAGGGGGAGGAACTCCTTCTGATGCCAGGTATGACCTTCACCGTAGAACCTGGTATCTACCTGCCCAATCGCGGCGGCGTGCGGATCGAGGACGACGTCGTCGTCACACAATCTGGCGCAGTGAGCCTGACCACCCTGCCGCGCCATTTGGAGATCCTCGAGTGAGCAGGATCATCGATCGCGGTGAGCCTTTCTTCTACCCGGGCGGTGATGTGGGTTGCCTGCTCGTCCACGGTTTTCCCGGCGCGCCGGAGGAGATGCGCTGGCTCGGAGCCCACCTTGCCAAGCAGGGATACACCACGCTCGGTATCCGGCTATTCGGTCACGCTACTCACCCTGCTGACCTGAGGCGGGCTCGCTGGCAAGATTGGATGGCGAACCTCGAGGATGGCTATCACTGGATCGATGGAGCCTGTTCCCAGGTGGTCGTAATCGGATTCTCCTTGGGCGGAATGCTCGCCTTGACTTTCGCCTCACAGACTCCTCTCGCCGGTGCAGTCGCCATGGCCACACCATGGGAACTCCCCCCGCTCGTTCAGCGGCTTCGCCCGATACTCCATCCACTCAGCAAGGTCTGGCGCTTTCGCACGCCATCGGAACCGTCTGGCTGGCGCGACAAAGAGGCGGAGAGGCTCAACATCCACTACCCCGTCCAACCGCTGAGGGCGATTTCCGAAATCTACGACCTCAACATCGAGATGAGATCATCACTGGAGCGCGTCGAATGCCCGGTAACGTTGATCTACTCCACCGGCGACTTGACTGTTCCCACAGACCACCCACAGCAGATCTATGCGTCACTCGGGACGCAGGATAAGACGCTAACCTGGGTTGAAAACAGTGGACACGTTCTCCCACTCGACGCCGAACGCGAGAAAGTTTTTTCAACGGTAACCGATTTCGTTCGCCGCGTGACAGGAGATGTGCTGTGAGTATGATTATGCCTGGCGCCGAGACTTTCTTCTACCCTGGCGGGAAAGTCGGCTGTCTGCTCACACATGGCTTCACCGCAACTCCACAGGAGGTGCACGAATTAGGAGCGCATCTGGCATCTCATGGCTATACGGTTCTCGGCGTTCGCTTATTCGGCCATGGAACCCGGCTGGTGGATATGGCCCGCTCCCGCTGGCCCGACTGGCTTGCCTCTGTTGAAGACGGATACCATTTATTGAGAGGGCTGTGCGATCAAATCGTGGTGATGGGGTCTTCCACCGGCGGTTGCTTAAGCCTGATAATGCTTTCGGGACTGCCGGCTGATGGAATCGTCACCCTGTCGACGCCTTTCCAGCTTCCCCCCATCCCTTTTCTAAAACAACTCTATCCAATCCTGCCTGCTCTTAGCACCTTTCTCCCGGCCATCCGCAAGGGTCCACCTGTCTGGAAAGACATGGAAGCTGAGAAGTCCCGTGTGCAATATGACGCCTATCCGCTGCGTTCTGTCTATGAATTTGGCGCCATGGTAAAAGAGATGAGCGCCAGGCTGCATAAGGTTACCGCCCCGGCACTCCTGATCCATTCTCTCGAAGACAATTTCGTCCCGCCGGTCGATATGCAGAAAATCCACGACTCGCTGGGCTCGACAGAAAAACGGATGGTTCTAGTTAATAACAGCAATCACATCATCACGTGCGATGCGGCACGAGAGGATGTGTTCCGAGAAACAGAAGCCTTCGTCGCAAGGATCGTCAAGCGCAACGCTTGAGAAGGGAGCCTCACATGTTTCCTATACTCGATTGGGGATACCCCATTATCTATTGGCTGCAAGGTCTGGGGGACTGGCTTACGCCGATCATGCAGGTCTTCACTTTTATTGGTAATGAGGAGTTCTTCTTGCTCGTTCTTCCCGCTCTTTTATGGTGTGTCGACATTGGATTGGGAGTTCGAATTGGATTGATCCTCCTCACCAGCAACGGGGTCAATTCCTTGTTCAAGCTCGCCTTTGGTACACCGCGGCCATATTGGGTCAATCCTAAGGTCAAGGCATTAAGCACGGGTACAGCTTTCGGCTTGCCCTCCGGCCATGCCCAAACAGCACTCTCCGTTTGGGGACGCCTGGCCGCCTGGATCGGCCGCTCCTGGGCTTACCTATTCTTCGGCGCCTTGATTCTGCTAATCTCGATCTCGCGCCCATACCTCGGGGTCCATTACCCAACCGATACGCTTCTTGGCTGGGTTATCGGCGGAATCCTGCTGGGGGCGTTTCTCATCTTTGACAAGCCCATCAGTAAGTGGTTGTCACGGCTCTCAGTGGGCAAGCAGAGCCTGCTTTCTTTCGTGATCAGCATTGTCCTTATATGCCTGGGCCTACTTGTATCCCAGGCTACGGCCAACCGCCCAGTTCCAACGGAGTGGATTGCAGGAGCTGCATCCGCCGCCCCTGGAAGCGAAGCGATTGATCCTCTCAGCATCAACGAGTTCTTCTCCACAGCGGGTGTATTTTTTGGCCTGGGCGCATGCGCTGCACTTCTATACCAATGGGATGTTTTCCATGTCCGCGGTCCCTGGTGGCAGAGACTGCTGCGCTATCTCGTAGGCCTCGTGGGTGTAGTCATAATCTATTTCGGGTTCAGCGCGATCTTCCCCAGTGGAGATGACCTGCTGGCCAACATTTTTCGATACGTACGCTACATGGCAGTCGGATTCTGGGTCGCCTACCTTGGGCCAAGAGTATTTGTGCTCCTTCGTCTAGCAAACGAGGATGCGTAGGAAAGCTGACTTCTTCTTCATCTTGGGCACACATTAAGGGAGATCCTCCCGGAGGTATGCGATGCTTTCCATGTTCACCCATAAAAACTATTTGCTGAAGCGGCAGGTTCTCGCGCTGACTGGCAAGGTTCGCGTGTATACCACTTCTGGAATGCTAGTGCTATATTCCGAACAGAAGATGTTCAAGCTGCGGGAGGACATCCGCGTTTTCGAGGACGAGACCAAAACCCGAGAGGTGCTTTGGATTCAAGCCCGGCAGGTCATTGACTTTGCCGCCGCCTACGATGTAACCGATCAGACGACAGGGCAAAAAGTTGGCGCACTGCGTAGAAAAGGGTGGCGGTCGATGCTGCGTGATGCGTGGGAGGTGCTGGATCCCTATGATCAGGTGATAGGCACCATTCAGGAAGACAGCCCGATGAAGGCTCTTCTTCGCCGATTGTTGCTAGGATCGCTGCTGCCGCAATTCTATGAAGCCATCATCGGAGATCGCGTGGCGGCAAGCTTCCAACAGCGGTTTCACCTCTTTCGCTACGAAATGGAGATTGCCCTTCAACCGAGTGAGCAAGCCTTTGACCCCCGTCTGGGGCTTGCCGCCGCAATCCTTTTAGCGACCCTAGAGGGTAAGCAGAAATCGTAAAACGGGAGTGATATTCCGACGCAACCCGGCAAATCCAGGCGCTTCCAAGCTATCCCAGAAGATAGGCTTTTGTTTATATGCCTCTGCTTTCGTTATTAATTTGAGAAGAATCAGTCAGCAGTCATCTCTCGCCATAAGAACCAGTGCCCTTTACGGTCCCCGGCGTCCTTAGGCGCCCGGTCGTAGTAGATATCAAACACGCGCCCCCCGCGGGTACGCACCCGGAAGTAAAAACGACCCACTCCGCGTGATCCCCGGCGCTCCGCTTTAATCAGGTTCTCCGGCCTCATATTCTGCGCCATCCTGCCCTTACGCGAATAATCAAACCAGGAGGAGATCACTTCATCAACCTGGTACTGCTCCCCGTTCCAGAGGATGCTGTCCGGCGCTGTGGGCTTCTTGATTAATAGTGGGGATGCGTGGTGCTCAACGTCGATCTTTTCGCCAATGAAGCGAAGAGGCGACCAGTCATCCTTCATCGGGAGTTACTGCTTCCTGGACCCAGGCACGGGTTGCGGGTGCGGCGATGCAAGCCAGATTACAGAACGCGAGGAGCGTCGCCGGTCCAAAAAACATCAACGAAATGACGTTAATTAAAATCGCGGCTCCATAGCCCCATTGCCTATGCAACCAAATCCCCCATATCGCCCCCGACAAACCGGCGCCGAGCACAATCGTCGGCCACGCCAGCACTTGTGGCGTGAGAATAATCCAATGGTCGATGCCTTTTGAGAATAGGTGGAAGGGGTCCAACCAGGAAGTCCCTGGCAGCATGACGATGGGATCCCAACCGAAGAGACGAAGGGCAAGGCCGTTGATGGCAAGGTAGATGCCGAGCAGGAGGCTAGAGAGAGTTAGAAGGCGCAGGGTGAGGGGAGATTTACGATCATCCATAGGTATCTACAAGAAAATGAATGGGCGGGTTGCTCCCAGTCCATTGCTTGCCTCAGATTTCGATCAGTCGTCTTCCTGCTTACTGATTTCCCTCTTGCGCGCGGCGATGAGTTCCTGCGCCACGTGTGATGGGACAACTTGATAGTGGCTCAGTGACATTGAGAACACACCGCGCCCACCTGTCATCGACCGAATATCGGTCGTGTACCGTTGTATCTCGGCAAGTGGAACCTGCGCGGTAACCACGCTCCGCCCTCGCTCGGTTTCCATTCCCTGGACACGTGCCCGCCGGGTATTTAGATCCCCGAGGATATCGCCCATGTTCGTTTCCGGAACGGTGATGCGAAGATCCATGACCGGCTCAAGCATAACCGGGGAAGCGTTGCTAAAGGCTTGTTTGAATGCCTCCCGGCCGGCGACTTCAAAAGCAACCGCCTTCGAGTCCACCGGGTGCTCCTTACCGTCCACAATGAGGACTCTGACTTTCTCGACCGGATAACCGGCGATTACACCCTGATTCATCACGCCCTTAACACCCTTCTCAATGGCGGGCATGAAGCCGGATGAGATCGAGCCTCCGAAGACCTTATTAACGAACTCGAACTGCTCATCCTCAAGAGGTTCGACATCCAAGTGGACTTCGGCAAACTGTCCTGCGCCGCCAGTCTGTTTCTTATGGCGATATTCGGCATGACCGGTCTTTGTGATCGTCTCCCGGTAAGGAACGCGAGGCACTTCCGTAGTGAGGCCAACCTGGAACTTGGCTTCCGCCTTGCGTATGGCGACGTCGATATGCTGATCTCCCATCCCCTGCAAAATGGTTTGGTTTGTGCTTGATTCCTGATGCCAGGAGAGTGTGGGATCCTCTTCGCAGAGGCGTGTCAGTGTGGGGCTGATCTTCGTCGAGTCCGCTTGCGTATTCGGTGACACCGAAACGGAGTAAAGAGCGTTGGGGTATTCGGGTTTCGTGATTGTGAGCGGGTGTCCTTTATCGCCGAGGGTGTCGCCCGTGGCCGTATCACTAAGTTTGGCGACAGCACCGATGTCCCCAGCATGGAGATTCTTGACTCCGAATTGTTCCTTCCCCCGTAAAATGTACAACGTGGCCAATCGTTCCTCAGCTCCCTTGGTGTGGTTCCGCACCCGGCTGTCCGCGGCAAGTGTCCCGGAGAGCACACGCATATAAGTAAGCTTTCCAACAAATGGGTCAGCCGTAGTCTTCCACACGTAGACGGCCAGGGGGCCGGAATCGGAAGCTTCAAGGGACTCCTCTCCCGCTGCGCCTTGGGCCTTTACCGGTTCAGCGTCGGCAGGGGACGGGAAAAGCTCAATCATCGCCTCCATAAGCGGCACAACGCCTGTCATTTTATTAGCTGCGGTCGCAAAAACCGGTATAAACCGGCCGGAGCGGACCACCGATTTAAAGCCTTTGGCAATCTCTTCTGCGGTCAGATCTTCGCCTTCGAGGTATTTCTCAAGGAGGGCATCATCCCCTTCTGCAGCTGCCTCAACCAGAGCGATGCGCGCCTCTACCGCCTGCTCTTGATATTCGGCGGGGATATCCTCCATCGCTTCCCCCTCAGCCGGACGAGCTTTCATATTGAAGAGATCAATTACCCCCTTGAATTCGCTCTTCTCGCCCCATGGAAGCTGGGCAGGGATGAAGGTTGCATCCGGGGAGAGCTCGCTCGCCGCAGCCAGAGCCCTCTTGAAGTTGGCATTATCGCGATCCATCTTGCTGATGACTATAAACCGCGGCAGATTGAATTTTTTACTTTGGTCCCAGACGATTTCCGTGCCCACCTCGACTCCGGCGACGGAATCCACAAGGACAACTGCCGCATCGGCTACGCTTAAGGCTGAGATAACTTCGCCCACAAAATCCGTGTAGCCGGGTGTGTCAAGAATATTTAACTTATGGTCTTTGAACTCGACCGGGAGGAGCGAGGTGGAGAGTGAAAGAGTGCGGCGGATCTCCTCATCCTCGAAGTCGGAGACTGTATTACCATCCTCGACCTTCCCAATACGTGTGATCGCACCCGTTTGGAAAAGCATCGCTTCTCCCAGTATGGTCTTTCCACCTCCGCCATGAGACACGAGGGCGATATTGCGAATAAATTCAGTTGCGTATTCCTTCATGGATTTGGGATCCTTCTCAAAGGTTTTTTAGGTCACCGAATTCTAAAGGATGAGCTGGGTCTTGTAAAGACGGAAACCACAAAGATGCGCTTTTCAATGCTATTCACGCATTTACAGGCATCGTTAAGTGAAAACGGAAAAACTACTTGCCCATCATTATCCCATCCTCTCTTGGCGCGGCAGGTTGATGTTACAATCCGAATAGCACCGCGGAGGGAACTATGCAGCAAATCAACCAGTATTCTTTCCCTTTCCTCGCCGGGGTTATCCTCCTTATCCTCGCCGGGATTCTCCTCCGTAAAGTGGGAACGGAGGGAATGCTCGTACCTCTGGGAGCAATGATCTTGGGATTCCTTTTCGCATTCTGGCTCTTCAGCCCGGGGGCGAGCGCCGAAACGCCTGATGCAGCTAAAGTCGAGGAAGTTATCGGAGCAGGGAAGGCAGTTCTCCTCGAATTCCAGAGCCCCTATTGACTGGCGTGCATGGCTGCCAAACCCATCGTGGATGGGATCGAGAATCAGCATGCAGACAACTTGAACGTGATCCGTGTAAATGTCCAAGACGACGCCATGGGACCACTGATGAAAACCTACGCCTTCCAATTCACGCCGACCTTCATCCTGTTTGACCCATCGGGAGAGGAAATCTTCCGCACCGTCGGGGCAATTGACCCGAAAGTGATCGATAAGGCCCTGGCATCAACCCCGTGATCCGCCGTCTCAGATTCGAACTGCGTTATCTTCGGGCAAAAACTCCGTGGGATACGGGGATCTCACCGCCTGAACTCTTGAAGTATCTGGCGGAGAGTTCACCTGGCCACGCGCTGGACCTCGGCTGCGGTACAGGAACGAATGCCATCACCATGACCCAGCATGGTTGGCAGGTCGTCGGGGTGGATCTCTCGGCGCTCGCGATTCGAGCCGCCCGTCGCAGCGCTCGCCAAGCCGGACTTGAAATTGACTTCAGGCAGGAAGACGTGACACGCCTCGCCTCTATCGAGGGGCCGTTCGACTTCGCCCTCGACATCGGCTGTTTCCATTCTCTAAGCGCCGTGGGGCAGCAAAACTATCTTCAAAACCTCACTCGCGTCATCAAACCAGGCGGGGCTTATTTGATTTACACATGGCTTGCCAGCGAAGGTACTCCATCTTCCATATCTCTAACTGAAGCCGATGTCACTGCTCTATTCGAGCCCTGCTTTGAAATCCGCTCCTTCGAACGAGGCACCGAAGGTCACCGCACCTCCGCCTGGTATCAGATGATCCAAAAAACAAAATGAGCCGCATCCTCCTACTCTTCCTTGACGGCGTAGGGCTTGGTGCAGACGATCCCACCTGTAACCCATTCGCCGCTTGCGAGATGCCCGCACTCGAGGCCCTTCTCGGCGGTCGAAAGCTCGTAATAGAAACAGCGCCACATGTCGGCGATAAAGCGACACTGCTCGCAATTGACCCCAACCTTGGTGCACCTGGCACACCGCAATCAGCCTCCGGACAGGCTGCTTTACTCACCGGCCGCAATGTTCCCCAGGAAATTGGTGAGCATTATGGTCCAAAGCCCAACCCGCCCATCCAGCAGATCCTGCGCGAGGGAAATATCTTCTCCACCGTTACACAGCTCGGCGGGAAAGCCGCACTGCTCAGTGCTTACCCTCCCCAATACTTCGAGGCTATCGAGCGGGGGCGCCGCCTTTATTCTGCTATACCCTTTGCCGTGACCGCCGCAGGATTGTCGCTGATGACCGCCGAGGATATACAAGCCGGTCGCGCGCTCTCTGTCGATTTCACGGGTGAAGGATGGGCTGCCAGATCTGAATTTCCACCAGTCCCGATATACTCAGCATCAGATGCGGGCGCAAAACTCGCACAATTAGCATCCCGTTACGACCTCGCCTGGTTCGATTTCTGGCCCAGCGATTACGCCGGTCACCGTCAGGATATGAATTCCGCGATCGCCCTCCTGGAGGGTTTCGACGCCGTCCTCTCCGGGTTGATGCAAGCGCAGGACGGACACCAGGACCTGATCGTCCTGACTTCTGACCATGGCAACCTGGAAGATCTCAGCCAGCGGGGGCACACGCGTAACCCGGTACCCGCACTTCTTATCGGCTCCGAAGAGCTTCGCCGGCGTTTTGGGCAAGGACTCGATAATCTCACCCACTTCGTACCGGCGATACATAGAACGCTCTTCCCCTCATAGCTCCATGTCTCAACTCGCCCATCTTGTTCGTAAAACGCTATCTTTCCGTCACCGGGATATTCAAATACCCGACCGGAGTATTTTCCGGTACCCAATCGCAAATCATCCTTGCTATACTAAGAGCACTGTTCTAAAGGCTCGCCCGAGGAGATGCATGTGGAAGCCCCGTTGAGTGACCGAGAAAAGCAGATCCTTCTCGATCTCGCCCACCAAGCCATCGTGGCCGCGGTTCATCAGGATCGCCCTCCTCACGTCGATCTCGACTCGCTGCCGGATCGCTTGCAGCACCCCGGGGCATCCTTCGTTACGCTGACACGCAGCGGTCTTCTGCGCGGCTGCATCGGCACACTCAAGCACACATTCCCGCTTGCCCAGGACATAGTGCTGCGGGCGCGCGCCGCCGCAACCGATGACCCTCGCTTCCCCCCACTCCAAACGGACGAGATCGAGGATACGACGATCGAAATCTCGGTATTGACGGCACCGCAGTCTCTTGAATACAACACGCCGGATGAAATCCCCAACCTGCTTGTCCCTGGACAGGACGGCGTCACGATTGTCCATGGTCTCAAAAGAGCAACTTTTTTGCCCCAGGTCTGGCAGAAAGTAGATGGTCCCGAACACTTTCTCTCGATGCTCTGTCAAAAAGCACTACTTCCGGCTGAGGCTTGGAAGCGCGGTGAACTGGAGATTTCAACCTATCGAGTGGAGAGCTTCCATCGCTCCCCGCCAAACAAAACAGCCGCGGAAGAAACACATGCCTGAATTCCCGACGTTGCAGACCGAACGGCTCATCCTGCGTGCTTTCCAGATGGATGACGCACCCGTCGTGCAGAGATACGTCTCCGAAAAAGTAATCGCCGCAAACACGCTAAATATCCCTCACCCATACACCCAGGAGATGGCGGAGGAGTGGATCGGGACACACGAAGAGGCTTTTGAAAACGGCCAGGCTGTTCGTTTTGCGATCACTTTAGGAGATAGTGGAAAACTGATCGGCGCGATCGGGCTCGAGATCACTGCAGCGCATGAGCGAGCTGAGATAGGCTACTGGATCGGAAAACCCCATTGGGGAAAAGGGTACTGCACCGAAGCCATGATAGCCGTGCTTAAGCTTGGGCTCGATGCCCTTGGGCTCGAAAGGATATTCGCCACGCATTTTCGGAAGAATCCCGCTTCCGGACGGGTCATGCAGAAAGCGGGGATGAAATACGAAGGTCGATTGAGGCACCATGTTAAGAAATGGGGGGAGTTCGATGATCTTGAAATGTATTCGATCCTGAGGTCTAGAAGGGAGAACGATAGTTAAACAGCATCTTCGGCTGAGTCTGGCTCCTCCATCGCCGGATCCTGCTCCGGACCAAGAACCTGTTCAACAATCTGGGCTTCTGCTTCCTGAAGAACCACTTCCTGGCCATCAGGGAATGTCACCCGCGTCTCCCCTCGCTCACATTGCACAACCAGGCCACGCCAACGCAGCGTTACAGGCCATGGATAAGGATTGCCCGCTCTGATCCAGACTTTGCGGGGAGAGATTAATCGGACGCCCAAAGTTTGCAGGAATAGGCTGAGCGGTGCCGCACCTTCGACAAAGCCACTCCCACCCACACCGCCCCCTTGATCCGGATTATAACGGGCACGAAAGGTCTTATCTTCCTTCAAGGTGCCGACAACGTTTCGCATCAGCCGGGTCACCAATTCGGCGGCCTCCTCATGGAATCCATAACTCACCAATCCCTCTCCGATCAATAGATTCCAGAACATCCACACCGCGCCTGCGCCATCTTGATTATCCGGCACATACGCTGGGTCCTTAGCAGAACAAACAGGAATGCCATAGGGTCGCCAGAACTGGTCGGGGTCAGTCAGTGTTTTCGAGATGAGCTTATCGGCGCGTGCCGGATCCGGGATCCCCGCCCAGAGTGGGAGAAGCAAGGATTGATCAATACGCGTAGTATCCGGCAGCCAGATTTCGGAGGAGATTTCTTTACCCAATCCCTGCACCTCGACCCGTTCGATTGCGGTGTTAAGTTTTTGACTCGTGAACACCCCTGTATTCCAGAACCAATGAAGCTTGCGATGCGTAATCCGTTCGACGCGGGAGCGTCCTCGACGTCCACGACTATGGATGAGTATCTTGAGCTTCCGGGCCTCCTTCTCCGAACCATGGATGCGGACAAGGATCCGCACCGGCGGGTCGAAGGAGCGCTTCACTTCGAACGAATATTCTCCAAACCCTTCGCCCAGGCGTTTTCCCGTAAAGGAGGTGTCCAGGTCCCGATCTCTCTGCCGGTAGATACTTCGCTGCGCCGACCAGGTTGACTCAACTGCCTCTTGAAGCATTGCCAAACGCGGTTTAATGCCTTCGAGAGCATGTTCCCGTCCGATTTCACGGGCGATGTTAATCAAAGACTGGATCTCACGGAAAAGGTAGGATGCCAGATCGACTGTCTCAACCATCGAGATGTCCAGGCCTTGACTCCAGCGATGCCAAAGTGCAAACGCGGGCCAGTCGTCGAATCCAGAATGCGCTACGTGGTCCCATTCCGGCCATCCGTCTTGATCCCGGTCATGGCGCTGGTCAAACCAAGTTTCCACGAAACGCCTGAGCGGTGTGAATACCTGCCGCAGCCAGTCGGCATCCTCGGTATGTTGATATACCATCCAGGCTAACGTCGCCAAGAGTGGGATACTATGAAGCCCGCTGCGTTTACGGCTAATATTGGGAAGCCACTCTATCTCGCCTTCAGCATCCTGCGATTTCAGAAAATTCCCAATAAGTTCCATAGGGAGGGACGGCGCTGCAGGTAGTATCTGCGAGATTGCCAGGAACGCATCTACTGCCGTATACCCGGACCCTTGAGGGCTGAAGCCCCCTCCCTCCCCGCTCGGCGAGAAGCCATCATCCACCGACCGGCGTTTAACTAGAATTGACCCGGGTTGAAATTTCACCGGTCCGACGAAATTCCCTAAAATCTCTTTTTGAGTCAGCCAGAAAGCTGTATCCCAATCGGGATCTCCTGATTCAACATCCACCAGCCCGCTGTTTTCCATCTCCACCCGGGAGCGCTCCTTATCCCAATTGCATCCTGCCCATTCTCGCGCCGCGGTGAAAGATTGACCCGTAGTACCCTTGGCTGTCTGCGCCCAAACCCAGGCGCCAACCTCTCCCGGCAAGAGCCGTCCTTGAACGCCCAGGGCCGGGTAGGGCGCCGGTTCTATACGAGCACCACCGGACAGAAAAATTACAGGGTGGAGTCCAGCGGTTCGACCGGATAACACGCTGACCCCTTGAAAGACGCTCTCACCAAGAGCCTGGGGATTCTCTCCGGGTTGAAGAAGGCCATATAATCGAAGGTGAAAATCTTGGGATTCGGCTCCTCGATTCGAGACTGTGAACCTGCCCATGACAACATGCGAGCCGGGAACCCAATATTCAGCTATGACGCCCACGTGGGTGAAGGGACTGAATTCGAGCCTTACATAGTCAGGCAAAATTGACCGGACCACCGGCATAGCGTGGAAATGTTCTGGGTCCGTGATGAAGCGGTCCCCCAGTCCGAAGCCAGGGAAAATGCGCATCGCTCTAGCTCGTGACCCATACGTCGTGTTCAGGGAGAGAGATGGGGGTTCCTCAGATTCCATCTTCAATTCCCAGATATGGTCATCGGCGATATCGATATCTGAGAAGCGAGTGTCACAGGCCAAACGTAAGGCTACGGGCCCATCAAGTGGAAGCGACCATAGTTTCATAAATAGATTGTATGAAGCTAACCGGAAATCGTCAAAGAAATCCATGAATAATCGCGCCCTTCCAGCATTCGAATTAGCGTTCGCCGAACAACTGCATGACGCGCTCACTTGCATGCTTGTCATGCTAGAATAGCGTTACTTCCTTTTGGAGAGGTGTTCGATGCCCATGGACCGATCAAATCAAGGTATGTTTTTCGAGGAGTTCGAAGTGGGGCAGCAAATCACCAGCCCCGGTCGGACAATAACCGAAGCCGATGTGGTAACGTTCGCCGGAGTATCCGGTGATTCCAATTCAATTCACACCGATGCTGAGTACGCAAAAGATAGCGCTTTCGGTCAGCGTGTCGCCCACGGTCTCTTGGGTATTTCCATCGTCTCCGGTCTCGCCGTGCGGACCGGCATTATGGAAGGGACAGTGCTCGCTTTTCGCGAGATCAAAAACTGGAAATTCAACCTGCCGGTCTACATCGGGGACACCATTCATGTCATCATGGAAGTGAAGGAAAAGAAAGCAATGCCCCGGCTGGGCGGCGGCTCAATACTTCTCTCGCTCGACGTTCGCAACCAGGACGGTCAAACGGTTATGAAGGGGATTTGGACGGTCCTCGTTAAAAGCAATGCGAGCGAGGTGTAGACTTAATCGTCAGGTAATGAGTTTTTTGATGTATTATCTCCGGCAGGCGTGGTACCCCTTCGCTTCACCTGCTGCATGCTATAATCACGAGCCATGAGCGATCCAGCGGACGATCTCTCCAAGGATAAGGGTTCGGTTCCCCCCGAGCCCGATAACAACCGACCTATGGATACCGAAGTCAACCCACCCGACGTTCCCGGTAATGACGGCAACCCTCAGGAGCGATTCAGACGTCTGCTGAAGGGCGATATCTCCTCCGAGAAACCTTCCACCGCACCTGACACACCAACTGCCGATGATCCGGAACCCACGGACGATCGACTTATTCAAGCCTCCCCCGACCTTTTCGAGACGGAACCCTTCGAACAGGATCTGACCGAGGGCGACCAGGCGCAGTCGGTGAATGCCTCTCCCACACAGGAACCTTCGACCGATCCCCGCCCAGAATTGGACATTATGCCGGAGGCCGAGGTTTTACCTCAACGTGTGCCGGAAACGGATATCGGCGCCACACAGGTTGGCCCCTCCGCTTTCATCCCTCCCACCCAACCAGAAGAACCGCGCGGCAAGAAATGGAAGCGATGGGACACATGCGGTGGATGCGCGCTGCGAATGGCTATTTTTGGAGCCTTTGTTTTCATCGCCATAGTGATCGGATTCGTCTCCTTCGGGGTTTACCAATACTACTCTCTGGCTGCCAGCCTGCCCTCCGTCGAAGATCTTCACGAACATGCCGCTCAGTTTGAAACGACACGCATCCTCGATCGTGATGGAAATCTGCTGTATGAAATCCTCGATCCCCAAGCGGGCCGCAGAACATACGTCCCACTGGAAGAGATCTCCCCCTACATGGTCGCGGGGATTATCGCCACTGAAGATTCCCAGTTTTACAGCCATCCCGGTTTCGATCTCTGGGCGATTGTAAGGGCTTTCTGGCAGAATTACACACAGGGGAGTGTCGTCTCTGGCGCTTCCACCATCACCCAGCAGGTAGCACGCAACCTGCTTTTCTCACCGGAAGAACGGACCCAGGTGACAGCGCGCCGCAAGATGCGCGAGGTTCTGCTCGCGGCGGAGATCACGCGCCGTTATTCGAAAGAGGAGATACTCGAGCTTTACCTCAACCAGCACTACTTCGGAAATCTCGCCTACGGTGTGGAAGCGGCAGCGGAAACGTATTTCAATACCACTGCCGACAAATTGACGCTCGCTCAGGCATCTTTCCTGGCAGGGCTCGTTCAAGCACCGTCTGTTTACGACATCTACACGAACCGCGATGCCACCTTGAACCGTCATCGCCAGGTCCTTACGCTGATGGTGGATACAAGCGTTGAGGATGGATGTATCTTCGTGAGCAACGCTCAGCAGCCTATCTGTATAACACCTGAAGAAGCGGGCAGCGCTGCAGCCGAGATTATCAATTGCGAATTCCAGCAGCCCGACATCCAAATCCGATATCCGCATTGGGTTACTTTCGTGCGCGGTGAACTTGAGGAATTGTATGACCCTCAAACAATCTACCGCTCGGGTTTCACTGTCTACACTACTTTAGACCCGGTGCTGCAGTCTGAAGCACAGGAGATTGTGCGCGCACAAGTCGAAGCCCTGGCAGACCATCGCGCCACGAACGGTGCTCTGGTGACCATCCGTCCGGAGACAGGCGAAATCCTGTCCATGATCGGTTCAGCAGACTACGAAGCCAATGATGGTCAGATCAATATGGCCGTACGCCCCCGCCAGCCGGGCTCCTCGATCAAGCCTCTTACCTACACCGCCGCATTCGAGATGGGGTGGACTCCGTCTACGCTCATCTGGGATGTCCATTCAGAGTTCCCGCCTTCCGGGAATGCGAATGATCCCCGTCCACCTTATGAGCCTGTGAATTACGACGAGCGCTTCCATGGCCCGGTTACCGCCCGCTCAGCGCTGGCGAACTCATACAACATACCTGCCGTCAAGACGCTTCAATTTGTCGGGATTTATGACAACCCTGAGACATCTACAGAAGACGGGTTCATCGCCTTCGCTCGCCGTATGGGGATCACAACATTCGATCGTGATGATTACGGTCTCTCGCTTACGCTGGGTGGCGGCGATGTGACCTTGCTCGAGCTGACTTCAGCCTATGCAACCCTGGCGAATAGCGGGAATCGCATCCCTCCCACAAGCATTTTGCGCATCGAAGACCGGGAGGGCGCCGTCGTCTACCAGTACGAAACTCCCGCAGACGACCAGGTCCTTCGCCCCGAACATGCCTACCTCATCACCGACATTCTCAGCGATAACACCGCTCGAACGCCCTCATTTGGCCCCAATTCACTGCTCAAATTACCATTCAAGGCAGCCGCAAAGACGGGCACGACAAACGATTTCAGGGACAATTGGACATTGGGCTACACCGCGGATCTTGCTGTCGGCGTATGGGTCGGCAACGCGGATTACACTCCGATGGAGAATACGTCGGGTCTGACAGGTGCCGCTCCTATCTGGAACCAATTCATGCAATATGCACAGAATCACCTGACTGGCGGTCAACCAAACGCGGTGATCCGCCCCATCGGCATCGTCGATCGCGTCGTTTGTGCCATCTCCGGTGCAGAGCCCTCGGAATGGTGCCCCTCACAGAAAAGCGAGATTTTTGTCCACGACCAACCTCCGCTTCCAAAAGAGCAAGATTTATGGCGGGAGGTGTGGGTAGACAGCTTCGCGCTCGAACTGGCTTCTCCCGAGTGCGCGACGTTCGTGGATGAGAAATTAGGGATGAACGTGCAAGATCCTTGGGCGCGTGAATGGCTCAATGAAAGCTCTGCAGGGAAAAAATGGGCTGATGATATGGGCTTTGAGGATCACCCACTGTTCTTCATACCTGAAACGGTATGTTCCAGCGACAGCCCCCAACCCATCCTGGCCTTCACACATCCATCCGAAGGTGCCATGATCTCAACGAGTCCTGTGGAGATATTCGGACAAGCAGCAGCGACGAATGACTTCAGAGATTGGATCCTCGAATACGGACTCGGCAGCAACCCCACCTATTGGCCTGATATCGCCCACAGCGACGCGCAGATTAAGCAGCCAGAACAGCTGATTGATTGGGATATCTCAAAACTGCCCAATGGGCTTGTAACCCTCCGGCTTGCCGTTCGCAGTAACCGAGGCGGCGTAGCTTTTGTTGAACTGCATCTGAATATTCTGCTGCCGACACCGACACCGACCCCCACGCCCACACCCACGCCCACACCGACAGCGACCACTACGTCTACTCCCACGCCTACTGCGACGACAACGCCCCCCGCGACCTTCACACCCACACCAACCGAAACGCCGACGCCATAGTGCGTAAAACCTCCCACAGGTTTATACCTTACGCACTCCAGCTTGAAATCCAATTATGGGTAGGGGCAAACCGTTGGCTTACAATGACACCTATCGGGGGATGTTCTTCGTTTCCAAAAGGAGTCCTTACGAGCAACATCATGGGGATTTCTCGTTCGCCGTTTCACGGCTCGCTCGAAATGACAATTAAGGGGAGATCATCCTTGTCCATGCCGTTGTGATGAACCCGCCAGGATAACACGAGCCCTGCGAAATCCCACGTAGTTGATCGAGCAAAATCGGTGGTGGTATGGTCCCAACCAAGTATCGTAGAGACGCAGCATGCTGCGTCTTTTCTTCCTTTCGCTGGCGCAGCCTGCCGTCTTCGATCGAGGATGTGTTGTCTCATAAACTTCCCGCGGGTTTTGACCCCGCGGGAAGTAATGGATGTGCAATATTCGCGCTTGCAGCATGCACTTCAAGCGGGGATTTATTCTCGATCGAACCACAGTTCGCGGTAGACGCGATTCCAATCCGATAAGGCCCGGCCGGAGATGACCAGCCCAGCCGCTAACGCCACTCCCAATAAAACTGTGTCTACCCTGAAAACCAGCCAAAGCGGCATTAGCAGCAGACCGGTAACAACATTGCCTCGGGCGGAATGCTTAATCAGAAGCTGGAGCGCCGCTCCAAGCCCGACTGCCAGCACAAAACCCAGCGGCCAGACCGCTAGCAGCGCCCCTCCCCCGCTCGCCATTCCCATACCGCCCCGGAATCCGGCGAAGATAGGCCAGCAGTGACCGACTACGACGGATGCCGCAGCAGCGATCGGCGCCGCAATAGTGCCGCCGAAATTGGCGGCCAGCCACACCGCCAGGTACCCCTTGCCAATATCCGCCAACATCACAACTATGCCTGCTGCCCAACCTGCTGCCCGCATGGTATTCGTTGCGCTGGCATGGCCAGAACCCTGGCTGCGGACATCAATGCCAGCCCGCACGCGAGTGACCAATAATGCGAAGGGAATGGACCCGAGCAGGTATGCAAGAACTGCAAAAGCGATAGTCTTCAGTACAGGTTCCATGATTTCGATCATACTAGGATTATCCGCTCAAAGCTATCCTATGAAAGATCGATCCCGGGGGCATCACAGCAGCGGTAATTGTGGATCCTGATGTTCCGGTGGATCGATTGTCAACCGCTCCTTAAAATTCTCGCGCGTTAGCGTCGTCTCAGCCATGAGGCGCCTGACAAGACGGAATTTTATCACTGGCGGGTCGTCTTGAAGCCAATCCTGCAGCCGCGGGTCTCGCCGCGCTTTCTCTGCCACCAGCTGTGCGCGGCCACCCGGAATGACAAATGTAACCCTACCGGCCACGTCAGATTGAAGCACACCTGCCCAGACAGCCGTTTCCATGACCCGGAATGCGTAGTCAACCTCCCCATCATCCCCGTGCCACTTAATCATATCCCCCTCGCTCACCTCGAACTCTAGCTGCGAGCCAAGCTTCAAAAGCAGGCGCCTAACCTCGTCACAATCCTGCTGGCGTGCGGGGGCATAGTCTTCCGCACGCAAACTCCACCGGCCATTCGCGTCTGGTCCCTCAGCATACGAGCGCAGACAGACGGCGATAAGCCACCGGTCAGGTGTGAGCAGCCCTTGAAACTCATCACAGATTTGCTTATCGAGGTCGTATTCAAAAATCCAACCCTCTTTTCGCAGTAACTCGAGTACCCGGCGTTCAACAAGATCTGCCAGGCTCGCCTCCGCGAATGGTGGGTCGCGAAGCCAGTACAGCCCGCTCTCGACATCCGCTCCACGCCCCATGTGCAGAAAGGTCTTCCGATCCCCCAGGACTGTCTCCAGTGATTCACCCATGACCTGCATGAACTGCCGCCCTTCCGCCTCGCGGATGCTCTCGAGCAGACCCTCGGTCACGAGGTCAGACCATGCGGCGGCGTGCAAGACAGGGTAGGCTGATGGTTCGGCCCTCGAGCTGAGGACCTGCTTGCCAGAGGAGCGCATGCGCTCCTCTCTCTCCGTTTTTCCGCATGCCCCCTGTGCATCTGATCCCACAGTCCAATGAAAGACAGCCTGATTCTCACCCGCGCGCAGTGCTCGCCCGCGCAGAGCGAATCCCGCTGCGTCAAATCCGGAAAGGACCGCGGCGACGAAGCCAGGCTCCGCTTCGGGCATGTATGCGATCACAGGGAGGTCTGCTTTCAGTGAATCCCCCAGACCCGTGAGTACTGTACGCAGTGCGGCGGCATGCCACGACCAGTCATAGCGTCGGCGCCGCAATGCCACCTTGATCGGAGCTGCGGTCTCCCGCCCCCACAACCAGGCGGCCCATAGCGCTGATAGGGTCCAAAAGGCTTGATTGTGGCGCGGAGGTACCGTGAGTAGCAGGCTTACCTCCCCAGGGTCAATCGTCTCCATCAGGTCCCTCACAGTACCGGGATAGATCGCCACCGTCCCCGCTCGTAAAGAGCTGTCGCCCGGCCAGGCGGTTACCCGCAAATCGGGAGGGTCTATCGCCCAGGTCTCGACTGCCTGCTCCAGCGCGCGCCAGATATTTTGTTCACGGAAGCGCTGCGAGGCCCTCAATTGGCGCGGCCGCTCACGACCCTCGGGATAACTCCAAAGCGCGTTCGCCCTATCGAACGCGGAGAGCAGCAAAGCATGAAACGCTCGAAGAAGCGATTCGTCAGGCACCAGCTGGTCAATCTTGTTAGTTATGGTAATGAGCGCGTAGATGGCGCGGCCGGTATAAACAGAAAGAGCTGCCTCCGCATGTTGGCGGTCCGGATCGCTGGCAGGGGCGACTTTCTCGAGCGCCAGGGCATGCTGCAATCCCCGCCGCGAGTAGTCGAGGGCGCGATTCCAATCCTCCTCCGTCGCGGGAGATTCGCCAGCGTGGGTACAGTGATCACAAGAGTAAATCTTATGGGTCGGACCTCCTAATTCCAGGTCCCACACAAAAAACTCGACGATTACGGCTTCGCCGCACCTTGTACATGAGCTGCTATAAAGGTCGAGGATGAACCGCTCCAAACGTGTATCATCCTTGGGGATTGCAGCCAGATGTGAGAGAGCCGCCTGCAGTTGAATAAGCTTGAAGGGCTGAAGTGTATGCTGAAGGACGAAGCGTGTTACAGGGTTGTTCGCGGCTACCAGAACCGCTCGTCCCGATTGGGCTGCCTCTAAAACCAGGCGTGGTGAGGCGCCAAAAGGATCCAATACAAGCCCCGCGTGCAGACGATCATCGTCCAGGACTTGCTCGATGACGCCCTCCTCCAGAGGCGGGATAAACCGCTTGAGAGGCCCTTGATGACTGTCCGGGAATCCAACCGGTAAAGGTATGTCCATCATCTTGAGTATACGTCAACCCGGTCCTGCTTTTACCATCATTTTCGTAGGGATCTGCGATCGGCGCGCGCATAGATGGTATGATTCGCCTTGCTGCTTCAGCAATTTCCGATCATCATCCAGGTAAAATATCACATGGACGCACATAGGGTTTACAGGCAGCCATTGTCACCCGGAGAGGCTTGGCATAAACTCTAAACAGACATACTGGTGAGCTGCTTAATGAAATTTCGAAAGATCCTCCCCATTACAGCTATCGTCCTTCTCGCCTCGGGATGCAATATTGGTGATCCCTCCTCCCTGCCTACCTCGCCGGGGGTCCCAACGACGGTCGTGATCGAAGGACAATCGCAAACCCAGGCTCCGTTTTCTACTCCGATATTCTCGGCGCAGGTCTGCCCAATTCCCCCAGGCCCAGCGGATTTACCAAACCTGAATAATCCAAACACATGGGCCGCGGACATCCTGGCATATCTCAACACAGGCGGATTTGTCAGTTCGCTGCTCGACTATATCCAATCCTCGAATTCCATCGAATCAACCACGACGGTCGGTGCGATTCTCGACCTGAACAGCGATGGGTTTGAGGATCTTGCGCTCGTCATGGTCCAACCGCCTTCGGAAATCTCGCCAACGCGTTCTGGCTCTCTACTCATCTTTATTTGCGCAGACGAAGCGTTCCGGGTTGCGTATGCAACCTCTCCCACAGGCCAAGCAGGACGACCGAAGCTGCACGCCGCACGTGATTTTACCGGTGACGGTCGTCCTGAGCTGCTCGCTTTATGGGAATCATGTGGAGCACACACTTGCTTCGCGCAGGCTGAGATTCTGAAATGGGCCGGCTCTGGATTTGAGAACCTATGGCAGGGGCGCAGCGACGACCTGCCCTCCCCGGAAATCGAACTTCGAGGACCCCTTTCGGATGGCAGCATAGTAGTTTTAATCACGGCGAGGGGAATCGGATCTGTGGGTGCAGGACCCTACCGGGAAATTCAGCGTACGTGGACCTGGCATGCCAAATCAGGACGCTTCGAAAGCTCAGAAGAAACACTCGCTGATCCGAAATACCGCATCCACGTTCTGCATGATGCCGATCAAGCTGCCCGGGAAGGGGATTACGAGACAGCAGAAATTGGATATCGCCGGGTAATGGAGGACGGAACCCTGGACGATTGGCTATCCGGCGAGAATGGAAGAGCAGCACTCAGGGCATATGCCGCCTTTCGCCAGATCGTTATCGATGTTCGCAATGGGAATACAGCGAACGCCGAAGCTGGAATGCTTTTCCTCCAAGCCGCCTATTCACCCGAATCCCCTCACCGCGCCTATGTCGACTTGGCAAAGAGCTTCTGGGAAGCCTACCAGGTCAGCGGGGATCCAAGAGAAGCATGTTTGGCTGCTCAAAGTTTTACACTCAATAATCCTGCGTCTGTACTCGAACCGCTCTATTATGGCTACGCAAACCGCACATATCTCGCGGCTGATATCTGCCCACTCGATAGCTGATATAAAACCCGGATATTAGAGAACCCCACAAAGGACTACGATGCCTCCACTGCCGATCACCCAGTTTGAAGCGCATATGCCGCAGCTTGTAGCGTTGATCGAGAAACTCGTTCAAATAGAATCTCCAACCACCTCAAAATCAGGCGTCGACGAACTCGGACGCTTTGTTGCAGCCGAGATGGTAGCGCGCGGTGCACAAGTCCGCGACGAGCCACAAACGTATGCGGGAGATCACCGGATTGGCACCTGGGGCGAGGGTCAGGGGGGATTGCTGCTCATGGCCCACCTTGATACGGTCCATCCACTCGGGACTTTGGAACACATGCCCTTTACTAAACGCGAAAACCGCCTCTTTGGACCAGGCGTCCTGGACATGAAAGCCAGTATTGCCATGGCCCTCACGGCGATCGAGGTCCTGCGTCAGAACGAGAAACTTAGACCGGACAGGTTGACTTTGCTGTGTACCTCCGACGAAGAAACTGGAAGCCGCACGTCGCGATCGCTCATCGAACAGATGGCGCAAGAACATGAACTCGTCCTCTGTCTTGAACCGGCTTTACCAGACGGCGGCCTGAAGACTTGGAGAAAAGGCACGCTCGCTTTCAGGGTTGAGACAGTCGGTAAGGCCGCACACGCAGGCAGCAATATCGAGGATGGTGTAAACGCCATCCTTGAAATGGCCCATCATATCCCGGGAATCACCGCTCTTGCGGATGAAAAAACCGGGACCACTGTAAATGTCGGCGTGATTAAAGGCGGCACTCGCTCAAACGTCGTCCCCGATCTCTGCTGGCTGCGGGTCGACGTGCGCGCCAAAACAAAAGTCGAGGGAGATCGGGTCTCGTCTGCAATGCTCGCGCTCGAACCAATTCTTGAGGGCTCGGAAATCAAGGTGAAGGGCGGCTGGAATCGGCGGCCCATGGAACGCAATGAGCTGATGCTGAAAACATTCCACCGCGCACAGGGCATCGCCCGCGATCTGGGCCTCTCAATATCAGAGGGAGGGACCGGAGGCGGTTCCGACGCTAATTTCGTCGCTGCGTTAGGGGTTCCTGTCTTGGACGGTTTCGGCGCGATCGGAACCGGTGCCCACACCAAACACGAGCAAATCGAGACGGAAAGCCTGGCAGAACGGACAGCGCTGATCGCCGCCCTGATCAGCGAATGGTAACCAGTCCATCGAGTGCATCCAGTAAATCGGCGTAGTCGTTCATCCATGCCATCTTGCGCAGGAAATCCGCAGGCGTGGGGGAATGCTCCCAGAGAACGCGGACTGCCTCACCCACAGGATCATCCCCGGCTGCCCCGCCGGGCTCGTCTGCGTAAGCCCCATGGAAGGCGAAGTAAGCCTGATTCAGACGTCGGATCCGATAGCCATGCTCCCAGAAGAACTCCCTTCTGGCTTCCATATAGTGTTCGGCAGCTTCTATTTCGCCCGCTTCCAAGAGCGCGTCTGCTCGGACTCGTGTCTCATGCATTTCCTTCCGAAATTCAAAAGCCGGAGGTTCCCTCTCACTCTCGCTGGAGGTAGAAACCGTCGCCGCCGGCAGCAGCGCAGGGTAGTATCGCCGAATTACCTCCAACCCGATCGCCTCTCCCATTAACGATGCAGTGGTCTCGTTCATGGTCCGAAGCTCTGCGTTTGTGAAATAATTCATGCCAAGCGGGCGCAAGGTAAGGAAATTGTGAATCCATTCGTGGCCGATCACTTCAACGATCCATGTCAGGGTGGTTGTCTCCTGCACCATGGTGGGATAGGTCCCCATCCCACCGATGGGCACGACAAGCGCCGAAACACCCAGACTCTGTTCAACGCCTTGCTCGAGATTCACTTTCCGTTCGAGCGTCAGGTCAACATTGAGGGTGATATTCGCGACCTGCTGAATGACTTCTCGCGGCGAGACGATGAGTGCACTTGGGAGCGGATCGAAGGTGAACATTACCGGCGGGAAAGGCGCTCCCCCGAATTCCAATCCCATGCCGGCGACAACAGTCGCCACCTGCTCCTGAAGGATGCTCTCGGCAAGCGGTCTTAACTGGTTCACCTGGGCGCGGATATTCGCCAGGTCTTCCAGGCACTCCTGGAGGGCAGAACTGGCATCATCCGCACCCGGATCTCCTAGCGCTTCTTGTACTTCAAGCTCGGTCCGCTGTGCGTTTCGCAGCAGTTCAAGGTAATCAAAGACCCATTGCACACGGTCATCTTCATTAGCGTATGCTGCCGGGTGAAGACTGAGCAGGCTGAGCTTCTCAAGCGAGGCCTCGATCGTCCAGCCAAGGTAATTAAACTCCACCGGCCGGGTGAAGAGCCGGGTCCGATCCACAACATCATGTATATTCAGACTGCTTCCGCCCAGAAGCAAGGTTGCTATCAAGAGCAGCAAACAACATTTGATAACGCGCCAGATTTTTCTGAAGACTTCTTCAAAAAGCATAGAGTCATGATACCAAGCGAGAGAATGATGTCAATAACGGTATGTTATAATCTCGACCTCTCCGATCTATTAGAAACGTTCGCGAGAACAAAAGCCTAATGAATTTCCTCGTTACCGGCGCCGCCGGATTCCTTGGCTCTGCACTTGCCAATCGATTAGCCCGTGAAGGGCACCAGGTTCGTGGCTATGATGACCTCTCAGCCGGAGACCCATCACGTCTTTCCGCAGATGTGCTATTCACTCGCGGAGATGTGACCGATCGCCCCACACTCTGGACACTTTTCCAGGAAATCGATTGTGTCTACCACCTGGCCGCGAAAGTCTCAGTCCCCGAATCGATCCTCTACCCACGCGAGTACAACATCATCAACGTCGGTGGAACCGTCAGCGTCATGGAAGCGATGCGCGACGTCGGAGTCCGCAGGGTAATATTGATCTCCTCCGGCGCGATTTACGGCGATCACGGTCAACAACCTCTGGTCGAGGACGCGCCTCCGAACCCGAGATCGCCCTATGCTGTATCAAAATTAGCCGCAGAGCACTACGTTCATACAATCGGTGCACTCTGGGGAATAGAGACCGTCTCTCTGCGCGTGTTCAACGCCTACGGACCTGGTCAGCCGCTCGCCGCAGCTCACCCGCCTGTCGTGCCACATTTCTTGCGCCAGGCCTCCCACGAGGGATCAATGGTCATTCATGGGACGGGTGAACAGACGCGCGATTTTGTCTACCTGGACGATGTCGTTGAGGCGATGGTCTCCGCCGCTTCCGCACATACGGTCAACCGCTCGGTGATCAACATCGGCAGTGGAACCGAGACGAGCGTTAGGGACCTGGGTCAAACCATCCTGAAAGCCGTTGGAAAAAAATCGGAGTGGATCTACAAGGAAGACCAGGATGCCGGCCCCTCGCGCATGTGCGCCGACATCCGTCTTGCCAGAGAGAAACTTGGGTATAGACCGCGCTTCAGCCTGCAGGAAGGCCTAGCGCATATGATCAGCAAAGACTCACGGTTTCACCGCGACACATCCTCCGGGTGAAACTCCTGCCTATTCGATGGCTTCCTCCGGGATCGAATTGCGGGTATCGATCCTGGCTTCTTCTTAGGGGACACTTTCAGCAGTCCGATACTTCAGCAGCGATTCTTTCAGACGGATTTTTTTGATGGCCTCCTATTCTGTGATCTCACGCAACTTCTTCAATCGTCCTACATTGACGGTCGCGCGCGAGCTGCTCGGACAACGCCTCGTCAAACTCGAGGGCAGCCAGCGCATTGCCGGTTTGATTACCGAAACCGAGGCCTATATCGGCACCGAAGACGACGGATGCCACGCAAGTGCAGGTCTCACTAACCGCAACCGCTCGATGTGGGGTCCACCAGGTCATACCTATGTCTACTTCACATATGGCATGCATTGGATGTTAAACTTCGTAACGGAGCGAGATGGTTTCCCGGCCGCAGTGCTTCTTCGAGGTGTGAAACCGGTTGAAGGTATTGAAATTATCCGGCGACGGAGAGCGGGACGCCCGGAGACGGAGTTAACCGACGGACCGGCGAAACTTTGCCAGGCATTCGCCCTCAACGGGAGCTTTAACGGCATGGACCTATGCCATAAGGAGAGCGTCCTTTTCATCGAGCGGTATGAAGACATCCCGGAGCATAGCGTAACAACTGGGCCACGAGTGGGTTTAAATAAAGTAAGCGAACCGTGGAAGAGTAAACCCTGGCGCTTCCGGGTTATTCCATGCTGACAAGGAGATCTGACGATGCAACTACTGGATGGTAAAAACGCGCTGGTTTTTGGTGTAGCCAACGACCACTCGATCGCCTGGGGGATCGCCCAGGCCATGCACGAGCACGGCGCGCAGCTTGCCTTCTCCTACGCCAGCGAGACTCTAGAGCGGCGGGTTCGTCCACTTGCCGAATCGGTGGATTCTGATTTTGTGGAAATATGCGATGTGGCCGACGACAGTCAGATCAAGGCAGTTTTCAACAAGGCGGCTGAGGAATTCGGGAATATTGATATCCTTGTACACGCCGTCGCCTACGCTGACCGCGAGGATCTTAAAGGCGATTTCCACATGACCAGCCGCAGCGGCTTCCATTTGGCGATGGACATCAGTGTTTATTCCTTCATCGCACTGGCGCGCGCCGCCTTACCGCTGATGAATCCGGGCGGTTCAATGCTTACCCTGAGTTATTACGGCGGCCAAAAGGTGGTCCCCAATTATAACGTGATGGGCGTGGCAAAGGCCGCTCTCGAGGCGACCACCCGCTACCTCGCCGCCGATCTCGGACCCCGCGATGTCCGCGTAAATGCCATCTCTGCTGGACCCATCCGCACCCTATCCGCCGCCGGCGTGAGCGGCTTTAAACGGATGCATCGCGGATTCGCCGCGCTCGCCCCACTGCGCAAGAACATCACTATCGAGGATATCGGCGGTACGGCTGTCTGGCTCGCGTCCGACCTGGCGAGCAAGATCACAGGGGAGGTACTGTTTGTCGACTCAGGATACAATATTCTCGGAATCTCTGTTGTCGAAGAAGGTCAGACCTAAGCGTTCCCTAGAAGCCTGGCAGTGTTTAATATCTTTCGTACCGGTCCACGATTACATACCGATCCAGAACTGAACGCGCTCCGCGTGCAGCTCTCAAAACGCGCGGTCATCATTGTCTATGTCCTCTTCGGAATCTGGCTGCTCGCCGACCTGTTCATCCGGAAATTCATCCCCTCAAGCGCACCCGATAGCCTCCTTTTCGATCTGGTCTCGGCCACCCTTCTTGGGATCGTGGCTGCCATTGCCTTGCGCCTCATTCGTCTGGGAAACACTTCGCTTGCAGGCTACATTCTCGCCAACTCGTTTCTCGTTTTTGCGCTTATCATCCTTTTTTTCTTCACTCCGGGAGTATTCATCCCGGCCGCTATTCTTTTCATACCTATCGCGCTTGCAGGAATGATAATCGGTGGAAGATCACCCTTTTTCTACTCAGTGCCTGCCTCGATGGCGCTCGCCGTGAGTTTTCTTACACAAGGAAGCGAATTCCTCCTGCCTGGTTTCGAGCTTGAAGGGATATCCGCGGGTATTTTCCTGGGCTGTCAAATCATTCTTCATCAGGGTTTGGCAACCATGTTTATCATAACTTCAGCTCACGTTGAATCCACGATCGAACAATTACTACATCAGACCGAACAGTTGTCACACCTGGCAAATACCGACGCGCTTTCCGGACTGGCGAACCGCCGTTTCTTTGTTGAGCAGCTCGAGCGCGAGTTTGCGCGCGCCAAACGGTACCGCCGACCCCTCACGCTTCTGTATCTGGATCTGGATGACTTCAAATCGATAAACGATCGCTTTGGGCATGTAGTCGGGGACGAGGTCATACGCAACTTGTCTTTATCGATGCGCGCCGTCCTGCGCTCAACGGACCTGTTAGCGCGAATTGGCGGGGATGAATTTGCGGTTCTTCTCCCCGAGACAGCGATCAAGGGCGGCGTCGGAGTGACCAATAAACTGAAGCGCGCCCTGATCGCGTTCACCTCCAGACCGGACAGCGTAATTTCCTCCGTGACCTTTTCGGCGGGTTTAGCCCAGTACCGCTTTGAAGATGAATCAATCGATGACCTACTTGCGCGCGCTGACCACGCCCAGTATCAGGCCAAGGACGCTGGCAAGGGGCAGATCCGCACGCAGCAAGACTCAATGCAGTTAACTTTATTCGAGGAAGAACAAAATCCTTGAGAAGGCAACCAGACTCTCCGCTATAGACCTCATTTTCTTCTTCTGTTGAGAAACTGAAAGCTCCATAATATCGGGCGTGAAAGGATCTTCTATGGTACACACGGGAAACATCGATCTGACCACCAAGGGACATTCTGATATGCATGATTTGACGAATGCCGTCGAGAAAATTGTCGAGAGTTCCGGGGTGCACGCCGGTCTCGTCACAGTATTCACCCCCTCGGCGACCAGTGCCATCACTACGATTGAATTCGAGTCAGGCGCGTTAGAAGATCTGCGGCACGCGCTCGACGAGATTGCCCCACAGAACCGTACCTATCAGCATAACCTTCGCTGGGGAGATGGAAACGGTCATTCCCATTTGCGATCGGCGCTGCTCAAGACCTCTTTTTCGATTCCGATTGTCGCTGGCAGCATGACGCTGGGAACATGGCAGCAAATCCTCTTCGTGGATTTCGACGTACGCTCTCGCCAGCGCAACCTTGTCGTCCAAGTCATCGGTGATTGAGCCTCGTCTCGTAGTAAGATGGGAACCCATCTCTTAGAAAATTGAAAAGGGTATAGGAATCCTATTGTGAAACGCCTACTGGCAATTCTGGCACACCCGGATGATGAGAGCTTTGGTCCAGGCGGAACATTGGCGCTTTACGCCCAGGAGGGCGTCGAAGTACACCTCATCTGCGCCACACGCGGTGAGGTCGGTGAAATTCCGCCTGAGATGCAGCTCAACGCTGAAGAGACCGCTCACATGCGCGAGGGCGAGCTGCGCTGTGCGGCGGCGCAGCTCGGATTGACCGGGGTGCACCTTCTTGGGTACCGCGATTCGGGAATGCCCGGTTCAAGCGACAACAGCCACCCCGAAGCCCTGGCCGCTTCCCCAGTTTCGGAAGTCGCCGAGAAGGTCGCCGGTTTGATGCGCCAGATACTTCCACAGGTTGTGATCACCCACGATCCTATCGGAGGCTATCGTCACCCCGATCATATCGCCATTCACAAAGCAGCCGTTGAGGCCTTCAACAACGTTAAAGAGGAGATGGGGCGTGCATCCACAAACTTAAATTCTCGCCCTCAGAAACTCTACTACCACACTTTCCCACGCCGATTTCTGCGTTTCATGGTTCGGCTGCTGCCTCTCTTCGGCAAGGATCCCAGTAAATTCGGGCGGAATGATGATATCAACCTGCTGGAGATCAGCAACGTTGATTTCCCCATCCATGCAAGGATCGATTTCCGCCGGGTCGCCGATTCTAAAGAAAAGGCCGCTGCCTGCCATCAAAGCCAGCAGGGGCCGAGTTCCGGCGGGTTCTTTGGTGTAATCATGCGGTTATTCAGTGGACCGGAGACTTTTACGCGCGCCTTCCCGCCCGCACCTGACAGACTGCAAGAGAGAGATCTCTTCGACGGCGTGAATAGCGACTGATCACACCAGGGGCGTCCATGGGCGGCCCCCTTGAGTCGGCGCGAGGTCGTCGATCATACATGACGTCGAGAGTGGCGCTATCAAGTGCTCGGCTTGCATGGTAAGATTCCGCCATTGAGCAGGTGTTCTCGGGGTAAGTCGACATTATGTCTGTTTGCGAGCGTTCAACGAATGCGATCCCCATTCACGTTGACATTCCCCAGCGAATCGACACGGACGTTCGCCCTTTCTGATGTGATCCGCATGGTTAATAATTGCCATGATCTGTACATCCCGGCTCAGCACTTGCCAACGGAGGAATAGAAAAATACGATGTTATCGTTATTGAGCATCCCTGCAGCAGTTCTGCCGTTCATCATCTTCGCCATGCGAGTCTCGGATATGTCGCTCGACACACTGCGAGTACTCTTCGTCATCCGCGGGCGGAAACCTTTAGCCTGGATCCTGGGGTTCTTCCAGTCGCTTCTATGGGTTATTGCCATTACCAGCGTCTTGAGCAATCTTGACAACTTGTGGAACATCTTCGCCTACGCCGGAGGTTTTGCCACTGGAAACGTCGTCGGCATGGCGATCGAGGAACGCCTCGCCATCGGGCACAGCAACATGCAGATCATCAGCTCCCGTTGGGGCAGCGCTATCGCTGAAACCGTCCGCAAGAAGGGCTACGCCGCGACCGAACTGCCTGGGCGCGGCAAGGATGGGACGGTCAGCATGATAAGCTGCAGCATCTTGCGCCGGGATATCGACGTCGTCCGCCAGGAGGTTAATAAGATCGATCCCGATGCGTTCATCACCGTAGAGGACATCCGTCCACTCCACCGAGGCTTCTGGCGGTCCTGATCAGGGAAAGCAGCAGAAACCCCTTTGATAATCTTCGCCCCTGATCCCATAATCCGATGAATCTGGATTGGAGCATTATCCCCGCCGCGCTCTTCCCATTGGTGATCCTGACCCTCCGTATCGGCAATCTATCGCTTTCCACGCTGCGCGTGCTTACCGTGATGCGCGGACGAAAACGCGCCGCCTGGGCTCTTGGCTTTGTGCAAAGCCTGCTCTGGGTCACTGTGATCGCAGGCGTTCTGGAAAACCTTGATAACCTCTGGAACCTGGCAGCATACGCCGCGGGTTTCGCCACCGGAAACGTACTGGGAATAATCATCGATAATCGTATCGCGCCCGGTCACAGCCTGCTGCGGATAACGAGCTCGAGCCGCGGGCCAGCTATCATGGAAGCCTTGCATCAAGCCGGCATGGGTGCAACGGAGGTTGCCGGGTCAGGCCGCGACGGAACCGTAAGCCTGATCTACTGCTACTCGCCCCGGCGAAAGGTGCGAAAGATTAAAGAACTCGTGCTACAGCACGACAACCAGGCTTTTATGACGGTGCTGCAAGTGCGGCAGATCGGGGGCGGCTGGGGGGTTTAACGCCGTTTCGTGAAGCGCTGATTGCTGCCGATCCGTTTGGCGGCCCAATATCTCCTCTCCTCAGACGCACACAAGGGTGCGTCCCTTCCTTTCATTTGTCATTACGAGCGATGCAATCTCATCCCTCCCCCGACATGTCATACTGAGCGAAGCGAAGTATCTCGGTTTTTTAACTGGAGGGCGACCCGTCTGGGAGGGAGATTCTTCGTCGCTGCGCCCCTCTGAATGACATGGATGGGAAGGGTTCTGGAAAAAAAGCCATTTCAGCAAAGAAGCGCATACAAGGTTGCGACCTGACATTTAATAATGAAATCAAGGGATGTGAAACCAAATCGCCCACTCACCGGCTTCGGTCCCCTGGATCTCGGAGGACGTACTGACAAACACGATCCATGTCGATCCGGGTTTCAAGCCGTAGGGCTCTCCGGCTGGCCGAGAGAAGCGGAAACCGCCGCCCGGATCACGCTGCCATTCGACCTCGTATAGATTTCCATCGCGGAAGGCCAACGCACTCCCGGCACCGTCCAAATGGATCTCCACGAGACCGGATGTGCCGGATAAAAACGTGTGCGGCGCGATCACGACGATGACATTCTCCGCGCCAATCCGCTCACTATCAAGGGCATCCGTGAGCGGGATAACCTCTATGTCATCCGCGCCGGTCTCCTGTGATCGAAGGTAAGCAGCCCTATCATCATTATATTCCCAGCGGTGGAAGTTTCCCGCCGAGAAACGAATCTCAAGCGCCTCCCCCGGATCGCCGCTTCCAGGGGCTTCGGCTGAGAAGACGAGACCGCCCAGGTCTGGCGGCGTGTTATCCATGCCGCGCGAGAGGGCGTAAGCCTGGAGATCGATCGTGCTCGTGATGAGATGGTTGTAGTTAACCGGGTCGAAGCGGCACATCGGCGGGCAACGCGCCGGATACTCGGTCACGGTCCGATTCGCGAATGCCGACTCGGCAATACTCTCCCGTACCCGGAAATCCGCGCTGCCGTAGGCGAAGAGCGCCCCATACATATTGACAAGCTCGATGTCAATAAAGCGTGCGGATCGAATGGGACCCACAATCGCGGCGTCCTGCCCGTAGAATAAAGCTGAGAAGCGCGTCAAACCACCTTCTGCGTAGTGTTCAAATACGATGTCAGCGCGTGAAAGCCCCCACTGGGGGCGGTTGTTGCGCGGAAAGTTTGAGACCTTGATCAGCATCGGTCGTCGCTGGAGAAGCGAGGCGTCGTCAACCCCCTCTCCTGTTAAGGGATTGATCTCATTCTGAGCCGCCTCCCCCTGCCCGCGGGGATCTGCTGGCCCTGCCTCAAGAGCTGCTTCCGTGGTTACTTTTTCGATGACCGCTGTGGGGGTAGCTGGAAGGGGGGTGTCAAGAGGCGTATTAGGCGAGGGAGACACTGATGTGGGAGCCGCAGCGCCCTTCGTGCACGCGCACAGGAAGATAGAACCCAGGAACAAAAAAACCACTCTGATGGCTTGCATCTTGCATCACCCTTTGAATGGCGCGGGATTGTAACACACCGCCCTGGCAAATGTATTTTGAGTAGGAGTAAGGGTTGGTTTGCCACGGCCTATCCCAAACGGTATAATCCCGCGACCCATGGGATGAGCATTATCTCGAACAGATCAACACCTTGGCCTGTAGAGAATTGGTCATTTTTGGGATATCTGATCGATGAACCGGGAATAAAAGACAAAATATCAGAATGGCACTCAAGGGCAATCTTCGCGACTTTAACGTCACCCAGCTTCTGAATCTGGTCAATATTGCCCAGAAAACCGGTACGCTTACGGTCGAGGGCCCGGATGCTATTGCCTGGGTTTCCTTCCGCACCGGAAAATTAATCTACGCACAAATGGGGAACGAGGATGGAAGTCTGACCGGCATTCTCACCCGCGCCGGGAAGATCACTGCCAAACAAGCAAAAGTCATCAAGGAAAACGCAACGGAAAAGAGCGATCAGGGGCTTGGCCTGCTCCTGATAAATGCTGGCTATCTCTCCCAACAGGATATCCTGAACAGCATCCAACATTACGCCCTTGGCATAGTTTACCAACTCTTCACCTGGATTGACGGGCTTTTCCGCTTCGACAATGATGTCCTGCCACCCACCGATGCCATCACTGTGCGCATGGACCTCGAAAACATCATCATGGAAGGCTCCCGCAAGACGCAGGAATGGGAACTGCTTAAAGATGAGATTCCAAGCCTTGATATGGCACTTACCTTTGTCGACCGGCCAGGCGCCAATATTCGTGATGTTCAACTCACAGTTGAGGAATGGAAGGTCGTATCCTACATCAACCCCAAGAACACGCTCAAACAGATCGGTAAAACGAATAAGATGAACGATCTGGAGATCCGGCGTATTGTCTATGGGCTGGTGCAAGCCGGTCTGGTTGAAATCATCCGTCCGGAAGGTATGCCCTTACCTCCAAAAGTCCAACAATTGCCGCCCGTTGACACGAAGCAGCAGACTTCACTCGTGAATAAGTTGATACATAGAATTAGGTCCCTATAGGGGAAGTGTCGTATGCAAACAGTAAAGATGGTCGTCACAGGTCCATTCAACTCCGGTAAGACAGCGTTTATTCAATCTGTCAGTGAGATTGACGTTGTCTCAACGGAGCGCAAGATCAGCACCGAGGCCGAACGCATCAAAGAGACGACCACGGTTGCGATGGATTTTGGCCGAATTACCGTAGACGACGATCTGGTACTTTACCTGTTTGGCACGCCCGGTCAGAAGCGATTTGATTTCATGTGGGAGATCCTGTCTGAAGGGATGCTCGGATTCGTCGTCATGGTGGACAGCGCTCGACCCGAGACCTTCCGTGAGGCGCGCGGCATCCTTCAAACTTTCCGGGCCTACGCCCCCACCCCATATGTCGTCGCCGCGAACAAGCAGGACCTCGATGATGCCTGGGAAGTGGATGACCTGCGTATCGCCCTCGGCATCGATTCAAAAGTCAAGATGCTCCCATGCGTGGCGAGCGATCGAGAGCAGGTGAAATCCGTCCTCTTGGAACTCCTTTACAGCATCCTCGAGGAGATGAAACCGTAGAACCGACAGTTCCCATCTTTCGCGTTTTCGGTCACCCTGTCGGCTGTCCACAATAATGTGATCGTTATGGATTAATTGAGCATGGAAGCTGGTGCCACCGGATCCACTCTCCGATAAGCTCGGAGCCAGTCATTATTAAGGAGGGAGTGCTATTGTCAACTACTCCCCGCTATCCCAAGACACCGGGACAGGTGAAGCAGGGAGCTTGTAACTACGGCTAAGCCGCGCTACCTTGGGCAAGAAGCTCGTTTGGCTGGTTGACAACAGCCCTGACCGAAATATTCACGGTCGCGAAGTTACGGAGGTTAATCCGACGTTGAGAATTTTACACAGACTACGTTTCCAGTCTGCAACCTCATACGCTCAAGTTGTTAAGGTACGAAGCCGTTTTC
>JBARSI010000094.1:0-5724 GCA_049644665.1 Anaerolineales bacterium
GACGACTCAGAATGACTATGTATCGGCCTTATGGGTGGTCTGTTTGGCGTATTTCGTGGTCTTGAGCCGCAAGCGCGATCTATCCCATTTGGAGTTCCTTGGTCTCAGTCTTTCGTTTGGTCTGGGGATGTTGACCAAAGGTACCTTCTTCCCCTTCGCTGGTCCGCTTATGCTGTGGTTCTTCCTCGGGCACCTGATAGATAAACACTGGAAGCAAGGCTTTATTGAGGGAATCGTTTTGGTCATCTTTGTTATGGCAACGAATGGGTTCTTTTGGGCGCGCAACATTCAATCGACAGGGGGGCCTTACGGTCCATCTAATCCCTTGGAGATGTTGTTGGGATTGCTGCCGGGTCATTCGGAGGTGTTTGACGAGAGTAAGCTTGTGATTGATGTTATCAGGATAGGTAATGGTGCAGATCGAGTAGATATCGAGGTGAGCGCCAATTCCCCCATCCGAACCTTGGGGATGTCGCTACCAATCGAGTTGGAAATGCTACAGGAAAGAACCGCAGATCCGCGCCTGGTCCAATTAGCCCGAATGGTGGCGATGAACTTTGTCAGCCCTTTTTCGGCGTTCAATCAGGCTTACTTCAAGGCTTTACGTTCGCTACCGGAACTCTTTCCGGAGCACTGGGTGCGCAGCCTTGAGACAGCGGCCTGGAACCATGAGGATTCGGCTGGAAGCCCAGTCCACCTGGTTTTAATACTGCTCTCAATGGGTATCGCCGGTTATAGCGCCATTCGTGGTCAGTTCAGGTATGGGTTGATCTACGCTTTAATCTTGGCAATATCATTCACACTGGTTTCTCTCATTGGCTTTAGTGGGCACATCTTCGGGATTCGCTATCAATTGGGTTTCTTTGTCCTGGGTATCCCTCTCGTCGGTGTGCTCTTCTCTCGTTGGGAAAGACTCTGGCCTGTCATGGCCATTTGCATGATGTTTTATTCGATTCCTTATATCCTGATCAGCAATATGCGACCGGTGATTGGTCATACACCATGGCCAACACGAGTGGAGAGTGTCTTCACGGCAAAGAAAGAAGATCTCCTTTTCGCCATTAATCCGGAAGCCCAGGATGAATATGAACAAATTGCACAATGGATTACTGCGGGAGAGTGCAAGGAGGTTGGGCTGTCGTTCTATCGAAACAATCTTGAGTATCAGTTATGGTACTTGTTGGATGCTCCCCAAAGCGGTATCGTAATCCAGCACCTAGTTTCACTGCCAGGATTTGTTCGATATATAGATTCTGATTTTGAACCTTGTGCGGTGGTTTGTACGGATTGCGAATCATTGCCCGATGAGTATAAGCTTCCGATTTCTTATGACTATGGGCATGTCCGTCTGTTTCTGGTTGGTGATGGCTAGTATTACCAAGGATATTGGACCTTGCACTCTTCAAGCTTTCCCTCTGGGAGAGAGGAACCCGCGAAGGATCGAGGATCCTCTCGAATATCGCAAGGTAAGTAACTCTTCTTAAATCCAACGATGAAACCATGGGTATGACAATATGTGTTATTTTATGGAGGGTGCTAAGATTATTATATTTACTCATTAGCACGAGTGTAATGAGAAGCACGTTCGCATTATCCTGCATAAACATTGGATGAGGCTTTCGATGCATGTAGCCCATGTGAATAAATCGTTGTGACGAGATTGTTTGGCGAATTCTAGGCTTGGTCAGGGCAATATGGAAAAAGTTTTCTTAGCTCTTTATGGGGGCGAACCTATACGTAAGACCATAATTTACTACGGGCGACAATGGATTGAAGAGGATGATATCCGGGCAGTTGCGGAAGCGCTGAATGACGATTTGATTACGACTGGTCCTAGGGCTGGCCTTTTCGAGGAATTGTTTGCGGATTATGTTGGAAGCAAGGAGGCTGTGGTCGTCAGCAACGGTACAGCAGCACTACACGCGGCTATGTATGCAGCCGGGATCAAAGAGGGTGACGAAGTAATTGTGCCCGCTATGACTTTTGCGGCCAGCGCTAATTGCGTTGTCTTTCAAGGAGGCACGCCAATTTTCGCGGATGTGAGGGATGATACTTTATTGATCGACCCTGAAGATGTTTTAAGAAAGCTTACCGATCGAACGCGAGCTATCATCCCTGTGGATTATTCTGGTCAGCCCTGTGATTACGATAAGCTCAATGAAATCGCAAAGGAACACAATCTCAAGATCATTGCCGACGCTTGTCATTCCATTGGAGGAAATTACAAAGGGCGGAATGTTGGTACCCTTGCTGACTTGAGTACATTCAGCTTTCATCCGGTCAAGCACCTAACGTCTGGAGAGGGGGGCATGATCGCCACCGATGATTCTGAATGGGCGAAGAAGATGCGCACATTTCGAACGCATGGCATCACAACGGATCATAAGCTGCGCGAGGAGCGTGGAACCTGGTTCTATGAGATGACAGATTTGGGATACAACTATCGCATCACAGATTTCCAATGCGCTTTGGGCATGAATCAATTGAAGAAACTGCCAGACAGAATCCTTCGACGGCGGGAAATCGCAGCGAGGTATGACGAGGCGATGAAAAACCTACAGGGCATTAGCCCTCTTGAGGTGCGCGGGGATTCACACCACGTTTATCATCTTTACATTGTAAGAATTGATAGGGAATATCTTGGAGTGGATCGCTTGGAGATTTTCAGTGCTTTATGGGCTGAGGGTATAGGTGTCCATGTCCATTATATTCCGGTGCATTTGCATCCTTACTACCAGAGGTCATTTGGAACAAGAATTGGACAATGCCCGATTGCAGAAAGTGCTTATGAGGAAATTCTTACATTACCTCTCTACCCATCAATGACTAATGATGATGTGAATGATGTTATCAATGGAGTTGAAAAGGTTTTAAGGGCTTATCAGGGATGAGGGTGGTCGCGATTATCCAGGCGCGACTTGGAAGCGAGCGCCTACCTGGCAAAGTGCTAAGAGATATTGCTGGCGAACCTATGCTTGTAAGAGTCGTCAATCGCACCCAACGAGCGGCAATAATTGACGAAGTAGTCATAGCCACTACCGAAGCGGTGCCCGATAAGGCGATTGCAGAGCTCTGTGAACTTAAGGATTGGGATTGCTTTTGCGGCCATGAATATGACGTCTTGGATCGTTACTATAAGGCCGCGAGGCAATACCATGCCGATGTGGTTGTTCGCATAACCTCCGATTGCCCGTTGATCGATCCCGAGATTATCGATCTGACAGTGAGTCAATTCTTGGAGAATGGGCCGCCTAGTTATGCCAGTAATACCCTCCCATCCAGGACCTTTCCACGTGGGTTAGATGTCGAGGTCATGACATTTGAAGCTCTGGAGCGTGCTTGGCGAGAGGATACGAACTCAATATGGCGTGAGCATGTCTCCCCCTACATCTACTACAATCCTGATTTATTCGAAATTTTGGGCGTTAAGAACGATAACGACTACTCACACATGCGTTGGACGGTTGATACACCGGAAGACTTGGCCTTTGTGCGTCTTGTTTACGAGCACTTTGAACACGATCATTTCTCTTGGCATGAGGTGATCTCTCTGTTGGATAAGAAGCCCGAGTTAATTGATATCAATAAGTTAGTGATGCAGAAAAAAATCCCATGAATAATGGAGCGGGGGAGACCTTGTTAATCCGCGCTGACAGTGGCGCCCATATTGGCAGTGGACATGTTGTTCGATGCTTGGCTCTGGCGCAGGCATGGCAGGAAATGGGTGGCTGTGTCGGGTTTTCGATGGCTATGAAAGAACCTTCTATGCAGGCTCGGTTGCAGAAGGAAAAGATGGAACTCCTTCAAATCACCGCTCGGCCAGGAACCACTGAAGATGCGAGGCAATTTATCGACATGGCGCGGAAGATGGGAGCATCAGCCGTGGTTGTGGACGGATATCACTTCAATGCTGAGTATCAAAGGTGTATCAAAGAAACCGGCCTGCGACTTCTTATTATCGATGACAATGCTCACCTCGATCACTATTATGCAGATGTCCTCTTGAATCAAAATCTCCACGCAACAAAATTAGATTATCAATGCGATCCCAAAACCGTAATGCTGCTCGGACCCCGCTATGCGCTTCTCCGTCAAGAATTCTTGAGTTGGAGAAATTGGAAAAGATCTTTCCCTCTGAGGGCTAGAAGGATCCTCGTCACCCTTGGAGGTATGAGCGATCCTGCTTACTACATGAAGGTTGTTGAATATATCGAAGGGATCGAATCTGTCGAATGCGACATAATCTTCGGATCTACAGAACCACCAGATCTGCTTGAGGAGAAAGTGCGGCAGATGCCAGAGCGAATGCGCATATATAAGCAAGTCAAAAACATGTCTGTTTTAATGGCAGGGGCCGATATTGCCATCTCATCCAGCGGTAGCATAATGTGGGAAATCGCCTTCATGGGCCTGCCGAGTATTTTGTTTGTCTTGAGCAATAATCAGCAGGAGGTCGCGGAATCATTAAGAAGAATTGGCGCCGTGAAGTACCTTGGCTGGCTGGAGCGAGTTGACGCTGTTCAGGCAACTGCGTCTATCAAAGCTCTTTTGGAAAACCCAGAAACCAGGAAAATGATGAGCCAGCAATTGACGAGCTTGGTTGATGGATTAGGCGTCGAGCGGGTAATTCAGGCTATCAAAGAGCTAGAATGAAGCCGGATATATACATTCATCGTGCGAAGATTGAAGATGCAAGCTTGCTATGGGAGTGGGCAAACGATGCAGATGTTCGTCGTTTCTCATTCAACAAAGAGCCTATTGAATATTCTCATCATCTGGAATGGCTCAAGAATAAGCTTCAGTCAGAAGCGATAAGTTTCTGGCTGATCGAGCTGAAAGGTGTTCCTGTCGCTCAGGTGCGGTATGAAAAAGTCGCTCCGGATATGGCTGAGATCAATTTCTCTGTGAGTGCAAATTTCCGAGGTCAAGGCATTGGGGCACTGGCCTTACAGGAAACGGAATCTCTAGCAGGTAGCGAACTCGATATATTTCACCTGCAGGCGATTGTGCTGAAAAAAAACCCAGCCTCTCAGCGTGTATTCGAGAAATGCGGATATACGCTTAAGGGCCAGGAGATTCGAGAAGGAATCGTGTGTTTTCGTTATCAAAAAAAATTAAATGGAACGACGATAGGTGTTGAGCTATGGAAATAAAACTATCCATTGGGAATAATTGGGTTGGTGCCGGCCACCCGACTTACATCATCGCTGAAATATCGGCCAATCATCGCCAAATCTATTCTGAGGCGGAATCTTTGGTTCGAGCAGCAAAAGACGCAGGCGCAAACGCGGTGAAAGTGCAGACTTATACTGCGGACACTCTAACTATCGAAGCCGACACTCGCTATTTCCAGATTGGTGCAGAAACGATTTGGGCAGGAAGGACACTATATGATCTCTACCAAGAAGCCTATATGCCCTGGGATTGGCAACCCAAGCTGCAAGCGCTTGCTAACAATATTGGCATCGATTTTTTCTCCACCGCATATGACAATAGTGCTGTGGATTTTCTAGAGAGCATGGATGTTCCTGTCTATAAGATTGCTTCCTTCGAACTGGTGGACTTGCCTCTTATTCGGCGCATAGCTGCCACGGGAAAACCAGCGATTATTTCTACGGGCATGGCGACTTTGGCAGAAATCGATGAAGCCGTACGAGCTTTTCGAGAGGTGAGTGAAACACCATTTGCGTTGCTTAAATGTACCAGCGCCTATCCAGCTCCAGC
>JBARSI010000095.1:0-4753 GCA_049644665.1 Anaerolineales bacterium
GCTGGTCGCATGGCGCACACGAAACACCTGGTTTACGATCGGTTCGGGGTTATTGGCTTTTGGACTGCTCGCACTCCTCTGAGCGGCCGGATCCGCACCCTACCCTCCTTCGCGCCTGAGGCGATGATACAATGCCCAGCATGAACGATCGCTCCTCCCTCATGAAATACGCTTGGCTTTCGCTTGGCGCAGCAGTGATTACGATGGGTCTCAAGGCCGTTGGCTATTTACTCACCCAGTCTGTGGGTCTACTCTCCGACGCTCTTGAATCCGGCATCAATCTGGCCGCGGCGTTCACAGCTCTCGCCGCGCTGCGCATCAGCGCTCAACCCCCGGACGAGGATCATGCTTACGGCCACCAAAAAGTGGAATATCTCTCCAGCGGTGTTGAAGGAGGATTGATCGCGCTCGCGGCAATTTCGATCGCAGTCATGGCTATCCAGAGGCTGCTCAATCCACAACCCATTGACCACCTGGGCCTGGGTCTGTTCATCTCCGCTGCAGCTTCAGTCATCAACTTGGGCACAGCCCTTATCTTGATCCGTGTCGGCCGACGCAGACGCTCCATTGCGCTCGAAGCGGATGGCCAGCACCTGATGACCGACGTGTGGACATCAGCGGGTGTCATGATCGGGGTGGGAGCCGTTGGCCTAACAGGGTGGCAGACCCTTGACCCCCTGATCGCGCTGGCCGTCGCTGCCTGGATCGGCTTCAACGGGTACAAGATCCTGAAACGCTCGGCTTTAGGCCTGATCGACACCGCGCTTCCAGAGAACGAGATTGCCGCTATACAAGCTGTTCTGGACCGAAACTGCAGCTCTAAAATCAAGTATCACGCATTGCGCACACGCCAGGCGGGATCGCGCAGCTTCATTTCCATGCACATTCAAGCACCTGGGGATTGGAGCATTCAAGCAGGGCACGATTTACTGGAAACAATCGAACGTGAAATCCGCGAGACAATCCCCGCAGCGACTATCTTCACCCACATCGAGCCGCTCGAAGATCCCCGCTCCTGGAGCGACCAGGACCTGGATCGGGATGCAGAAAAAGGTCATCCCCAGTCATCTTGATCCCCCCGTACACCATCGGCTGTAAAGAACGTTTAATAACGAAAACCACATCAAGGCAGTAACCGCTAGCTTGCACTCGCTCATCGAAGCGAGAGTTTATTTACCAGCCTGGATTCGATAGTACTTTTAGTATTTCTTCCGTAAGTTCGTTTTACCTAGTCCTGAATCAAGGCACCGGCGTACATACGGGGAAGTTGGGGTGTTCTTTGGATTTGCACTTTACTGGCTCTGAGGTCGGTTCAAGCGTATACACAGGAGTGGGGGTTTGCTCAGGAGGATCCTCAGGAGAGGGGGTCGAAGTGATCGTTGGAGGTTCCCCGCCTGAACCTTGCTCGGGGGTTTTCGTGGGTGTGCTTGTTGCGAAAAACCATAAGGTAGGCGTCGGAGTGGGCGTGTGAGTCTCACCCCGGAAAATACCCAAAAGCGACCATGAGGTAGAAATAGGCGTTGAGGTCTGTTCTCTCGCTGTTTGAGTCTCCAAGGCGCTCAGCGTGCCGGCCACAGCCGTCTGGATCTGTCCAGGATCCCCAGTATTGTCACCGAGCGGGGCATTCGCCGTGTTGAGTGAGGCAATCGTCGCCTCAAAGGCAATTGCGGCCTGAAGTTCATTCGCTTCGTTCGGCGGAGTGCCGATAACACCCCGCAGCGCAAATGCGCCGAGTGGGAATGCTAAGAGGACCGCCATGACCCCTAGCAAAACCGGCCACCGGCGAACTGTAGAACGGGAGAAGGCAGCGCGGAGCTTACGTCTTAATCGATCGCGGGTAACATAGAAGCGATTAAGTCGCGGCATTTCTGCAGTCAGTTCATAGCCGTTCTGCAACGATGTCAGGATCGCATCCTGCAAGGCATCATTAAAAATCGCGATCGAACCGTAGCGATTCTTGGGATTTTTATCGAGCACCGTGATCAAGACATCCTCGAGAGGTACTGGAACGCCGTGATTCACTTCACGCGGCGGCGGTAAGGGCTCGTTGATGTGTTTAAGCGCGATCGCCAGTGGGGTCTCGCCCTCGAAGGGCACACGCCCTACAATTAGCCTATAGAGCACAACTCCCAACGAATACTGATCAGACAGCTCGGTGACACCTTCTCCCAGACACTGTTCCGGCGACATATACCCTGGGGTTCCAATCAACCCTGACCCCGTCAGGCTTATGGTCGCCTCAGTCCAATAGGCGAAACCGAAATCAGAGAGCTGGGCTTTCCCTTGTTTGTCCAGCAAAATATTGGAAGGTTTCACGTCGCGATGGACGACACCCTTATCGTGCGCGTGCTGCAAAGCTGCCGCAGCCTGAGAGATGATTTGAGCAGATTCGTCGATAGGCACTGGACCATTCGCCAGACGATCTGTGAGCGACCCGGTAGACATATATGGCAGGACGTAATACAGGTGTCCGTTTTCTTCACCATAACCAAGAATGGGAACGATATTGGGATGTTTAAGCCGGCTGAGCATTTTCGCTTCCTGGCGGAAGCGTTTCTTGAGCCCTTCATCCCGGCTGAGGATGGGCAGCATTACTTTTATGGCAATAACCTTCTCATCTCGAAGGTCTACCGCTTTGTATACGGTTGCCATACCACCCTGACCGACGACCTCCAGGATGCGGTAATGACCGAGAGTTTTACCAATCAGCTCAGACACGGAATTCTTTGTCCCTTCATCCGGATCTCAGGAAGATATCCAGACAAACTTAACTACCCTGAATGGTTGTTTGCGATTCTGCAGACAAACACCCAGGTCAGCCTGCTATAAGGATAACACCTGAAAGGCTATTTAGTCCCTTTCAACCAACTATCAAGACTCCCAAGAAGTGTGTGAAACGAGGAAAAAATCACGGCAGGATTGCTGCACGAGGTATTCACAGGTGTGCCGTGGGGCGGCTCTCTGGATTTACGAATACAGAGGACCTACCTGTTCCAAAAACCTGCAACAACAGACTCTCCGCGAGGAGCATTTCAAAGGGCATCTTTTCATAAAAAATTGGTGTGTATAGTTTTCATATAGTACTCTAAAGGACAAATGGATCGAGGGAGACGAAATCAACAGGAACGAATATTCTCGCCCATCACATGCTGCAGTAGACTGAAACTGCGCAACCCCGCCACCGACATTGAGATTTTGTGTTAGGCGGGGCAGTAGCACACCCAACAGCCCTGCTCGTATTTTCTTATCACCTCAGCCATACCCCGGCCTCAGGAGGGTCAATGAAGGCATCGGTTCTTTCTGCTCTCGTTATCGCCTTAGGAAGTGGTCTTGCAATCGGCACCCAATCGACACTCACCAATTGGGCCGGCCGTCTCCTCGGACCTGCTCGCACAGGCCTCCTCGTCAACTTCGCTGGTGGTGTTGTCGCCGGGATTGTCCTCATTGTCTTGAGTCTGCGGACAACTGCTATGCCAGAACCAGCCATCACGAGATCAGTTGTTCTTATTGTTGCCGCCGCGGGCGCATTGGGCCTCGGGATCATCGCGGGCATCGCATTTGCCCTTCCCAGGATAGGGATCGCCGCCGGTCTTGCAACCATAATCTTTGGCCAGATGCTTGTTGCAGTTGTCATCGATGCACAGGGATGGGGCGGTGCCCCACCAATCCCGCTTCGCCTCGAGAGATTGGTTGGTTTGGGATTCCTCGTTGTCGGTGCTTGGCTCATCCTTCCTCGAGGTTGACATGTTCCTCCCACAACGAGTTCTTATCTTTCTCTTCGAGTCGCCTATGTTCATGGCATTACCAATAGAAGCGATCCGGGGCTAGAATATATATGCTGCGGAATTCCTCACCAAAAGCGGCCGATGAAAGTGGTCTTGACAGGCGATTATCTGACTGTGATGTGCGGCCTGAAGTCAGATCATCGCTAACGGGATAAATCTATGCGCTCCATTATCTTCATCCTCCTTGGACTCGGTGCGATGATCCTTTCGGGTCGACCGCGATTCAAACCTCGCTCCTACCGATTTTTTCGCTTGCTCGCATTCGAGGCGCTGCTCCTTCTTGTGTATGTAAACAGCCCGTCATGGTTCTTTTCGCCTTTCTCAACCCAGCAAGTTTTCTCCTGGATTCTGCTACTCGGTTCGGTGACCCTCGCAGTCCATGGTTTTTGGATGCTGCACACATATGGTCAACCGACGAATGGGATCGAGACTACAACAAAACTTGTAGACACCGGCGTCTTTCGTTTCATCCGCCACCCTCTATATACCTCGCTGCTCCTCTTTGTCTGGGGCGTCTTCCTTAAACACCCAACCTGGACTTCAGCGGGGCTCGCTCTTGGCGCTACGGCTTTCTTGATGGCGACAACCTTGTGTGAGGAAGAGGAAAATCTAGGACGGTTTAGAGAGGCTTATGCAGATTACCAGAAACACACCTGGCGAATGATCCCGCTTGTGTTCTAAAGGGATCTGCTGCCCAGCCCTTCTAACCCGGGAATACTACTGAACTGACCAATTATGGAATCGGTCCAATGGGAGCGACGATACCGGGTACTCAAACCGGCCCCTTTAATGGATATTAACGGAAAAACAAGGTCTTTGTGCGAGTAACTGAGACGATCTTCCTCGACGAACGGGAAATCACGGAGCGCTATATCCAATCGCCTGGTCCTGGAGGGCAGCATGTTAATAAGGCTGCGACCAGCGTCCAGCTACGTTTCGATGTCCAGGGGTCTACTTCCCTCTCACCG
>JBARSI010000096.1:0-1753 GCA_049644665.1 Anaerolineales bacterium
TGCATGAAGTCGCTCCATACTCACACTTTACGTGCGGACAGGTTCATATAGCGAGAATACATCTGTTTCGACGCGACAGAGATGGTCTATTTATGCCAATAGGTCTTTTGTCGGCTCAAGTTTTCGCTAATCTGGGTCGGAAGGTGATGCGCGCGCAATCCGATTTGGAATGCCACCGCTTTGATTAGTGATGAAAGTACGCTATGCGGGAGCCAACGCCAAGCGCCTGAGCGGGCCAGATAGCCGAGCTGACCTATGGCAAAGCGCAGCCCCCTGCTTCCAAGACGGCCTCCTCTAAGTTCATCGCCTGCTTGGGTAAAGAACACCCCGATGTCAAAGAAACGCTGAAACAATTCCTGAAAATTATAGGTATGAGAATGGTAGATCAGGGCATCCGCCTGATATGCCACACAGTAGCCGGCTTTAAGTAGGCGTGCACAAAACAGCATATCTTCGTTCACAATAAGATCTTCAGGGAAACCACCCACCACTTCGAAAGTACTACGGTCGATAGCCGATGCGGCGTTCGAAAAGAAGTACGCCATCACCCCAATGGTCTCTACGTCGCTGTAATGGCGCACGTTGTTCTCAGAGGGATAATTCGTCATTCGGTCGAATGTTTCAAGCGGCGAAGCTTGTGGGTAGGGAATCTGCCGTGCCGTGACTGCATTGGCTACACCCCCATGGATAGGTGCCAGGAGATTCTGGAGAAAGTCTAGGTTGACAGGCAGCGCGTCCTGGGTGAGGAAAACGAGCACTTCGCCGTCAGCGAGCTGAGCGCCCCGGTTACGCGTCCCCCCGTGATCGAAAACTTCCTTAGGGATAACATCCACTACGCAGGCCATTCGTTGAGCCAGGTCCGCTGTACCATCATCTGAAGAGGAATCGACAACGATAATCTCATGTGGTTTTTGCGATTGCTCACGGAGCATAGAGATCAGTGGCGCTAGCATCGAGGCAGCGTTTAGTGTTGGGATGATGATTGATGGACGAAGCTCGGTTTTACTCATGATCGGAAATCACATCGAATCGAATACGAATAGAATATCAGGGAACTCATCACTCTCCAAGTTGAGAATTGGACTGCGACCAAGAATAAACATCTGGGTTGGAGATACGCTCAAGGTGAAACCAATACGGGAATATTCACGCGTACAAGCAAAGCCTCAGGATTATTCGAAAATCGAGGATATTTTCGAAAAATTTGTTACGGTTCTAAACATAATGCCCGCCTAAACCATGCCATCGCATTTGGATAAATAGATTCTTATCCCCTCTTGTCTATTACCGCCGCGATGCGTTCGTAGCCATCCTTAATTATCATCTCCAACTCGTCCGCCGCAGCCCGATAAAGGTCAAGCGATCCGCCGACAGGATCGGCAAAATCCCCCTCCTGGCCCGCGATTTCACGCAGCAGATAGATGCGATCCGCCAATTGAGGGTTCTGCTCCTGAAGCACCATTTTATGTCGGTGCTCCATCACCAGGGTCAGGTCAAACTGCTCCAATAGCGATGCGCTGGCAAGTTGAGAGAGATGGTGCGAGAGGCTGAGGCCTCGCTCCGCCATCACCTCCTGGGCATTCATCGTCGCCCGGGCGCCATCATACGCCCAGACGCCGGCTGATTCGACCCGCCACCCCTCACGCTCTCCCTTTTCTGCTAGAAATGCTTCGAACAGCACCTCGGCCATAGGCGACCGGCATTGATTCGCGGAACACACAAACAGGATTGAGGGCATGCTGGTTCAATATCC
>JBARSI010000097.1:0-1794 GCA_049644665.1 Anaerolineales bacterium
CTCGATATTCTCTTTCGCACCTTCTGGGTGTTCATCCCCCGCTTCCGCAAAGCGACAACGAACGCGGAAGATATCCTGCTGGGACCCTTCCGTTGGCTGCGCCGGTTTGTCACCTGGTTCACGATCGACGCAGGAATCGCCCTCATCGCAGTGGGACTGGCCGGTGTGATCTGGCGCGTTGCCGGCCCGATCGATGTGGGCGGATTTCGCTTCATCGTCGCCGCCCTGATCATGACCGCTGTGTTTACGGTGATGAATGGGATCACCGGGGCGCAAAAAACGCAGTGGCGCTACGCCTCGGCTGACGAGGCGACCGGTGTCGTAATCTCGGTGGGTGTGTCAACCTTGCTGCTGGTTTTCATCGATACCCTGATCCCCTCACCCCGGTTGCCGGTTGGCATGCTGATAGTGGCCGGGACGTTTGCGCTGGCCGGCTTCCTGGTGGTTCGCTACCGGCGCCAGCTCTTCAGCGGTCTATTCCAGGCGATTGGTCAATTTCGCTCCCCCGCAAAGGCTGCCCGCGAGCGCGTGCTCATCGTCGGCTCAGGGGAAGCCGGCCAGCTGGCGATTTGGCTGCTGCAGAACAGCCTCGGCGCGCGTGCCTTTCACGTTGTCGGCGTGGTTGACGATGACCTCGAGAAAATCGGAACATCGATCCACCGCATCCCGGTGTTGGGCAGGACCATTCGCATCCCAGAGCTTGTTGTCGAGTATGACATTGGCTTGATCTTATTTGCCATTCACACAATCAGCCCGCAGCGGCGTCATGCTCTCCTGCAGAAATGCTGGCGAAGCGGGGCGCGCACGGTCGTCGTGCCGGACATTCTTTCTCTGATCAACAGCAGCCAGGAAGACCATGTGGGGAATGGCTGGCTTCATGCGGGAGATGTGCCTGCGCAGGATTGTGAATCCCCACTGGTGGATCGCGAGCTTTACCAGGTCATCCACCTTCTGGCCGAAATGGCTCGTATGGGCGAGTACGCCCGCGTCACCGAGAAGCTGATTCAGCTGGAAAAGCAGATCAAGCTTCGGTATGGAGCGGATGGGTAGGGGAGCCAGGGAGCGGGGGAGAGAAAAACAGCTATTAGCTAATAGCTGACAGCTAACAGCTAACAGCTAACAGCTTAACCCTAATTAAGAGGAGTATACATTGAACTGGAAGGACCGAAATGTGCTCGTCACCGGCGCTGGTGGCTTCATCGGCAGTCACCTCGTGGAACGGCTCGTAGCCGAAGGGGCGCGGGTGCGCGCCCTCGTGCACTACAACTCGCGCAACGACCCCGGGCTGCTAAAGCTGTTACCGGAGGATGCGCTGGTTGCTGTAGAACTAATGCCCGCGGATCTGCTCGACCCTTATGCCGTGCAGCAGGCTGTTGACGGCATGGAAATCGTCTTTCACCTGGGTGCCTTGATCTCGATCCCCTACTCCTATCGCCACCCTTATCACGTTGCTGAGACGAACGTGATGGGTACGTTGAATATCCTCCAGGCTTGCCGAGAAGCGGGGGTCAGAAGACTGGTCCACACCTCCTCGAGCGAAGTATACGGGACCGCATTGCGTGTGCCGATCGATGAAGGCCATCCCCTGCAGGGACAATCGCCGTATTCTGCGAGTAAGATCGGTGCCGATAAACTGGCCGAGAGCTACTTCTGCGCCTATGAGCTACCCGTCGTCACCCTTCGCCCCTTCAACACCTACGGTCCACGGCAATCGGACCGCGCCGTCATCCCGACGATCATAACCCAGGCATTGACACAGGATGTGGTCCACCTGGGAAATCTGGATGCCCGGCG
>JBARSI010000098.1:0-12395 GCA_049644665.1 Anaerolineales bacterium
CTCAGCCGATCCGAATTTCGCCCGGTCGATTGTCGGCAGCGCTTGACGGGTTAACGCCAGTGCCGTAGGCCCATCATCCCTTTCCAACGCTGACATCCAGGCTTGTGCGACCTCATTCGCATCCGCAGGTCGCAAAACGACCATATTGGGAATCGTACGCAACGCAGTGAGTTGTTCAATCGGTTGATGCGTGGGCCCATCCTCTCCCAGACCAATCGAATCGTGAGTGAATATATAGATTACGCGCTGCTCCATTAATGCCGAAAGGCGGACCGCCCCGCGCATGTAGTCGGAGAAAACCAGGAATGTTCCGCCGAAGGGGATGAGCCCGCCGTGTAAGGAAAGACCGTTCAGGATCGCTTCCATACCGTGTTCGCGCACCCCAAAATGCAGATACCGCCCAGCACGGTCTTCAAGTTTAAATGCTGTCTCTCCTTGTAGAGCGGTCTTATTCGAACTGGTTAGATCGGCTGATCCACCGATCAACTCTGGAATGATGGGCGCCAACGCGTTCAGGACTTTGCCTGATGAGGCGCGTGTAGCCATGCCTTTCGCGTCGGTGTCAAAGAAAGGAAGCTTTGTTCTCACATCGGTGGGGAGTATTCCCTGGAAGGTCCGCATAAATTGCTTAGACAGCTCAGGGAATGTCTCTCCATAGCGGGCCATCTGCTCCTGCCACGATTCGTACGCCTCGAGATTGCGCTGAGCGCCGGCAAGGAAATGCTCGCGCACATCATCCGGAACGAGGAATGCAGGCTCCTGCGGCCAACCTAATTTATCTTTTGCGCCTGCCAGTTCCTCTTCACCAGGTGGTTCCCCGTGCGCTGCAGGGGTATCTTGTTTAGTCGGAAGACCATAGCCGATATGAGACCGGGTTATGATCAATGAAGGGCGATCATCCGTCTTTGCGGCTTCGATGGCGCGATCGAGTGCCTCCAGATCATTGACGTCCGCAACCTGCTCAACATGCCATCTATATGCCTCGAAACGGGCAGCGCGATCCTCGGTAAAGGTTATATCTGTGCTGCCATCGATGCTGATCCGGTTGTCATCGTAGAGGTAAATCAACCGGCTAAGTCGCAAATGCCCGGCAAGTGAGGCGGCCTCGGAAGCTACACCCTCCATCAAGTCACCATCCGAAACAATGGCATAGATGAAGTGGTCGACGATCGTATGCTCATCACGGTTATAAAGCGCTGCGAGGTGTTCAGCTGCGATCGCCATACCGACACCAGCGGCGAATCCCTGCCCGAGCGGGCCCGTCGTCATCTCCACTCCCGGTGTCAACCCATGCTCTGGGTGACCCGGAGTCTTACTCCCCCACTGTCGGAATTGCTTGAGTTCTTCCAGTGGAAGATCGTATCCACTCAGGTGCAGCATGGCATACAACAGCATGGAACCGTGTCCGGCGGAGAGGATGAAACGGTCGCGGTCCGGCCATTGTGGATCTGCAGGGTTGTATTTCATATGCCGGGTCCAGAGAACATACGCCGCCGAAGCCATCCCCATAGGGAGCCCAGGGTGACCGGAATTAGCCCTCTGTATCGCCTCCGCGGCCAAGAACCGTACCGTGTTGATCGCTTTCTCGTACAATTCCTTCGATGCCATCAATCGCTCCATTATTAGTGTCGTTTTAACACGATCCTTCAAGGATAATCGTGCTGGATGATAACATGTAACCTTATCCGCTCATGGTTCCATCTAGACAATCCGGGAACCCGTTTTCTTCTTCGAATTCAGGTCCTGTGTGAAGAGTAGATTTCGCCACAGCACCATCCGTGAAACCTGCAATCCCCCGGGGTCGATCGATCAGGGAAAGTCCCCGGAGTGAGGCCCGCCCATTCAGGATCAGGCATCTCTCTCTTTCCGAACGATCCAGCCCATAACCCAGAGAACCACAGCTATCAGTAAGCCCGGCAGGAGGGTGACGCCCATGCAAAGCAGCGACATTTGTACCGCAGCGCGTCCATAGAAGACCCAGATGAGTACGTTCCCGGCGATCAAGACAATGGCCAAGCCTCCCAGAACAAGCCGCAATGTGGTCCCGCTCGCGTATGCACGCAGGTCCCGGCCTCTGGAGATTTGCTCAGACTTACCCGAATTCTCTTCTTGTGGATTCATTTCTCACCTCGCTCTGATGAGGTGTTTCGAACCTCAATAAAAAAAGCTGAATTGTCAGATACAATGCCATCCCCATTCTATATCCCGCCCTCCCCAAGGAGCGCTTCTACAATCATCCTGGCATCTTCAAGTGGATCTTCTGGAAAAGGCAGCGTATGGTCATGACTCACGCGAGTAGTAAGTCGAGTAGCCGCAGAACGAACATCATCCGGGGTATCCGCTTGCTGCGCCAACCATTGCAGCATGTCATAGGCATTCGACTCGATCTCGATTTTCTCCGTCTGACTCCGCTTGACGCTCACCGCCCAACCAGCTGCTCGCCGGGCGCAGACCCTTGCCCGCCCCTCATTGCCATCGATCCGCGCTCTGTTGGCATCGTCTAATTCCCTGTGTATCATCTTCGTGAGTGAAAGCAGATCGCCACTAAAACCCTTTTGCATCGAAATTCCCTTTTCGGTAATACGTCATAATCGGCGGTTCCCATCGGGGAGTCGAAACGGTACGCTTGGACAACCCTCTAAATGGTAAGATGAGCGCAGGTTTAACGCCAGCTAAAGGAGAAAGTAATTATGCGGTTTACGGATAAGGTTGCTCTGGTGACAGGATCGGGTCGAGGGATCGGACGAGTTATCGCTTTGCATCTGGCCGCAGAGGGGGCTGACATCGTTGTGAATTTTTTCCGCAACCGGGCGCCTGCGGAGGATACAGCCGAGGAAATCCGTAACTTAGGCCGGAAGGCAGTCGTAATTAAAGCCAATGTCGGCGACCTGGATGAGCTCGAGAACCTTTTTAAAAATACGGAAGAAGCCTTCGGTGGGTTGGATATTTTCATCAGCAATGCAGCCTCCGGGTACAACCGTCCGGTGTTGAAGCAGAAGCCGAAGGGCTGGGAATGGACGATGAACATAAACGCTCGTTCACTGTTATTCGGCGCCCAGCATGCCACGCGGCTTATGCAAAACCGTGGCGGCGCGATCGTTAGCATTTCGAGCCCGGGCGCATCACGCGTTATTCCCGATTACGTCGTCGTCGGAACCAGTAAAGCCGCAATCGAAAGCCTGACACGCTATCTCGCCGTCGAGCTTGCCCCCTTGGGCATCAGAGTAAACGCGGTGTCTCCGGGTGTCGTGAGGACAGACGCCCTGGAGCATTTCGACGCAGCACAGGATGAGTCTGTGATTCAACGAGTCTCAAAGATAACTCCCGCCGGTCGCCTGGTGACTCCGGATGATGTCGCCGACCTTGTTGCTTTCCTTTGCTCCCAGGAGGCTTGCATGATCCGGGGGCAGACGATCGTCATCGACGGCGGCTTTATCTTGTTAGGAGATCAGAGCTCTCGTTAGAAAGACCGAGAGCTCTTATTATTGAATTGTGGTTTGACCGGCTAGATCGCCAAGCTGGAAGTGTCCCGGGCGATATGTTCGAGGAACTCTTTGCGAGTGATGTCATTGGTCTTGAACGTGCCGGTCATTGCACTTGTGACCATGGCCGCGTTGGACTTCTTCACCCCGCGGATCTTCGAACAAAGGTGCACTCCCTCAACAACAACTGCGACACCTTGCGGGTGGATTGCCTCCTCGAGGAAATCCGCTATCTGGCGCGTCATCCGCTCCTGAACCTGCAGCCGCCGAGCAAATAAATCGACGACGCGTGGTATCTTCGAGAGACCGATGACCTTGCCCTTGGGAAGATAGGCGATGTGTGCGCGCCCAATGAAGGGCAGAAGGTGGTGTTCGCACATGCTGTAAAACTCAATATCGCGGACAATGACCATATCGTCATAGTCCACCGTGAATACAGCTTCATTAATGAGTTTATGCGGGTCTACGCGATACCCCGCAAGGAGTTCGTCATACATACGGGCGACACGTTCGGGGGTGCGTTCCAGGCCTTCTCGGCAGGCGTCTTCTCCAAATGCTTTGAGAAGTGAACCAACCGCAGCTTCAATTTCTGGCCGCGCAACACCCACACCATCCAGGAGCTCCGCTGCAGCATCAATATTGTGCATAATATTCTTTCTCCTCTCTTGGTGCCTCTTGCCAAGATCCTATCACATGAAAAGTCCGCCCTGGGACAGGAAATATACGGGGGCACCCTTATCTATTGTGAAATTCTGAGTAAAATTGCTCCAATGAGGATCCAAATCCCTCTATAACTTTGACGATTAACAATACATATTTCTTACTTGCGATTATCCTTGTTCATTATAATGAGATCGGGCATGATGAAGGGATGGAGCCATGAATGAAGACCGCATCATCATCAAGGATTTGCTGCTGCGCGGGGTTATCGGTATCAATGATTGGGAACGCGAAAAAAAACAGGACATCCTGATCAATATCACCCTGACGGGTGACCTGAGGGCAGCCGGCAAGAGCGATAATATCGAGGACACCATCAATTACCGTACGTTAACGAAGGAAATCATCGAGCACGTGGAGGTGTCAGCCAGGTTTACTGTTGAAGCCTTAGCCGCCGACATCGCCAAACTCTGCCTGGGCATAAAGGGGGTTCAGCGAGCGCAAGTTCGGGTAGAGAAACCGGGGGCATTGCGATTCGCGAAATCAGTTGGAGTGGAGATTGAGCGGAGCTTGGGTGACGTTGACTGAACTTGCGTTTATCGCCTTAGGTTCGAATATCGATCCTGAAACGAATTTACCGCTCGCGTCAGCGCGGCTCTCCGAGCTTGGTAAAACCATCGCCGTTTCAATGGTCTACCAAAACCCCGCCTTCGCAGACGAGCCGCAGCCGGATTATCTCAACGCGGCGGTCTTAATCCAAACCACGCTTGACCCCCTGGCAATCCGTGACAAACTGCGCGAAATAGAAGCGGACCTGGGCCGCGTTCGCACAGAGGACAAGTTCGCGCCGCGAACGATCGATCTGGACCTCTGCCTTTTAGGGGATCGAGTGCTCGATCATGAGTTGCTATCTCTCCCAGACCCCGACCTGTTAAAGCGGGCGCATCTGGCAACGACACTCGCCGAACTCCAACCGGACTTTCCTCACCCGATAACAGGAGATTCCTTAGAGGAAATCGCTAATAAATTACAAAAGGACGTTGAACTCAAACCCAGATCCGACGTTGTTCTTCCGAGCCACGAATAGCAAACACACATAACGCTTCCGGGTATGAGGAGGCTAGAAAATTCAGATCATGTCATCTCAAACCGCTGACGTTGTCATCTGTGGGGCCGGGATCGCTGGAATCTCGGCCGCATACTATCTAACCCGTGATTCCACCGTGCGGGACGTATTACTGGTAGATGAAGAAGCACCCCTCTCCTTAACGAGCGATAAATCGACCGAATGCTACCGGAACTGGTGGCCGGGCCCTGGTGACGCGATGGTGAGTATGATGAATCGCAGCATCGACATCCTCGACCACCTGGCAGACGAGAGCGGGAATATCTTTCACCTCAATCGTCGCGGCTACCTCTTCGCCACAGCTAATCCAGATAGGATCGTGGATTTCCGCGCCCAGGCCGAGGAGGCGGCATCCTTCGGCGCGGGTCCGCTCAGAGTTCACGACGGCCTGTCCCAAGGATCAACTTACACGCCAGCGCCAGCGGAGGGCTACCGCAACCAGCCGACAGGCGCGGATCTGATCACCGACCCGAATCTCATTCGGGCACATTTCCCCTATTTGACCAAAGACACCGCTGCAGTTATTCACCCCCGCCGCTGCGGCTGGTTTAGCGCCCAGCAACTCGGCATGTACATGCTCGAACGTGCCCGGCAGAGCGGCGCCCGGTTAATCCAGGGGCGCGTCGATGCGGTCAAAGTAAACGGTGGCCGGGTTGCGGAGGTTGAAATTACCGGAGAAAGTGGGAAGCGGGTGATTTCGACTCGCCATTTCATCAACGCCGCAGGACCGCACCTTAAGTCAGTTGGGCGATTGATCGACGTTGATCTCCCCGTGTTCTCCGAACTGCACGCGAAGATTTCGATTCGCGACCACATGGGGGTATTCCCGCGAGAGGCCCCGCTTCTAATTTGGAGCGATCCACAAGGTCTCACCTGGAGGGAAGAAGAGCGGGAAATGCTCAGTGACTCCGCGGACACCCGCTTCATGCTCGATTCATTCCCACAAGGAGTCCACGCCCGGGCGGAAGGTCCCGCGGACAGCCCGATCGTCTTAATCCTATGGACCTACCATGCAGAACCAGTCCCTCCGATTTTCCCGATCGAGTATGACCCGTTCTACCCCGAGATCGCACTGCGTGGTCTGGCGAGGATGCTACCGGCGCTGGAAGTTTATTTCGAACGCACTCCCAAACCCTATGTCGACGGCGGTTATTACACAAAAACCGAGGAGAACCGGCCATTGGTTGGTCCTCTCCCCGTGGAAGGCGCCTGGGTCATTGGTGCCCTCTCCGGTTTCGGCCTGATGGCTTCCCCTGCCTGCGGTGAGCTTCTCAGCAAACACATCGCCGGCACCGATCTACCGCACTACGCGCCGTGGTTCCAGCTCTCTCGCTATGCAGATGCTGAATATCAAGAACTGCTCAATTCCTGGGAACAAACGGGGCAGCTATAATCTTCGAGTGAGAAATCCAGCTGCTCCCATCCTCCCCTCCCGCGCAGAAATAAAACCAGGTCCTGAGAAGTACCTCGCTTTTTGGCGCGCAGGGTTTTACAGTAAGCTGTCTTAGTATTTGAGCGGTATTGAAGAGGATTAACGCGGATTAGCCGTTTACAGAGAGAAGAGCAGCGCGTACAAGAATACTTCTAAGTTCTTCCCGGTCTTCAGCCAGGAGCGGCTGTAGTGGAGAACGGACCGGTCCACCATAGAACCCGAGGAGATCGAGCGCTTCTTTAAGTCCCGCCACACCGAACCGTGAGGTGACCGCGCTGTTTGTTTCGACAAGTTTCTGCTGCAGATTTCTTGCGTCATCGATCTGCCCGTCTCTGAAGAGCGTTTGAATTCGTTTAAGATCCCCGGCGGCGATGTTCACCAGCGCAGCGATGAGCCCAACCGCACCGATAGTGAGCGCCGGCAGAAAGAAACTCCCCGAACCTGCCAACACCTGGAAACCTGCCGGCACCGCATGCACCACCGCCTCCATCTTCACCAGGTCGCCTGAGCTGTCTTTGATCCCAATGATATTCGGGTGCTGCGCCAACTCGATGATCGTCCCCGCGGGCATATCCACGCCGGTATTCGCGGGCACGTTATAGAGAAGCACCGGCACGCTTGATGCTTCTGCCACTGCATAGTAGTGACTGCGCAAAGCGCGCAGATCCATCTTTGATTTATAGTAGCTTGGCGTCACAATCAGGGCAGCGTCCGCCCCGACAGCCGTCATCGCAAGTGTGAGCTCCACCGTCTCCTGGGTCGAATGCATCCCCGCTCCGGCGATCAGAAGATGGTTTGATGACATCTCCTCGCTCACCGTCTTGACCACTGCTACGCGTTCCTCAAAAGACTGTGACACGAATTCACCGTTCGACCCTCCAACGACATATCCGTCCAGCGGCCACTCGTTCCAGCGCGAGAGATTTGAGCGCAGGTGATCGAAGGCTATCTCACCATTCTCTGCAAACGGCGTTGAGATAGGAGGAAATATCCCAGCCAGGTTTAATTCGCTTCGCTCGGACATCTTCTACCTATATTGAACCCACCTAGAGGTTGAATTCCTTCACAGCTTCCGAAATCGCTTCACGCACGCGGGCATCCGGGATGTCATCCACACTTGTGTACCGCCTGTCGGCAATCCAGATCTCAAGCGATCCATCCGCTGCAGACCCGAAGTCAACCACCTGCTTTGCCAGGTCAGGGAATGCAGCAAGTTGTTTTCGAACCATCTCCTCGATCTGTTCGCTGATTGGGGAAGCCTGTTCCTCGCCATTATCCAGAAGTGCGTCGGGAAGAAGCGGTTCTAATCGCTCCAAAGGTGAAACATCCGAAGAATGCGTACGTAAACCGGAGGCTCTCTTGATTCCGAGCAAGATCACAATCCCCACGAGCAAGACTCCTAGAATAAAAATGATCGTCGTTCCTGTCAACATCTCTACCTCACTCTCTGCTGCTTGGCGTCCTGCTCTACTTGCAGGAGAACCGCCCGTGCCGGGGCGCCGTCGCTGCCAACGAGTTTCAACGGAAGACAATAAAGACTGTACCATCCTGCATCAACACCAGCCAGGTTCAAGCCCTCGATGATCACCACTCCTGCCTTTAGAAGAATGGTATGGGTGGGGACACTATCTCCGAAAGGCGCGACCGATAAGTAATCCACCCCTACCGTTTGAACCCCGCGATCCGTAAGCCATCGTGCACCGCTGGCATCAATGGCGATGAAATCATCGTGGAACGAACTCGGGCTTTCCGACCAGAAGGTTGAATTCTGTGTTTTGATGAGCAAACGACTCATCTCGGCGGGCAGGTCGGCGGAAGCGAGAACCTTATCATCGATAACCTCGACATCTTCAAATTCCGCCACAAATGCCTTGCCGATCAGCCGATCCAGTGAAAGCGACTCGATACTCGCGGCGCCGTCGATGAAATGAACCGGAGCGTCGACATGCGTGCCAACGTGGACTCCACAGGCAAGACGGGAGACATTTGCGTTCGCCCCTTCTGCAATATTGGCGATGCGCGCCAGTTCAACCGGCGGGTCTCCCGGCCATACTGGCAGATCCGGACTAATGGGAACAGAGATATCAATCACTCGCATCATTCCCTCCTTGAGCAGAATTATAGAACCCTTTCTCGAAACAAGGAATCATCAATTGGCAGGTTAAGACACATCACTATAATGCTTATTATTAGAAGGAGTGCAAAATCCTATGGCTGATTTCAAAGCGCTCGATGACACAATCCAACGCAATTTACAGGCAAGCCTGGGTGACCTGAGCCGGCTATGCACCCAGCCCAGCATAGCAACGCAAAATATCGGCATGGTGGAGTGCGCCGAGTTAACCGCCGAGCTCCTGCGTGCGCGAGGCTTCGAAGTGCGGATCATGCCTACAAAAGGCTTCCCCGTGGTTTACGCAGAGCGGAAAGGCCGGGCGGATCGAACGCTTCTCTTCTACAATCACTATGATGTTCAACCGCCAGAGCCGCTCGAGCTCTGGGATTCGCCACCCTTCGAGCCCACCCTGCGCGATGGAAAGATGTTCGCTCGCGGCGTGAGCGACGATAAGGGGCATATCATCTGCCGTCTTGCAGCGATTGATGCCTTTTTGATGAGCGAGGGCGACCTGCCCTGCGACGTCAAGTTCCTGATTGAAGGCGAGGAGGAAATCGGCAGCACAAACCTCCCCGAGTTCATCCGCGACAACCTCGAGCTTCTCGCTGCGGACGCGTGCATCTGGGAATTTGGAGGGGTTAACCACGAGGGCACGCCGGAGCAAGTCGCCGGGTTGCGCGGCATCTGCTATGTGGAACTCAATGTAAGATCCGCCAGCCTCGATGCCCATTCCGGATTAGGCGGCTCGATTTTCCCAAACGCCGCCTGGAGGCTGATATGGGCGCTGAACTCACTCAAAGGACCCGATGAGCATATCCGCCTGCCAGGTTTTTATGACCGCGTACTGCCACCAAGCAAGCGTGATCTTGAGCTCATAGCTCAATTCCCAGATATGGCCGAGGAGTATCGCAGCACCTACGACCTGGGTGGTTTTCTGAAGGGCATCGAAGGCGGCGCCGAATTGCTGCGGGAGGAGATATTCAGTCCAACATGCACGGTCTGTGGGCTCACATCCGGCTACCAGGGACCTGGATCGAAGACAGTCCTCCCCGCCCTGGCGAGCGCTAAGGTTGACTTCCGCCTTGTGCCCGACCAGGACCCCGAAGAGGTCGTTCTTCAATTGCAGAACCATCTGGATAACGAGGGCTTCCACGATGTGGAGGTTACGTACCTGGCGGGTGAAAATCCAGCCCGGACCGACCTCGACGATCCTTTCCTTCATCTCGTCGTTGAAACAGCAGAAGATGTCTACGGGGTCCCCCAGAGAATCCTGCCCATGTCGCCCGGCTCCGGACCCAACCATCCGTTCATACACGATCTAAAAATCCCTGTGGCAACCGCGGGGATCAGTTACCCAAAGGCAAATATCCACGCGCCGAACGAGAACATCGTCATCGACAACTTCGTATCCGGCGTCCGTCATACCGTGCGCATCATGGCAGAATTCAGCAAACCTTAAAAACTGGTAGGATCCCCCTGCCAATCCCCATCATTTCGTGATCCGTTGGAGGAGCACCGCAAGGAAGCCTACTATTGCGCACCTTGAAGGAACCCCCGCGGCGCGCTATAATCGGACATGTTCGGGGCGTAGCGCAGCCCGGTAGCGCACTTGCATGGGGTGCAAGGGGTCGGCGGTTCAAATCCGCCCGCCCCGACTATGGAGGCCGCTGGGAAATACCAGCGGCCTGTCATTTCGGGAAAACAGCTTTTCGCATGGATTTCTAGCATCAATATTATTATCCTGGAGATTCAATCTCGTTAAAATGTGAGAGAGACTTTGATCACCGAAAGCTTAACTTCCGTAATTTCGCTCTCCTCTTTGTGAGATCCTAACCGATGTGGAAACAAGACAATTCCCTGCCTGTACAAAACATCCTGGGGGAAGGACCTTTATGGCATCCAAAAGAGCGGTGTTTGTACTGGGTTGACATCGATGCGGGTACGATCAACCATTTCAATCCGGCTAGTGGGATATATAAGACCTTTAAAATTGGCTACCCGGTGGGCTGCCTTGCATTTTGCACGGATGGGGACCTGATCCTTGCCAGTCAACATGGCTTCTCCCGTTGGTCATTCGTAACCAAGCAGATTACGAAAATCTCCCACCCAGAACACAATCGGCAACATGCGCGCTTCAATGATGGTCGTGTCGATTCCCAGGGTCGCTTTTGGGCGGGGACTATGACTCCAGAAGGCATGGCCAACAACCTCTACAGACTCGATCCCGGCGGTGTGGTCTACACCATGGAGACGAAAATCGGCATCTCCAATGGCATCGGCTGGAGTCCAGACAGGCAGATAATGTACTTTACTGATTCTGCTCGAGAGGTTATTTATGTTTACGATTACGATGAGCTAACCGGGAACATCTCCAATCGACATGAGTTAGTTTCAACGCGCGAGGAAGAGGGTGTACCTGACGGGCTCGTAATTGATAGTGAAGGATGTCTGTGGAGTGCGCGCTGGGATGGCTGGAAAGTTGTTCGATACAGCCCGCAAGGAGAAGTAATTCAAGAGATTCCCTTACCTGTCAAAAGACCTACAAGTTGCACTTTTGGCGGATCAGCCTTGAGCACACTTTTCATCACCTCTGCCTCAATCGATTTATCAAGTGAGCAAAAAGAAAAACAACCCCTTGCAGGAGACCTATTCTGGATTGAAACCGACACCACGGGTCTTGAAGAACATTTTTACTCAGGCTAAGGGAGCAAATACGGCGAACAATAAGAGTGAACGTGACACTTAGATCAGCAAGGACCCGCTGACAAAGATTTTGACTCCCTGGGCCAGTCCTCAATTCTTACTCAGCCATATCGTGGAAGACACTAAGTTATTTGTGGTGGATAGGGAGATCGTGTTAACAACCCAGGCGCTCGCTCCAACCGGCACACCATTTACGTCTATATGCAGAGATAATTGAGCATTGCTATGGCTGCCCTGCTAGTTTTCAAAGAATGACATTTTGGGGACCAACATTACTTCATGACCAAAGGAATAATCGAGACAACACAAGACTACATTCGACCATCAAAACTTATCGGTTTAGACATCGTAGAGTTCCTCCTCATGAGATACAGCATCGGACCCGGAGTAAATAAAAGGTCCAATGCTTTCGATAGCAGCTCCATACATCTATGGCAGCTAAATGAGTTGTCGAGGAAAGAAATTTATTTATCCAACTGGTGTTAACTAGATAGGCCTAATATCTCGCTGTCCAGTATGACGACAGGATGAAGAACCCCTCAGATAACGCTAGATATTCGGAAGCCAGGGGAGAATATCGGGATCACCTCAAGTCTAATTGGATGATCGATCTTCTCGGGGCGAACGATGCCTGTACCGCAGGTTCAGATTTAACAGGTTGACCTGTAGTATCATTGTTGCCCCTGATGAACATATGAGTAGGGATGCAAGCTTACTTCACCTGGACAGGCTTCGCTCCGCATACATTTCGAGTCCTGGTCAAGCTGGATGAACGATGCTCCCCAACGCTACTCGTTGCATCAGGGATGGACATTAAACTCAAGGTGGGGATCCGGCCTTTTTTTTATAATTAATATGATAAGGAAAATGAGTATGAGT
>JBARSI010000099.1:0-11427 GCA_049644665.1 Anaerolineales bacterium
GGCGGCCTCCGGGGCGCGCCTGGCGTTGGAGATCGGAACCCTCGGCGGCTACAGCGGCACGTGGATCGCTCGAGGGTTACCCGATGATGGTCGCTTGATCACTCTCGAGAAAGATTCTGAATGTGCCTCGGTGGCGGCGGAAAATTTTCGACTAGCAGGATTTGCGGAAAGCGTCGATATTCATGTGGGTGATGCGCATCAGATCCTGCCCGAATTGAGCACAGAGGGCCCGTTCGATTTTGTCTTCATCGATGCCGAGAAGGAAGGATACCCCGCATACCTCGACTGGGCGCTTGAGAATCTTCAACTGGGAGGTATCGTCGCTGGCCACAATGCTTTCGGGCGTGGGAATGTTGCAAATGAAGCAGATACAAGCGCGCGGACCGAGGCGCTGCGTGCCTTCAACCGCCGCCTCGCCGAAGATCCGCGAATGGTCAGCCTGATCTTCCCTGCCGGGGATGGGACGGCATTCGCGGTTAGAAGAAAGTAAGAGAAGGGCCCTTCTTTCCCGCGACTTGTCTAGGACCTGATCCTATTAATTCCGTGGGATGAAGATTGTAAACGAGGTGCCATTCTCGGCATCGCTCTCAACTTCGATCCAACCGCTGTGCCGCTCCATGATCTCCTTGCAGATGGCCAGGCCAAGGCCGGTTCCAGGCTCACCTGAATCGCGGCCAGTTTTGCCACGATAGAAGCGTTCGAATAGATGCGCTCGATCTTCGGGCGGGATCACTGGACCGTTGTTGAAAACCCGCATGGCTATATGAGACTTTTTCTGAGTATTAACACACTCGCTAGAGAGCAGTACATGCCCCCCGGGAGGTGTGTATGACAAAGCATTACTCATAAGGTTTGTGATCACCTGGATCATTTGCTCGCGATTGACCACAACCGCGGGAACTTCCGGGTTCAACTCATGCTGGAGAAGGGTGCTTTTCGCCTCCGCTCGAGCCTGCTGCGAGTCGATCACCTCAGTGATGAGCGCATCCATAACGTGGAGTTCTTTGCGCTCTGACTCGGCCTCGACGTCAAGACGAGAAAGCGTGAGTAGATCTTCTATCAGTGTAGAGAGGCGCTCGGCTTCATTTTGCAGAACCCCCATATAGACGTCACGCTTACTGGATTTAAGTGGATTCTGGAGTAAGTCGAGGTAAAGTATCACGTTAGTGATCGGGGTGCGGAGCTCATGGGATACATTGGAGACGAAACTGGATTTCAGGCGATCGAGTTCTTTAAGTTGTTCGTTGGCCTCCTCTAGCTCCTGCGTTCGCTCACGAACACGGATTTCCAAGGTTTCCATAAGTGTCGCCCGGCGGATTGCATTCGCAGCCATATCGGCGATGGCAGTCATAATCCGTATCTCGCTTTCGGCAAAGGGCTGTTCACGACCGAGAAGCAAAGCACCCAGGGTTTCCTTGTGAGCGATGAGCGGAACGCAAATTAGTGTGCGCATCTCCCCCAGGAGTTCTGGACGAGCGAACAGTGGGTCGGAAAGAATATCTTCGCTGGTGTATAGCTCGCCCGATTCGATGACTTTACCGCTCACACCAACCCCGGCCGGGATGCGCTCTCCCTTCCATTCGGACCAAGCAGAACACGCGGAAGCAATCACCGTTTCCCCGCTTTCGGGTTCATGCAAAGCAATAGCGGCACCCTCCGCATTTAAAAGGTTTTCCATCTGGACGAGGATGGTGGCCATCATCTTCTCTCGATCCGTTGCAGTGCGCAGGGCCGTAGACACGGCAACGATGGCGTCCTGCTCGCTCTCCTGTCGTCGTCGTGAAGTTAAATCCATAAAAACAGCCATTGTCCCCATGAAATCCCCATTCTCAAACAGCGGGCTGCCGCTCACCTGTACTGGGAGGCGATGCCCGTTGCGATGCAGGATCTCCAGTTCGTAACGATCGGAGTTGCCGGCTGCCCGGCGTTGATCGGCGGCTTCTACAATCGGGTATTGGTCTTCCGGGATCGTAATTGTCCAATGCTGCCCTTCTATCTCCTCTCGTTCGTAGCCGAGGAGCGCAGCTGCGGAGGGGTTCACAAGTGTGAAATAACCATCCTTGTCCTCGACCAAGATGCCCTCGAACATATTGAGAATAATGTTCTCATTGACTTTCTTGAGGCGGGAGATCTCCTCTTCTGCCTGTTTGCGTTGGCTGATGTCACGAATCGCCGTCACTCGAAGATCTCGACCTCTTTGGGAATAACTCTTTCCACAAACCTCGACCTGGAAATGTGTTCCATCGCGTTTTATACACACAGAATCGTAAGGTCGATCGTACCCCGAGCGAATCTTTTCCAGGACTTCTTCGCGGGCTTCCGGCGCGACGACTTCAGCCACTTGTTTTCCAATAAGCTCGCGACGTTGATATCCAAAAAGACTGCAAAATTGATCGGTCACCTCGATAAAACATCCATCCTCCGTTATGGCAATGCCTTCGAAGGCGGCTTCGGTGAGCAGGCGGAAGCGCTCCTCCTGTTCTCGAAAAGTGCGATTTGCGCGTGTAGCGGGGATTGTGAGCGGACCAAGAGAGGCGAGTGCAAGTATCAGCAAGAGAGAAACAACCAGGGCGATAACCTCCCCGGCTGTGTCGATGTTTGCTCCGGGGGTACCTGAAGAGATTTGATAGAGAACCAAGGCCCTGCGCAGGGCCATGAGCGCCATGCCGATGGCGGCACTGATCCAAACTTTGCGGCCACCCGCTATTCGGATCAGGCGCAATGCAAGATAGGTGGCTACCAGCTGAAATAGGACCGATATTGCCAGAATGGGGATTATATACATCGTGATAGGTCCTTAATATCCGAAACAAATATCGTAAAACGACACCACAAAAAGACGCCTTGAGCTTTTCTCTCATGCTTGTGTGCAGGCTTTGTGCCAAAGTATTCCCCGAGGAAGAGACATCTGTGGGAAACGATATGAGTAAGGGGAAAATGCACAAAGGCTCGTTGAGAAGATTTCAATCTATCGCCCGACAACGGAGGAGAGGGCGCATGCCTGGCAAGCATACTGAGAATTCGAGCGGTGGAGCAATGTGCCATGGGAGCCCGGATCAAAGGACGATGGGCAGCTGAAAAGCCGTTCGGGTGGGCAATTCATAGCCAATAATTATGCAGTGGCGCGAGTCCAGACACTTGCGTTGGACCCAAGCCGCAATACAATGACCGCGTTTATGGGACTACAACTGTCGAGCGAGAAGATACCGCTATTGCAATAGTGACACCACTATCCCCGGGAATTTCATATATGTTTCTAATGCTCACCTTCACGCCGATGTATATAATAGGATAGAGTGTACAGGCTGTTTAGTGCATCTGGAGGAAACGGCATATGATGCGATTTGATAGATTTACCGAACGCGCTCAGGACGCAGCACAGCGCGCGGCGGAGATCATCCAGCGCTACGGCCACAATCAAATTGACACAGAACACATCCTGCTGGCGCTGATAGAACAACCGCAGGGGGTCATCACGCAGATTCTCGAGCGTTTGAATATCGACATCGAGCACATTTCTGAACTTATCGATGAGCAATTGCGCGGCAGCCCCAAGGCGAACATCTATGGCGGAGGTGCTGGTCAGATCTTCATTACGCCGCGCGTGAAACGCGTCGTAGATATGGCCAACGAAGAAGCCAATCGGTTGAACGATGAATACATCTCGACTGAGCATCTCTTCCTCGCTATCCTCTCCGAGCGCAACACAGCCATTTCTCGTTTACTGTCTGATGAAGGGATCACCAAAGAACGCGTCTACGACGCGGTTAAAGAAACCCGCGGCGGACAGCGAGTGACGGACCGCAAGGCAGAATCGCGCTACCGAACGCTGGAAAAGTACTCTCGCGATCTTTCTCAGCTCGCCCGGGAAGGGAAGCTAGACCCCGTCATCGGGAGGGACGATGAGATTTTGCGTCTGATCCAGATCCTGTCGAGACGTACGAAAAATAACCCGGTGCTGATAGGGGAAGCGGGCGTGGGTAAAACAGCCATCGTAGAGGGGTTGGCCCAGAAGATCGAGGATGGGGATGTTCCGGAGATCCTGAGCGGTAAGCGAGTGGTTTCGCTGGATCTTGGCGCGATGATCGCAGGCTCACGTTTTCGCGGAGAATTTGAAGAGCGCCTTAAGGCCGCGATTGAGGAGATACAGCGAGCGGAAGGCGAGATTATCTTAATGATCGATGAGCTGCATACGGTGGTTGGTGCCGGTGCTGCCCAAGGGGCGATGGATGCTTCCAATATGTTGAAGCCCGCTCTGTCGCGCGGCGAACTCCAATGCATTGGCGCGACGACACTGGATGAATTTCACAAGCACATCGAAAAGGATGCCGCACTCGAACGGCGATTCGCGCCGCTCTATGTTGATGAGCCATCCATAGAAGAGACTATAGAAATGCTTAAGGGGTTGCGCGATCGCTATGAAGCGCATCATAAAGTCCGCTTCTCTGATGAGGCACTGGTCGCCGCCACCAAACTCAGTCAGCGCTATGTAACTGACCGGCATTTACCGGATAAAGCAATCGACTTGATGGATGAAGCCGCTGCCAAGTTGCGCGTCGCGCTGTACTCCCTGCCGCCCGAGCTGAAAGAGCTTAAAGCCGAAGTGGATCGCATGATGGCCGAAGAAGAACAGGCAGGCCAGGAGCGTGATTACGAACGAGCAGCGGAGAAAAAAGCACAGCGCCTTCGATTTGAGAAGGAATTTCGAATGAAGCGTGACGCCTGGGAGGTCGAACACCAACTGGATGAAGTTGTGGATGAGGACGACATCGCTGGAGTCGTTGCGCAGTGGACCGGGATTCCAGTGAACCAGGTGATGGAAACTGAGGCGGAGAAACTGCTTCAAATGGAAGAGCGTCTGCACGAGCGCATCATCGGGCAAGATGAAGCCATCAAGGCACTCGCGGATGCGATCCGGCGTGCGCGCGCAGGCCTCAAAGATCCACGCAGACCGATAGGATCATTTATCTTCCTGGGTTCTTCGGGAGTCGGTAAGACCGAGATGGCAAAAGCCCTTGCAGAATTTCTTTTCGACGAAGAGGACGCTCTGGTGCGAATTGATATGAGCGAATTCCGTGAACAGCATACCGCGTCACGTTTGTTCGGAGCACCTCCAGGATACGTAGGCTACGAAGAGGGCGGACAGCTTACAGAAGCAATCAGGAGGCGCCCCTACCGTGTTATCCTGTTCGATGAAATCGAGAAGGCGCACCCTGAAGTGTGGAACACGCTGTTACAGATCCTGGATGACGGTCGGCTCACTGATGGCCAAGGCCGCATCGTCGATTTCCGCAACACTGTTCTGATTATGACCTCCAACCTGGGCACAGAATTCGTCACCCGTTCGGGGACGTTGGGCTTCCAGCGGTCGGGTGAGGGAGCGGAAGGGGAGGGGGAAGCCAAGATAGAGCGCGCATTAAAGGACACCTTCCGACCTGAATTCCTCAACCGCATTGACGAGGTGATCATCTTCTCCAAGCTCACATTAGAGGATATGGTGGAGATTGTCTCTCTGCAAATGAAGCAGGTCCGCGAACGATTGGAAGACCATGGTTTGACGGTCAGCTTGAGCGACGCGGCGCGCAATTGGCTTGCTCAAGAGGGTTTAGATCCAGACTTCGGTGCTCGGCCTCTAATGCGCGCGATTCAGAAGCATATTGAGAGTCCACTTTCTGTCAAAATCCTCAAGGGCGAGTTCAAAGAAGGCGGCCAGGTATTGGTCGACTATGTCGAAGATAAGGGTGTGGTCTTCCGTCCGATTGAGGACAGCACACCAATCGAAATCGACGAGGAAGTCATCGCCTGAGATGTAGGCTATCAAATTGGGAAGATTAGGGGCTGTCCTTTATGGACAGCCCCTTTCGGTTTTTTTCTTTTTTCTTTTTTTTTCTGTAGTACGACCGAATTTCAATTTACCTTGAACTTGCATATGCAGAGGGGCATGTCGCAGCTGTGTCCTTACTGATCTTGAAAACGGCTAGAGAACGGGCCGACCCATGGGTCGGCCCCTACAATTTATTAATGTAGGGAGCTACTGCTCTTTCGTCACTTCATCCGTTTGAGCTTCGGCCTTATCGGCGCTGGCCGTGTATAGCAGTTCAGTGGCGCTTTCGAGGTTCGCCTCTGTTACGCCTCCCAACATCGACGCCATCTCCGTTATCCGTTCCGCGTCGCTCAGAGCGCGGGTTAGCGTAATCGTCCGCTCACCCTTCACTTGCTTTTCAACCCTAATATGCTGATCTCCGAATGAGGCTAATTGCGGGAGGTGGGTGATACACAGCACCTGGTGTCTAGGTGTTAATTTCCACAATTTCTCGCCGATGACTGCACCGACTCTACCGCCGATTCCCTGATCGATCTCGTCAAAAATCAATGTCGGTGTTCGATCGGCTTGCGCCAGGACGCCTTTTAATCCCAGCATAAGGCGTGATGTCTCACCGCCTGAGGCGATCTTTGCCAACGGTTTTAGCCCTTCGCCGGGATTGGGAGCGACCAGGAATTCGATATGATCCAGGCCGGTTGGGCTGGGGGCGATATGCCGATCGCCGACGGGGACTCCGCTGGGATCGTCATCCCAGTGTTGAGCGAGGCCGAAGTTGGCCCCTTGCATATGCAAATCTGCCAATTCGTGCTCGATTGCCTTGGAGAGGCTTTTTCCAGCATCTTGTCGGATCTGTGTGAGTTGCTCCCCAAGCGTTCCCAGGCGAAGAAGGAGATCATCTTCCTCCTCCGTCAATTCCTTCAAGCGTTCTTCTGCGTGGGTGATATTCTCAAGCTCTTCCCTTGCGGTTTCGGCTTGAGACAGCACCGCTTCAATGCTTCCCCCATATTTGCGCTTAAGGGAGGTGATCATATTCAAGCGATCCTCGACTTCGTTCAATCGCTGTGGGTTGAAAAGAATTTCCTCGCGGTAAAGACGAAGCCGCCGGACGAGTTCGCTCACTTGCTCAATGATCGCTTGCGCTTGAGATTGTGCATCGGCCATGCTTTGGTCAATTTTGGTTAAACAAGTGGTGGAATGTACGACTCGTCCGAGGAGATCAGCAGCAGACTCCTGGCCTTCGAGCTGCCCGTCAATCGCAGTGATCGCCTCCTCGGTTTGACGCGCAAGTTGTTCGGCGTTCGCCAATCGGGAGCGCTCCTCAAGCAAGCCCTCGTCCTCCCCGGTCTGTAAATTGGCTGAATCAACCTCGTTGATCTGAAATGTGAGGAAATCAATCTTTCTGGCTATATCTTGCTCCTGCTTGCGTAGTTGCCCAAGCTGCTGGCGAATTTCCCCTAAGGTTTGATACTGCTCTTTGTACGACTGGAGAATGTCGTCGTTATTGGCATATCGATCCAAGAGAGAGATGTGCTCGCGCACTCGCAGCAGGCTGAGGTGTTCGGATTGACCATGGACATCAACCAGCAACTCGCCGATTTCTGAGAGCAGGTTAAGCGTGACCACGCGGCCGTTCACGCGGCAGATATTTCGCCCCTCGCGCCGGATTTCCCGCCCAAGCAGAAGTTGTTCTGGGTCGTCAAGTAAACCTTCCTGGTCCAGAATTAGGTTAACCGGTCCCTGGGTAGATGGCTCGAGATCGAAAAGCCCTTCAATCAAGGCTACGTCAGAGCCGGTGCGGACAAAGGTGCTGTCTGCACGACCGCCCAGCAGCATCTCCACGGCATCAATGATGATGGATTTGCCGGCGCCCGTCTCCCCAGTAAAGACGACAAAGCCAGGATTTATGGTAAGCCGTAAATCCTCGATAATGGCGAAATCTCTGATGTGAAGTTCGTTTAGCATATTGTGAACTAGAGTTTGATTGCCCCGAGACGATAGTACATCGTGCTCATGATCAAGAAACCGTATCCCAGAGGCCAGGCGAAATCCAGGAGTATGGCACCGATGTGGCCCGGATCCAGGTCAATGCCGTATGCAACCAGGGCGAAGATGGGAATCGATCGGATAACTAAATAGAGAAGCACACCCAGGGTTCCGCCAACGATGCTTGTTGTCGTTAAACGCCGGCTGCGGCGTTTTTTCACCGCGAATCGTATGAGTGTGGCAACACCACTGCCGACAATCGGGGCTACAAACAGGCCCCAGAATCCGAGTAAGTTCAGAATCGCTGTAGCAAGGCCGACGGCAATTAGCGCTACTGCACCGGCGATTGGAATGTCGATTACAGAGGATGTCTCGAATACCTTCTGATGCCCGCGAATACACTCGCGGCAGCGGTAACCTACCGGGGTTTGTACGGCACATTTAGGACAGATGGGTTTATCGCAGTGGTTGCACCGCAAGGCCGTTTCACGCTGGGGGTGGTTGGCACAGGTAAGGGAATGCTCGTTCATGTGATCAAGCTCGCGGAGGGATTTTGGTTCATGTGTGAAGTCAGGTTTCGATAGAAATAATCCGGATCCTGCAAGCGCACGAAAAGGGCCACGTATTCACTGGCGAAAGCCCTAACGATATCCTGGTCCTGCAGTTGAACCGGTTCGTGCCCGTCCATGCTAAGGGAAGCCTGGTGGTCAGTTTTTACCTTAATTCGTACCTCGGAGCCTTCATGCAGCACGATCGCTCGATCAAAAGAAAGGTGTGGCGCGACTGGAACGAGCAGGATATTGCGTAATTCCGGTGGGAGGATCGGACCCCCGGCGGCGAGCGCATATGCAGTCGAGCCAGTCGGGGTGGAGACGATTAATCCGTCGGCGACATACGTTGTCAGGATGTGGCCGTCGATCTCCGCCGTCAGGAATACCGGGCGCACTATCTCGCCGCGTCCGACAACGCATTCGTTCAGCACGTCCCACGTGCCAAGGAGTTCATCGCCGCGCGTGTGTTCGGCACGCAGCATCATCCGGGTTTCAAGCCAATAGTCGCCTCGCAGGACTCTCTCCAGGGCGGGCTTCCACTCGTTACTGGCGACTTCAATAAGGAAACCCAACCCCCCAAGGTTTATCCCCAGAATGGGCACTTTACCTGGCGCGCATAGGTGGACGGCGCGTAACATCGTGCCGTCTCCGCCAAGGGCGATCATTAAGTCGAAGTCACCGGCGTTAACTCGGCTGCGCAGGGATTCATCAAAAAGCAAGCCCGAGTATGCATCCAGGCCCTGGCCAGAAATAAATTCAGCGATCTCGTTCGCGGCTTGTCGAGCGCTGCCCATTTTCGGATGGACGGCGATGACGATCCGCTTCGGGGGAGTATCAGGGTTAATCATCGTGTTTATTATACGCGCACGCCTTATCCTCTGCACACTCAGGCAAGAGATTGGTCACAGGATGAAAGGTAGCCGCAGGCTCGACATCTGCCCGGGGAATTATGTGATCGGCGCGGTGATGAATCCTGCGCGTTTCGCACAGCGCCCAGGGTTGTCAAAAGGTCCTGCTGCAAGACGGTGGTGTATTGAATCTCGTAAGCACTATCAGCATATTTTAGTATGCCATATGGAGGGCGCTTGCCCATATTGGCCTCAATCAGGTGGCAGTAGGCAGCCAGTTGAAGAACGTGTGATCGATGCGGTTTCTGTGGAGTACGGCCCGATTTCACCTCGACCGGAATGAGGCTGCGGCCCCGCTGAACGAGGTAGTCAGGACGCCCGGTCAGCCCTAAATCAGGGTCATACAGAGGCTCAGTAACAGGTTTCATTCGTGAAGTGTCGAGAGATATCAGGCGTCCGTCGGGGAATCCCAGGCCTTTTAATTGACGGCGCCCGAACAAGATCAGCAGCACTCCCAGGATAAGCAAGGACAGAATAAGTGTTGGCATAGGTTATCCGGGGAGGGTTGAAGTTAAAGTGATTACAGCCAGGGCTAAAGCGATGAGGATACTCAGGATGCCAAGAGTTCGAATCTGCCGCCAGAGAACGACCTGACCCCCATGATGTTGATGCCAACGTGTTCCCTGTGCGAGGGATTCCAGGTTTTCGGGCGGTATATTGAGGCGCGAGTACCACCATGCCCGTCGGCAGAACACGAAAGCGGCGATTTCGGAGGCCCGGATTGTGTGCGAGCGCAAGGTTAATCTTCCTTAAGCCGCTTCTCGACAGATTGGAGGGCGCGCTTCAGTTCACCCTGCTGGAATGTCGTCGTCAAGTCGCCCCGGGTCCGTTCGGTAACCCCCCTCACCATGTCGGTAATCCGCCTCAGGTTGTGGGTCAGGGCGTCAGGGAAGTCGATCGTGACAAGCAGGCCGTAGATATCATCCATCATTTCCAGGAGATGTTCCGCCTGCGCCAGGTCATCGCGGCGAAGGATGTCGAGGATTCTTCGACGTAGTTCTCCCGCTGCTTCGCCAAGGCCTCCCAGATAGGGAACAAAATCTATTTGCAGTTCTTCGGGCTCGGGAAGCGATTCGCCGGAGACAAGCCGGAACACTATGCTCGCTTCGGCATACTCCTTGAGCGCCGATTGTGTGTACCCCGCTTTATAGAGATCGGGAAATGGTGCCAGCTCGGTGCTCAATTGATCGACAAGTCCCGAAGCTTCTTTGAGGAGATCCTTGGCGAGTTCGAATTCTTCGCGATGAACGGCGCGGATGGTTTTAGAGCAAAAACGGATAAGCGAGCGCGAACGCTGGAGGGCCTGGTCGCGAGCAGCGTTTTTTTCTTCCAGGTGTTGACGGATTCGGTCGCCAATTTGATCAAGATTTTCCATCAGTTCCCTCGTCTTCACTTTCATCTGTGTGTGATTTAAAGAGTTGGTCGGCAAGCGTATTATCCTTGGGTATTTCGATTTCGCCATGTTGGGATTCGAAACGTGCAATATGGTCCCCGAGCGCACGAAGAAGGAGCTTGGCGTTTAAAACAGTCATCACCACACGGGTCTGCACACGAGCTTGAGGAATTTGCGGCATGACCTGCGCTAAGTCGAGCACGATCTCAGAGCGAGAATTTGTTATCAGGGCAAAGTTAGCGTAGGTGGGTTTTAAATCGGCGGGTAGGTGAACAGGCATGCGCCCGCCGACTTGCGGTTTCTGTGAATTTTTTGTCATGGGTCGTCTCCGCGGGTTAATAGACCAACTCCACCGACAGGGTGTCGGTGGAGTTGGAGATGGCTCTTCCCACTAGAATGGGATATCGTCTTCCGACTCGGGTGCCGGAGCGGGTATGCCCTCATCAGATTCGTAAGCTGCATCGCCTCGCCCGCCGAGGAAGCGGACAGTCTGAGCGGTTACCTCGAAGGAGGCGCGGCTTTGTCCGTCATTTCCTGTCCACATCCGTGGATTGCCGGATTCATCTGCGTTCAATCGACCTTCGATGAGAACCTGGCGGCCCTTGCGCAGGAATTCATTGCAGGACTCCGCCTGCTTGCCCCAGACTGATACACGGAACCAGATCGTCTCTTTGACAGATTCGCCGTCTGACTTGGTGTATTGCCGGTTGGTTGCAACCGACAAGTCGGTGACCGCTTGCCCGCTAGGCGTGTAGCGCATCTCGGGAT
>JBARSI010000100.1:0-5617 GCA_049644665.1 Anaerolineales bacterium
CTCCCGATAGCCCCTAAACCATCAGGGCAGCCGGGCATATTCCTGCACTCGACAACCCCTCCTTCCGTTAATGCCCAGCGGATAAAGCCTCTGCGTCCCGCCAGGTGTTCCGCCCTGTGCAGGCTCACATTCGAGCGGTGGTCTGTGTCGATCAACAACACATCACCGTCGAATTCTGCCAACCATCCAATCGGCGCTAATGGCTCCTCGAGTGTCTGGCTTCGCAGCCCCTCCTCAAAATTAATGCCGACGAACGAGAGAATGGGGTGATTGGAGCGCAGCGCCTGTGGATGACAGCGCATAATTTCTGAGGCCTCTCCTAGCTCGGAGTCGACCGGCAATTCCGGATGGTATATCTCAGCATCTTGATTTCCATCGGGATCCGAACCGTATTCGAGTGCGTTGTCGGGCGGCCCGAATTGTGGGGTGATGGTCGTGCGCTGTGTGAAAGCCGGCATCATCACCGCTCCACAAGTCGCTACCAGAGCGCCAACAATCGTCTCCGCCCCGCCCGACACCAACGTTGGAGCAGAGACATTGCCATGCGCGATCACCCGACTGTGGGAGTCGAGCCCGATCTCTTTCAACGCAAGGACAAATTGCCGATACGTGAGCATAGAACCTCAGATGTTCAGAAACCTGCAATCTATTTAAAGAGATGCTGTATCTAATGGACTTAAACTGCTCTCCTTATCAGGATCATGCGCTGAGTCGCCTATTTCCCTTTCCACTCCGCTTCACGTTTCTCCATAAAGGCGCGCATGCCTTCCTTCTGATCTTCCGTGCTGAACAGGAAATATGAACTTCGGCGCTCATCCGCAATGCCATCAGCCAGGAATGACTCAAAAGCCTGGTTAACCATTTCCTTTCCCATTCGCACGGCTAAAGGCGCACGTTTAGCGATCTCATTTGCCAGCTCGAGCGCCTCATCGAGAAAAGTCTCCTCGGGGACGACGCGGTTCACCAATCCAAACTTATAGGCCTCCTCGGCGTCCAGGTGTCGATTGTTGAGGACCATTTCCATCGCCAGCGCTTTGCCTACTGCACGAGTGAGCCGTTGGGTGCCACCCGCGCCTGGAATCACCCCAATATTGATCTCTGGCTGGCCAAATTTAGCCGTCTCCGAGGCGATAATCATGTCGCAGGCCATGGCCAGTTCGTTCCCGCCGCCCAAGCACCATCCCGAAACAGCAGCGATGATGGGCTTCTTTACTTCTCGTATCAAATCCCAGCGCTCGAAAGGCTCGGATTGAAGCATCTCCGCTGCAGTTGCGCCGACCATCTCTTTAATATCCGCCCCCGCCGCGAAGGCGGGCGCATCACCGGTGATGACAATTGCACCGACTCGGGAATCGGCATCATAAACCTGAAGCGCCTGCCCCAATTCCGCCATGACCGTGCTGTTAAGCGCATTTAACACCTTCGGTCGGTCGATTCGGATCAGCCCCACACGTTCATGGATTTCCGTCTGGATACTTTTGTAGGACATACATAACCTCCGGTATTTCATCGTCTACGAATTCAGGTTCTTTTCGAACCATGCCGCCACTCCTGCTTCGCAGTCCTTCAGCAGAGTGAGGGATACTCTTCTGCTGGTTGTTTCTTCTCTGTAATCCAGTTAATGGGCAACTCGAGACAACCGGATCAGCGCAGGCGCGCCCGCAACTTGCCGATGTGCGCTGTGTGATCGCGTCGATGCCAAAGAGTCCGCCGCAGAATTTTCCTTGCTGACCACGTCTCTCCCGCCAGGACTACGACGCCCCCGCGTTTATGAAGCTCGGGCAACATAACGAGCATATGAGCATGTACCTCACGCAGAAAGAGTTTAGCATCCTCAGGAATCCCATCGCGCGGGAAAGCCAATCCGAGACGATCTAGATACCACCATTCTGACCTGGCAACATGCTCCAGAATCCCCTCAATTGACCACCGTTCGCCCGGTGAAATCTTACTCGCATCCGCGGGCTCGATATCCTCCACTGCGGCGAGTAAATCTGCATAGGTCGCCTCAAGCAGGAGCTCGAACTCCTTTATCTCGGCGCCGACGAGCGGCGGACGGTCTGATGCAAAGAAAGCATTCACTATATGGCCATCTTCGAACTCCCAGGATCGAATCACCTCCGATACGATCATCGGTGCCGAGAGGCCCATTATCCGAATCTTATGTTTTTTACACCAATCGAGATAATTATCGATCGCTACCGGAATCGCCTGTATTGCCGGCTCACGGTTTACATTGCTGGCGAAACAGCCGGGCAAATCGGGTGCGTGTGCGATCCATAGGTTCTGGTTTTCTTCTGCACAGACAATGTAGGCCATCTCAATCCCTCATTCTCTCTGGCACCGCAATTACTGATTCCAGCTTCTTTCAAGAGTATCATCTCAACAAAGCCCTTGCCCGGGGCGAGCAGAGGCTGGGAACTCAAATATTATACGTCGACTGTACCGCGTCCACGCTACGCCTCTAGCGCAGCTTCGTTTCCCGTGATCCCTTCATTGCGGGATTATTTGCGGCCAATCCTGGCTAAATCGGGTGTGGTTTTTCAGCGATGAACATTCCCGTGTCCTTGCGGATACGGATGACGCCGTCGTTATTAAGCTGCCGCCCAATAGACTTCCGAATAGCCTGTAATCCCTTTGCGTTGGCAGCCAGCTCATCCGAGGATAAACCGGATTGAATATACGCCATGATCGGCTCAATATCGGTCACCTCAAGCGAATCGTCGAACCTTGCAAATGAAACCCGTTCGAATGAGCCGAGTAGTTGTTCTTCACCGTTCTCCAAGCTGAAAGCATTATGATGGGTCCAGATTGAACTTTTGAGATGAAACTGCTCGATAAGTTCTCGAATTTCACGTAGATGCTCTCGACCATTGGTTGCCGCGAACAGACGCCCTTCAGGTTTCATTACCCGACATATCTCCCCGAAGACCCCGGGTCTATCCTCAACGTGATAGAGCATGTGATTCGCCACAACGACATCAAAGACACACTCATCAATAGGCAGCGCCTGTGCGTCGCTATTTATCCACCGAACCTTCAACCCCAAATCCTGGAGATTCTTGTGCGCTTCGGCAAGCATTCCTAACGACCGGTCCGCCAACACGATTTCCCATGCATGGTGGACCCTCTCTCGATTCTCCACCCACAGATAGCCTGGACCACTGCCGATTTCCAGGATGGATGTTGTCTCTTCGAAATCAAATTGATCGAAGACCCAATGGGGGAATGAATGCTGACTTGTGCTGAACTCCCTGTGCAAACGAAACCTTGCGCTCAAACGCGAGGAATCTCGATATTGATCTGAAATGAAGCCCATTAAATAAATTCCTGTGATCGATTTGAGCTTCCCGGTTGCTGGCAGTAGTCAGGACCAGTGAGTGTTCTCTTCACGATCATCAACTTGTCCGCCGACCGGAAATTCCGCTTGCATGGGCATGGGTCATCACGAGCCACGGGGGTTAATGAGCACATACCGCGGGTTGATCCTCTGCACGGCTAATGTTCACCTCGATACCCAAGTAGGGGCTGGGGTCAAGTGTATTACTGATCTCGAGTTCGTTCAAGAACTGTCCGAGACCGTCATCTTTAACAATCGAAAAGTGCAGGTGCATGCCTGTGGGGTTATTTGGGTCTGCGGAGTAATTCCCCTGATACCCAAGGATGGTTCCGGCCTTCACAAAAACATCCATTGTTCCCGGCAGAAAATCATCCTCGATAAATGAGTTTCCCTCGGCATCCGCCAGGTGTGTGTAATACATCCAAATTTGTCTTTCCGATCGCAGGGGGTCAGATGGGATGCGGATGATTACAGAGGAGCGCCACCCTGGAAGCCGGGTGAGATATCCATCATGGGCAACAACAACGGCTGTCTGTCCTAGTCCGTCTGGACCGGTGGGCCCGAAGATGTCGATCCCTTGATGGATATGACCAGGCGAGAAGGAATCCCCCCACAAGAAACCGATTAAACCATCTGTCGGCATGATAAATGGTGCATCTCCGCATCGCTCGCCCGCATAAATCATCCAATCAGTGTGGGCGGCTGGATCAACCCAAAATTGACGTAATCGCTTAAGACGAACCGTGGAAGGGCGGAGGCGCTGGAAGATCGAATAACCGACAACGATGATGATAACCATCAGAATTGACAAACCCAAACCGATGCGCGTTTTCCTCTTGCCTAACCCCATCCCATTCACGCTCCCACTCATGTCTAACATCGTGCCTTAATGACCCGAAGAATTATTCCGATCGATCTAACAGCTCCAGCACCTCGGCCTGCGTAATGCGCAATAATTCCGTCGTCTCCACCTTAATCAAATGATCGCTCGCACCTCCTCCAGCGTAGACCACATTATGCTCCAGAACGCCGGGGTCGATGATTGTCAGCAGCGGCTCGGGATGACCAAATGGAGGTACTGCGCCTATTGGATAGCCGGTTGAAGTCTGGACCTGGTTCTCATCAGCAAGGCGTACCCGTTTCCGCCCCACTCCGAAGTTTTTTGCTATCCGCCTGCGATCGATCCGGCTTGTGCCCGAGGTTATAGCCAGCACCGGCCGGTCGTCCACCATAAAGAGCACCGATTTGACAATTTTATTGGATGATGTCCCGACGGCCTCTGCCGCGGCCTCGACGGTAGGTGTCTTCACCGGTAGGGCAAGAAGCTCAGCGCGTATTCCCTTTTCACGAAGAAAGCGCGCTAAAGCCGAAGGTGAAAGCATCTTGAAATTCCTTTCCCCAGCGTGAAACCTCCAAATATATTAGTGGTGATCAATTGCTGGGCGATTAGCCATTCCAATTCCGCACCAGGTTAATCTTCTCCGCGAGCCTCTTCCATGTGTTCGGCAAAACACAAGGTCACGTTCTCTGCCGCGAATGACATCAGCGCCTTACCCGCGACCTGGCCTTCGGGTGAGGATAGCGCTTGTTGCAGCGAGTGTAAATCGTCGTAATAGAACTCATGCACCATATGCAGATCCACTTCCCCCGCGGGTCCTCCGACCACGCGGCTGACGCTCACCCGCCGCAGGCCCGGCATTGCCTCTGCCTGCTTCACGAACTCATTGCTCCACCGTGTCTCCACATCAAGAAAGTCCGCAGATCGCCTAAAAAGGATCATGAGCTTGTGCATGAGGGTACCTTTCGGCTAGCCTCGCCAGCCAGAAGTCAAAATCGTCTGTCGCTGGACCGCGGTGCTATTGTTGGATTCTTGTAACCTGCTCTATACTTGGATGATATTATTGATTGCATTGTTTGGAGACATCTATGAATCATCTCTATCAAAGGGGGCAGGGGCTTGTTGAATACGCCATGATAATCGTGCTCGTCGCGATTATCGTCGTCATTGTTCTGGCCCTTTTCGGCTCTGCTGTGGGAAACATGTTCAGCAGCATAGTTGGCATGTTCTGAGTCCGCCCGTCCCGGTTTAAGGCGGGTAGGCTTCTGTTGAGTAGTTCAAAGCCCCCAACTAAGCGTTCTCCGCATCTCTGGGGAGGCGCTTTTTCATTCTACGGACGACCTCTCGCCGTGGAAGCAGAATCCTGCGACCGCAGCCCAGACATTTCAGACCGATATCCGCACCGATACGCACTACAATCCAATCCGTGCTGCCGCATG
>JBARSI010000101.1:0-6366 GCA_049644665.1 Anaerolineales bacterium
GCTGCCCACTGAGTATCTTCTGTCTTTAGAATAGAAATGCCATTAAATAGGAAAGTTGCATCTTCCATCCCCACCCAGCTTTGAGATTGCGCGTATGAGGTACTTACACTCCAGAACAGTGGAAGGATGATGAGCCAGGATAAAGGGGTTTTGAATTCAAGAGAGGTAATAGCAGCCGGGAATTTAACAAGGACATGAGGCCATTCGAGTTTCGTTAACCTGTCTAAACCGTATGCTGATAGTGTAAGGATAAGAGGGATCGCTAACCCTGCAACCAATAAGATGTGGCGAAAGGCAGCGATTTGGGGGAGATAATTAGCCAACCAGCGGAAAGGTTCAGCGCTGGCGGCCCAGAATAAGAGGATGACACCGGAGCAGAGAACGGCAATAGGGCGCCAATCTCTTTTCCTGGCAAGGAATAGGGCTGTAATCGCGAGCAACATCGGGAACCAGCCAATATGGAGATTATACAAAGCTGGATAAGGTTGCTTTCCAAGGACCGAAGACAATTGAAAGTCGATCTCATTAATGACCAGATTGAGAGGGATATATTCTAAAGGTTGCGATGTGCTGAAGGCAGCATCAAGGTCTTTTTCAAAATTTGGAAGGAAATGTAAATATGGAATGGTGAAGAAACTAACGAGTAAGAGGCACAAGGCAAAGGCGATTGCGTACTCGCGCCAGAGAAGTGTTGGGCGAAACCTATCATCGAACATGAAGAATAATAAAGCCGGAGAGAAGATCAGGAAGGCCAGCTGCATATAGCCTTGGCCAGAGATTAGTGAGAGAGCGCCCATCAGGGCAAGTAAAACTGCTGACCTTGGGTTCTTATTAATACCTAGATCAAATGCCGCAGCGACAGTTAGGCTGAGTGCTGCTGTAGAGATAATTATGCCCAGTAATGGCAACTCAAGGCGGCCCATCAAGTGACCTGCGCTCACCGCAATAAGGGCGCTCCATATCCTGGCAATCAAGCCTAAATTGAGCGTTCGTGCAAGCCACCATTGCGCAATACCGGCGAGCCACAGAGAAATGACAATTGATAGTTTCGCACCGACAATTGTTCCCCATAATAGCGTTGGTATTGCTGCGATTGGGGTTAAGTGGCTGCCAAATGGGTCTGCCAATGCTGGCCATCCCCCATTTAATCCCCCGTTCCATAGCGCGCAAAGGCCGCATTGTCTTAGATTTAAGATGAAATAATTAGGTTGAATCTGGAAGCCAAATTCCCGCCCGATCGGCCATGCTAACGGATCGAAGTCTAAGAAAGTATGCCCGACCCACATCGCCCAAGCCCCGATGAGCAGAATTTCGAATAGGGGTTGCCAGGGGAATCGGGTGACGGGGCGCAACCGGGGAAAGCGGTTTAGGAGTGCCGCGAAACAAGAGCGTATCAAGCTCAGTACCGGGGAGTATCCACCAAGAAAGCGCACCTCCTCGGGAAAAATTTTCCCCTTAAAAAACTTTGCGCTCCTGCGTAGCAGGATGATCGTGATGAGAGTCGCAGTTATAACCGCGATAGCCATAGTAACGATGTAAAATATCGTGCTCACCTTGACTCCTTGGATGCCTGTTACTCACTCGCCGGTAGGTTTATCTTATTCTATGTAAAAGACAAAATGACGCATGACTTCAGTACTCGTAACGAGGGGACGCGCAGAATTATCTCTACTTACCAACAGTGAAGATGTAAAAAAAGGATTTATTGTAAGCGAATTCGTTACCGTAGCCCCAGCTCCATTCTTGAAATTACCAACCGCTGAATCTCGCTCGTGCCTTCATAAATCTCTGTGATTTTGGCGTCTCGGAAGTACCGCTCGATGGGTAGCTCTTTCGAGTAACCCATCCCACCGTGGATTTGAACGGCGGCATGCGCGCAAAACATTGCCGTTTCCGAGGCATAGAGCTTCGCCATAGAGGCTTCAAGTGTGTAACGTCCCCCTTTCTCCTTGGCGTTCTGCTTAGCCAGTGCAGCGTTATAAATCAACAGCCTGCTGGCTTCGATCCGCGTTTTCATGTCAGCGAGTGGAAAGGCAATCCCCTGGAATTGGCCGATCTTCTTGCCGAAGGCCTCTCTCTCCCGTGCGTATTCGAGGCTGGCCTCATAGGCTGCCTCGGCGATGCCGAGCGCTTGAGAGGCGATCCCTATCCGGCCAGCGTCGAGGACGGTCATCGCAATCTTAAAACCTTCACCCTCTTCCCCCAGGCGGTTCTCCACTGGGCAGCGGTAGTCCTCGTAGACGATTTCACTTGTCCCCGAGGCACGAATCCCCAATTTGGGTTCGGGTTTCCCAAGATGGTATCCAGCCTGGTCGGCTTCAGTGATGAAAGCTGTCACGCCTTTGTGTTTCTTTTCCGGATCGGTCAAGGTGAAAAGCAGGACGTAATCCGCTTTTGGAGCGGAGGAGACCCAGGATTTCATTCCGTTGATGACATAGACATCCCCAGCGCGCACGGCGCGCGAGCGCATCGTTCCGGCATCCGAGCCTGACATTGGTTCGGTAAGGGAGTACGCACCGATCGCCTGCCCTGAGGCGACAGGTTTTAGGTATTTCTGTTTTTGCTCCTCGGTGCCAAAACGCAGGAACGCATAGCAATATAGCGAATTGTTTACGGACATGATCGTGCCGTGCGCGGCATCGGCTTTGCAGATCTCCTCCAGCGCCAGGACATAAGAAAGGGTATCCATCCCCGCGCCGCCATATTCCTCGGGAACTTCAATCCCCATGAAGCCCATTTCGCCCATTTTGCGGATTGTGCCGATTGGGAAGTCGCTGCTCTCATCGAACTCGGCGGCGATGGGCGCGATTTCGTTCTGTGCGAAATCGCGTGCCGCTTTTTGGATCATCTTATGCTCTTCGCTCAATTCGAAGGAAGGACCTGATGCCGACTTGCCATCCGTCATGCCAAACCTCCAGTGGGTTGATGTGGGTCGGATAGATTATATAGCAGGAGTGATGGGATGGTCTATTCGGTTTAGGTGCGTTGAGGTAATAAGAGAGACCTGCAGGTCTGGAGAGATCAGGGAATATCGATCTCGGTCTCGCAGGAGTTGTGCCCGCTATCGATGCCAGGGCCGCCGTCGCAGATGTCGGTATCCTGGCTGCCCTTGAGGCTGTCATTTCCATCCTGACCGAGAAGGACATCATTGCCCTTCTGCCCGTCGAGGCTATCGTCTCCACCGCCACCGACGATGCAATCGTCACCATCACTTCCGCGCAGGGTATCGCCACCGGCAGACCCAAGAATGAGGTCGTTGGCATTGGTCCCACTTCCGTTGCCGGAGATAACGACTATATTGGTCAGGTTGAGGCTGCTGCATTCCGAAGGTTTGAGATCATTGGCGGTGATGGGAAAGCTGTCCTCATCCAAACGCGAGGCTGGAAGACTGTTTGCGGCGGCGAAAGCCGAAGCAGCGTTGACGGCGATCAGTGCGATCAAGAAGATTCCCACGAAGCGCAATAGTTTGGGCGGTTTCATCTCTCTTCGCCCTCCCTTTGACCGTAGGAGGTTTCGTTTGTTTCTAGGGAATCAACGTCCCCGTTAATAACGGCTGTATCCGTCAATAGGAAGCGATATGTGCTCTCGCCATCTTGAAGGAGGTAAGTATGTTGGTTTGCTTCGACATGGTGTAAGATCAGCGAATCGGTTTTCTCAGCAAGCTTGGCAAGATCTTCGAACCGATCAACATCAATATCTTCACTCGTAACCCTTGCGGGCAGTGTCTGTATGTCCAGTAACATTTTATCGAATTGGATTCGAATTTTCTCGGTTGGGCTTTTCATCGAGGCACGCAGGAAAGGATAGAGAATTGCGGCGATGCCGAGCAGGGAAACCCCCAATGCTACGCCAGCTATCCAGCGCGCGGTCTGGACTGTGGGTTTGAGACCCAGGATATTCAACGTTGCCGGGATCTGTTGCTGACGAGGTAGGAATCCGGACTGAACTGGCGCGAGAGGGTCGGTCCCCTCTTCAAATGGACTGCTCCCTGCCAGATAGAGCTGGACGTCATCCAATTGGAAACTCAAGCGCGATACGAATGTATCCTCGAAGGCTTGACCTCCTAGGCCGCCCTGAACACTCACATCTGAGATGATGTCCACGTTAAACACCTGCCGCGTGAAGTCAGTATTTGTTTTCAACCGGTCGATGAGTGTTAACACATACCCCAGGTTGATCGTGGCTTCAGTTGCGAAGGATTCACCCTGGAATTCCGTGTATGGATAGATCTCTATTTGCCGACGCCATCCGTTGGGTTCGCTGACCTCGAGCAAGATTTGATAGCTTCCCGTGAGTTCTTTTATCTCTGGTGTGGAGAGTTGATATTGAAAGGCTATATCAAACTGATGTATCAGTGCGTGAAAGATTGCATCACCCGTTTTAATCTTGCCACCGTCATAAACACTTGGCGAACCAACTGCCTTGTAGGAGAAAGCCCCAGTATGTTCGTAAGGGATATCTGCGGGAACTGGCTGAGATAATGGGTTGGTGAAAGCAAAAACGCCGAGCAAGATCGCGCCAAGCAGAATTGCGCCCAGGGCGAATAGCGTTCCTTCCAAATATCCCGAAAAGTTAAGGGACCTGTTGCGTTCAGCCAACGTCCGTTCACCTTTCTTGGGTTGGTCATCGTTTAAAAGTGAATTACGTGAAAATGTTATTAGAACCATAATTCCGATTGCCAAAGAAAGCAAGACAATTCCCATAGATGAGCGCAACTTCAGAATGATATTCGCTGCCCCGGGGATGTGGATCCAGGATTTGCCGATAAGCTCCGCTGATGTCGGCTCGTATGAATCGATCCAATCGTTGTTGTCGCCCTTGAATGTGTACGTATCCCCTGTCCGTTCGATAATTCGATGGATGACTGGACCAATCTTAGGGTGGCGATAGGTAACGACATCCCCAACTCCATACGTCATTTCCTCGCGGGCAACAACCAAATCTCCGTAATGGAGGCTGGGCTCCATACTCGCGCCGGCGATCATAATATATGAAGCTTGTCCACCGAACTGAACTGGCGCGAAAGTTAGCCACAGTGCCGCCATGAGCACCAGGATCAGCGCCGAGAGAAGTGATTGAGAAAGTCGTTTATTCAGCTTCATCTCAATTTTGCGTCAAGGGGCACAATCACTTCAAGAGTGAGTGTGCCCCGATATAACACAACCCTTTAGCTAGGTAAGGGTAAAACCTAGTCCACAGCGATGACACTAAAGGTACTGGCACCTAAAACTCCAATGCTCAGCCCTGAACATGTTACGCTTGTCCCACCGCTTATTGAACACGAGGACCAAGTCGAGCCACCATCGAAGGATACATAAGCGGAACTTGCGGCTGCGTTTAGCGTAAACGTTACTTGATCAATATCCGAAGGATCCGCGTCTGCAGTCGTGAGACCATAGGTCACATTGGATATAGCATATCCAAGGATATTGGTTGATCCTTCACCGGCGTATGTGTCGCCGTCGGGGAAGGTATTCGCAGCGGCAAAACCGTATACGGATGCAGCGAGGATGAGTGCAAGGACGATTGTTCCAAAGCTGCGGGGTCGAAGAATTGATTTCATAATAAGCCTCCCAAAAGCAGTTTGTCGTCTTCGACTAGACGTTGTTTCACCTTGGATACTACCAAAGAAAACGATCATTTAACCTTACGAGCACCTAACGTAAGGAGGGCGCAAGGTGATAGCTTTTTCGGCTATCCCCATATCTGGGTATGCAATTTTCATACCGTTGGTTAAACACCAACTCCAGCCCATGGCAAGTGTTGGAATGTTGGAGAAAATTCTTTGACCGTGCTTTCTGCAACGGGTACAATGACCCCATTCTCGTTTCGTGGAGGTGAAGGTGCCGACGAAGGGTCAAGATGATGTCGCACAGGCAATTACGGTGGATATTTTCAACCATCTGGTTGACCTCGCCGCGTTTGAATTATCGCCCGAGGAACGGGAATACCTGCGGAAAGAATTAAACGAACAGCTTCGGGCAATCCGCGAGTTGGAGGCGATCGATGTCTCTGAGGAAATCCCCATCACATCCCACGGCGTCCCCTATTCAGCGGCGATCATGCCATCCCTGCGGGAAGACATCATCGAGAAGTGCCCCGAAGCAGATGACATCCTCGGCCAGGCTCCAGAGGTGGAAGAGCGCTACATCGTCGTGCCAGATATCCCCTCCGAGGCGCTGGAATGACGGAACATCTATGTGATCTATCCGCAAATGAGCAAGCTCGGCGGATTAAAGGTGGGGAGATCTCGGCTATTGAGCTTCTAAAATCGACGCTCGAAAGGATCGATGCTGTTGAAGGCCGCCAAGCCGCTACTGAACCATACACTTCAAATCCCAAAGACTTGGAGAAAGTGCACGCCTT
>JBARSI010000102.1:0-25275 GCA_049644665.1 Anaerolineales bacterium
GATGCGATCCATCGTTCACCTACCTGACCGACGGTGACTCGCAGGTATTCCAAATCTCCAGCCCGTGAGTGGACTTTGCGAGCGAGTTCCGCGGTAATTATTTCAGGTTGGATCTCCTGTCTGCTGAGCCACAGGCGCAGGAGTGGTTTAACGAAAATTTCTCCTGTTAAAGCAGCCGATACGGGATAGCCCGGAACCCCGATAACAGGAATAGAATTTTCCACCCGATGGGTGTCACCCTTAGCAATTTTCTCGATCATTCCCAGGATAACAGGGTGACCGGGCCGAACGGCAATCCCATGGACGAGTAGGGTGCCAAGCGTCTCGACGACATCCGCCGTGAAATCCTCTGTGCCTGCTGATGAGCCGGCGATTATCAACACCAGGTCATGGTCTATAGATGCATTCGCTGCCGCAGCCAAAATCTTCTCGAGTTCATCAGGAACAATGGGCAGCCGGTCAGGGAGCCCTCCCCAGCTCTCAACTTGCGAGGCGAGGACGATGGAATTGAATTCTATGATTTCACCTGCCTTCACGGGCTGACCCATCTCTCGTAGCTCAGTCCCTGTGGGGATGATGGCTACGCGCGGTTTACGCCAGACTTGAACATTAGCGTAACCACTAGCGGCGATGGCGCCGAGGTCGATGGGACGGAGTTCCTGCCCGGAAGGGATGACAAGCTCGGTGGCGACCATGTCCTCCCCCAACAGGCGTACGTTTGACCATGGAGAAGTAGGCGCCATGAGCCGAATCGATTTCATTTGCGGTTCGTTAAGTACCTCGAGATCTTCGATCGGGATTACCGCATCCGCCCATTCTGGCAGCGGATCACCTGTATCAACATATTGCGCTTGCGGACCCACAAGCAGCGTCACCGGATTTCGGTCGCTGGCCCCCTCGGTCTCCACAGCCCGCAGCGCGTACCCGTCCATGGCGGAGGCATGGTAATGGGGTGAGGATATTTGCGCCCAGACTGGCTCAGCGCTGATCCTTCCCAGTGCCTGGTCTAGAGGGATGCTTTCCGGTTCGAGCGGCTCCCACAGGTTCGCATCCCGTAGGGCGCGCTCAAAACGAGAACGTGCTTCCTGCAAGGGGACGTCCTGTAAAAAAACAGATCGGTGACGGTTGTCAGTCATCGCAGATTCTCTCCGGCCTTTTTATTGGTCACAATTCTGATGAGAAGAGGGTGACCATTACATCTGCGCCCGCGCTCAATCCGGTTGCATTAGATGGTATATGGACCAAGCCATCGGCGCGGACAAGAGTGAAGATCAGGTTCGACCTCCCAAAAACTGGTTCGGCGATGAAACCCTCATTCGATTTCTGAAGGCGAACGGGAATGAAATCCTCACGACCCGCTTGCGATACGACATTGACACTCAATCTCGCCGCAATCTTTGGAATGGGCAGAACTCGTCGAATCCCCAGGAAGCGCCGGATGAGGGGGGCGAGGATTAATCCTCCCACGACAAGGGCGCTAACGGGATTCCCCGGTAATCCGATGAGCGGGATGTCGTCTGCAATTGCGAGGATTGTCGGCTTGCCGGGTCTGATCGATATCCCATGTACGAGCACACCGGGCTCGCCGAGCGATTGGATGACATCCCCGGTGATATCCCGGGCGCTGACAGACGACCCGGCCGTGATGACGATCAAGTCATCCTCTTGGTGTGATTGCTTAACGGCCTCGAACAGCGCATCGTATTGGTCCGGTATGATCCCCCGTAGAATTGGTCTTCCACCGAGGCGAGCGATGAGCGCTGACAGGGTATGAGAGTTGATATCGCGAACCTGAGCTGGCCCCGGTTCCATTTCGGGAGGGACGACTTCATCTCCTGAGGAGAGAATCCCCACTCGAGGGGGAGCGGCGACGGATACTGATGTCATGCCGAGCGCCATCAATCCCCCGATCTCTTGCGGGCGCAGAAGGGTTCCAGATTCGAGGACAACATCGCCTTGCTGAACGTCCTCGCCCTCCAGGAGGATGTTTTGGCCTACGCCGACGGCGCGGTGGACCTCGATTTCGCAGCCGTCGATCAACTGGGTATCCTCAAGCATTACAACAGCGTCTGCGCCATCAGGGATCGCACCGCCAGTGTGCACCTGCGCGGTCTCTCCGGGGAGAACTTCAAGTGTGGGATTTTTCCCCATGAGGATTTCACCACTCAACCGCAGATAAGCCGGGAGGGCACCTGACGCGCCGAAGGTATCCTTTGCCTGAACGGCGTAGCCGTCCACAGTCGATCGGGGAAATGGGGGCAAGGGGTGGGGGGCAGAAATACGCTCGGCCAAGATCCGCCCGTGCGCCGCGTGCGTTGAGACAATCTCAATGCCCGCAGCCCAAGATTGGGGTAAGGTAGCCAGTATTTTTTCCAGTGCTGCGGATGGTGAAATGAGATGTAAGAATTCGGGCATGTCAGCTAAAGATGTATCCCATCAACTCCAGATAGGCAGTCATTGCGAATAAGGCGAGCGCACTGAGCGTAAATGTGCGCCAGCGTGCAGGAAGCCCAGCTTTGATTCGATTCAATTGCCAGATCTGTGCGATTGCCAGGGGAAAAGAGATCAATGCACCAAGCGCCACACGGTCTGGCAAGCCAATGACGTAAGCGGTTATAAAGCTTATGATCGCGAAAAGGATGGCTAGATCATGAAGTTTCATGGCAATTTCCCACCCGACGCGAACCATCAGCGTTTGTCGGTCCCGCTTCAGGTCGGAGGCATAATTGGGGAATTCAAATGCGATGAATGCAGCGAAGAGCAGCGCGGCTAAAGGAATCGTACTCATGAGGAGCAGCCGGTGGAGTTCGCCGGTCTGTAGCGTAAATGAGAAAACGGGTACGAAACTCGCGACGACGATTGCCGCGATAATTTCACCGTAGCCGCTGGTTTTCAATCTCACAGGTGGAGCGCTGTGGAAGAAAGCTGCAAAGAATCCGATCAGCACGAATACCCAAGTCACAAAACTGACGTTCTTAACCACCAGGAGAATAGCAGCAATTGTGGCTGAGATTGTCAGCGTGACGATGGCGGAGATCAATGCGGCTGTATACGGTAAATGCTCTGGCTCTAGCGCTTTACGATCACCGCCGAAGAGGGACCGGAAGGTAATTTCTTGTTCTCGAGTGCCATCGAAGAACGTATGCATGGCCTGAGCCATCAATTGGATCGATGTAATGAGTAACTGACCGAGGATGTAGAGACTCCAATCGATGGGTTTTCCCAGGTATGTGGCGATTGCGGCGCCCAATCCGAAAAGCAGAAATCCACCCAGGAGAAAATGCGGGCGGCTCAGATGCAAGGACAATTTCAGATATTCCTGCGATCGGCTCATTTTCCAAATTCCCAGGGGATCTCTCGATCACCGGGGTGCTCTCCTTCGATGTGAGTGCTCAGGCGAATGAGCAAAGCCGGGTCTTCCAGAGCGCGGCAGCCGAAAGCCACACCGAATGGCACCAGGACGAGTGTCGGTGCCTCGGTGCGAAGGTGCTGCCAGTGGTCTTGTGAGGGCGATCCCTGGCGGAGATCATGCCAGGAGAACTCCACTTGTCCTTCGATGAGTGCCCACACCTCGTCCGCTACTTCTCGGAGGCATAAGGTTTCGTCCCGTCCAGGAGATTTACGGATTACCTGCGCCTGACCAAAACGGCGCAGGAGATGATCCTCATCGCTCAGCACATTGAATTTCGTCAATCCCTCAGTTTCTTCCGCAGTGAGTTCGCGGATATACAAGTCATGTATCGGTTGGTTTTCCGTCAACGCACTGTCCTCCTGCGATTTAAGCATTGGTAGCAGAATTGATCCTGTCCCGGCTCGAAGGCGTCTGCGGCGCAATTGATGACTTCTCTATCATGCAACTTGCCGACGAAAAAGCCCACGCACGAGCGTTTAAAGCGGATAGTTCATTGTACCGCTCGTTTGTCCGAAATTCGAATCAGGCCGAGAAGCGTGAGATATTCGATGTCATTTCTCGTCACTTCGGTCGCTTCGCCCCCGACAGAACCGGGGACTTCGCTCCTTTCGCTCCTCGAAACGACATTAACGATGAAGATCCCCGGTCATATTATTTCGAGAAAACCGTGAAATTGTGAGAGAGAAATCTTTATGATGATTTTCTTGAGGCAAATAGATGGAGTGCACCCAGGAAGCTTAAATGAGCTGGTTGCCCCCGTCTACGACAAGCGTTTCGCCGGTGATGAAATCATTTTCGAGAAGGAATATTACCGCCCGGGCGACGTCGGATGCGCCTCCGCAGCGTTGTAGCGGCAGCGCGCCTCCGATCTCCTGCCAGCGCGTGTCAGGCATTTCATCCGGTTTTAGAACGGGTCCGGGCGCCACCGCGTTCACTCGTACTTCCGGAGCGTATGTCCGGGCGGCGACTTTAGTGAGCATCTCCAGACCGGCTTTGCTCACGGAATGAATGGGATAATCTCGCCAGGGGCGCAGTCCGGCAATGTCAGAGATATTTATAATCGCTCCTTTACCGGTGATCTTCATCCTTTCAGCAGCCTTCTGAATGCAGAAGAAGGGAGCCTTCAGATTTAGATCGATGGTATTGCGCCAGGTAGCTTCATCCGAGTTTTGGAAAGATACCTTTTTCATGATCGCAGCGGAATTTACCAGGAAATCCAGAGGTCCAAAATTATTATCGATGAACTGAAAGAGGCTCTCGACTTGGTCTAGCTTGGTCAGATCGGCGCGGAAAATGGCAGCGTTCACACCGAGCGCATGTGCTTCAGCTGCCGTGGCCTTCGCGGCTTTTTCAGAGTTGTGATAATGGATGGCGAGGTGGCAGCCTGCGTGTGCAAGCGCAATTGAGATTTCGCGTCCTACGCGGTGAGCGCCGCCGGTAACAAGTGCAATTTTCCCGGGTAATTCCATCGCTGCCCTTTCGATCTAGGAACTAAAAATATCATGGTATTGGTTGGCGGCGTTCCGCTGCCCAGTGTGTTTTAACGAATATGCGCTCACAAGCTGGAACCAGGTTCTGAAATGCATGTTCAAGTGGCTATTCGCGCTGCCCCAAAAATGTGTAGGAGGTGAAGATCCGCCCCCATCATCCGCGGAAAAGGGCGGTGATGAAAAACCACAGGTTAGCAGGTCGCTCTGCCAACCGGCGCATGAAGTAAGGGTACCATTCCGTGCCGAAGGGCACATAGACCCGAACAGGGTAGCCGCTCGCATGAAGCGCATCCTGCAAGTCAGAGCGGATGCCATACAGCATTTGGAATTCCAGCGCTTCCTTCGGAAAACCTGTTTTTTGCGCATGCGTACATGCGAAAATGGTGCGCTTCTCGTCGTGGGTCCCGAGGGCGGTGATTGGCGGGAACTTTCCGTCAGCGCTTGCGGATTCAGAACCCTGGGATTGAGCTGCATCGATCATGAGCGCGGCGAGCCGGTCAAAATTGGCATCGACATCGCTCTTCTTTGGAAAAGCGACCTCCGCGGGTTCGTTGTAGGCTCCTTTGCACAGGCGAATTCGTGTGCCTTGCTCGAGCAAATTACGCACATCCTCTTCGCTGCGGTAAAGGTAGGATTGGATTACCAGGCCGATGTTTGTGAGGCCTTCATCCTTCAAGGTGTTGTAGATCTGAAGTGTGCGCTCAATTGTGTTGGAATCCTCCATGTCGATGCGAACGAGCGTGCCATACTCGGCCGCGCGCGAGGCGATGCTGCGCATATTGGCAAGACAGAGCCCAAAATCCAATTCCAGGCCGAGCTGGCTCAATTTCATAGAGCAATTTGACTTCACGCCCGCCTCATGCAGGCGTTCAAGCATCTCGAGATAAGTATCCTTTGCTTTAACCGCGTCTTCAGATGCGGTGACATTTTCGCCGAGGCAGTCAAGGGTTGTGAGAAGGCCTTTCTCATTCAACTTACGTATCGCAATAAGAGCATCGTCAAGGGTGTCGCCAGCGACGAAACGAGATGCCATTTTGCGGGCGACCCGCCAGCGAGTGATGATGTTGCGGACCCAGTCAGCGTTGGATAAGTAGAGTAGGAATGCGCGCAGCACAGAATTACTCCTTGAGCGATCGGGCGGCGGATAGTTCCATTATAAGGATTGTAGCAATGAATTGGGATTTCGTTTAATCCGTTTATCCTATGTGGGGTTGTAACCTGTCCTGAAAAGGAATCATCATTGGGGATGTCTAATTCAGAACGATTGACGCATAGTGACCAATTGGTATAATTCGGCTGCATGGCCCGCTAGCTCAATTGGCAGAGCAACTGACTCTTAATCAGTAGGTTAAAGGTTCGATTCCTTTGCGGGTCACCTATATGAGGTTTTTTAGAGAAGTTACCCTAATGTAAGGGGGGATGAGTGCCCACCCAAGCCGGTGGGTTTTCTTTTCCGGTGCAGTTATTCTGGCATAGAAGCCTCGCTTCTCCCCAAGGTGGCATTTTATCGAATAGCACAGAATTCACTGCTTAGCTCGATTGTCTCTTCCCGGCCAGCCAATCCTGTAATACCTTAGAATGATGTCACTGATCGCAAATGTGAGTAAACTGATCGCTAAAATTACCTGCAAATACCCAATCGGCAGCGTATCAGAACCAGATTTCCAGAAATATAAGTTGATAGATGCCAATGACAGTACACTCATCACATAACCATTTCGGGCAGCTTTGTTGGCAATGGCACGCGTGTTTTCATCACGAACCAGTTTCATTTGACCATTCGCTTGAATCTGTTTTACATATCTGCCGCTGTGATATGCCCACGCAAACCCGGATAGGGTAATTAGCCCGGCCAACAGACCTGCCCACCAGGGTGCCCCTAAAAAGATGATAAGCATTCCAAAAACAATCCCAATGAAAATCCGGCTTAAATAATAGTTGCGTAATGATCTCATCCGAGGCCTCCTTATTGTTCTGTTAGCCAGAATAATTCAGTGATCGGTGTTCCCAATTCCTTAGAGAGCACTAGAGCGAACTTAACCGAAGGCACATAGTAACCTTTTTCCGTTGAGATGATTGTCTGACGGGTTACATCGGTATTTTTGGCGAGTTGTTCTTGGGTCAAACCTTTTTGTCGACGAATTTCTCTAACGTTATTGTCAAGTTCCATGCTCTCCCTGTTATGTGAAAATCTTTTTACATTATAGTATTTCCCGGGATAAATGTCAAGAGTTTTATACATTTACCTGATCCAAACCGAATGACCGGCGCGGGTAATGGTTTGGATACATTAGTCTACCAATCACCATTCACCGCTAAGCGCCTACACCTGACTTGATACACGCGTGTAGATTCCAGGGCTGTTATTCGGCACCGGATCATCATGGGCGCACTATCGGCAAATCCAGTTCGCCCTACTCATCGGCCGTTGTTAAGTAGCACGGGCATATCGTATACGGGGCTGGGTACTATCGGAAGATGTTTCAATTGGTAAGTGCGTGTGAGTATTAACACAGTCCAGTATAGATGTCTTAAACACCTTCTTATTGTCTTGGATTCAAATTAAAAAAAAATTGTAAGTTCTTCAATCGTTCAGCCGCTGTTGCACTTTGTAGTTGAATCCAGGTGATTATTTTGGTTTTATGAGGTTGGCATATGCATTATCAGCGGTTGATGGAGCACCAGATTGTATCGAGCTTCAGCGAGATTTCGGCGAATCTATGACACATCGAAATCCCAAATTGTAATACTGGGCGCCTGGCTCGTACCAACTGCGGTACGTGCTGCGAAGGAGATCAGCCGATTCGCTCCATGAGCCTCCACGAAAAACATGGATTTCTCGGATATTCCTCGGGTTAGACGGCCCTTGTGGATTGTTGGAAGGGGAGATCTGATAGTAATCTTCTTGCCACTCGTCAATCACCCATTCCCATACATTTCCGGCCATGTCGCGTGCCCCATAAGGGCTGACCCCGTTTGGAAGACTGCCTACCTGTACAGTTTGACCGCCACACTCCTTGTATTGTGCGTGGTTACAATCGATTTCATCCCCCCATGGATACCTCCGCCCATCCGTTCCTCGGGCTGCCTTCTCCCACTCAGCCTCGGTGGGCAGTCGCTTGCGAGCCCATTCGCAATAGACATTTGCCCAGTGCCAAGTCACATTCACAACAGGGTGGTGGGCATAGTCTGGGTCATCATAGTATGTTTGTTTCTGCAGCTGCGAACATATTCCCGCCTCAACACACTTACGGTACTGGGTGTTGCTTATCTCATACTTGTCACTGTAGAACGCGTCTAGGTAAACCATGTGCGCCGGTCCCTCGGCGACAGTCCCTTGATTACTGCCCATCGCAAATTCACCGGCAGGGACGCTGACCATTTCCGATCCGTCGATTGAGTTGATCCACACCTGCCCCACCTCGATGATCGCTGGTGGCGGTATAAATTTGGGGGTTGGCGTTGGTGGGATGGGGATAGTAGTTGGCGGTAAGGGTGTGGCAGTCAGTGTCGCTTTACTTACGTGCGTATCCGTCGGATGTACGGGCGTAGCGGTGAGTGGTGAAGTGAGAGGGGACGATGTCGTACATCCCGCCAGAACTGTCAGGGCAAGGATCATTAACGTTCGTAAGAGTCCAGATTTCATTTCTCCTCCTACCGATGGGTCACTATTCGGTTTGCAGCTCAAACGCGTCGATGTCGCAAGGAGTATCGGGGGAGATCTGCACAATCGGTCGTATCGCTCCCCGCTGGTCGGTGGGGAGGGTGCAGTTGACCTCTGGGATCGCATCAATCGCCGGACTGTCGGGGAGTAGAGCATGGGTTTTCCGCTGCTGGCAGTCCGAGTCAGAACGACTGTTACTGCAACGATTACTTTATAAAGAGTAGCCATATTTCTACTCCTTTAATCAGGGGGAGTAGGCGCAGCGAAAACCAATGTCAAAGGTATACGCCGGAAACCAGTGGTGGCGGACGGTGGTGCGGGCAAAAGAACTAGGGCTTCGCCAAGAGCCGCCCCGCACTACCTTATCTTCCCCCGCATCCGGTCCTTGCGGGTTCTGGGAAGGGGAGTTACCGTAATAATCCCTGGCGTACCAGTCGGCAACCCATTCCCATACATTACCGGCCATGTTCAGCACCCCGTAGGAGCTAGCCCCTTTCGGGTTGCTCCCCACAGACACTGTATGAACACCAATCTCTGTCGTAGTGGTAATTGGCCTGTCAGCGTTCGCCCTGCTGTCGTCCCACTCGTTTCCCCAGGGGTAGATACGCTTCGCGTCCATCGCTGGATTCCAACTGGCTGCCTTTTCCCACTCGGCCTCCGTCGGCAAGCGAATCTGCTCTTGCACACTCAGACCACGCCAATTGCAGTACGCCTTCGCCCCGTACCAGGTCGCCTCAATGACCGGGTGATCTTTGTATTCGCTCTTGGGTCGGTAATGTCCTCCACTCTCGGTGATCAAGCAGTCCTCGTCTTCGATATCCAGCCAGGTCTCGCCATCCTCTTCCTGGTTGCCCTGTTCGTTCAGAAATTGGGCGAACTGAGCATTGGTTACCTCGGTCTTATCAATATAGTAGGCATCCAGGTAGACGGTGTGTACCGGCCGCTCGTCACTGCGTCCCTCGTCGCTGCCCATGATGAACTCTCCTGCCGGGATTCGGACCATTTCTGACGACGGAATAGAGAGGGATGGGATGTCGTCGAGCGTTGTCGCTTGCCATTCAAACGCGCCGATGTCACAAGGAGTATCGGCGGATGTCTGCACAATCGGTCGTATCGCCCCCCGCTGGTCGGTGGGGAGGGTGCAACTGATCGCAGGGATCGCGTCAATTGCCGGGCTGCTGGGGAGCAAGGCGTGAGTCAGAGTGGATCCGCCGTTGTCGGCCAGCAAGCCTAGCATCGGATTGCCGGAGTAGGTAGAATCACAACTGCCATCCTCAACCAGATTGTGGCTGTTGATGCCGATAGAGCCCTCTCCTCGATAGCCACCTGGGCCACCGACGACGCAATTACCACCTTTACCGGTGTTGCCGGCGATAATCGTATTTAAATAGTCCAGATGGCCTCGGACGTAGACGCCTCCACCCTCGCCAAAGGCGCGGTTATCACTGATGGTGCTGTTGACGAGGCGTAGCGTGCCCTTGATGTAAATCCCGCCAGCGACAGCGGCAGCTCTGTTGCCACTGATGGTGCTATTAGTGAATACTGCCGCGCAATTGCAGCCGACGTGAACGCCGCCGCCATAACCCATATCTCTGAAAGGATCAGCGTCCTCAGATTTGTTACCCCTAATCGTGCTGTTGATGAGCGTCAGCGTACCTCTCTCGCATTTGATACCACCACCGTTGCCACAGGTGTAACCGACTGGTCCGACTCCATCAGCGGTGTTGTCGCTGATGGTGCTGTTGATGAGCGTCAGCACACCCCGGTTGCAGATTCCGGCTCCAGAATTAGAAACATTGTCACTGACGACGCAGTTCTTGAGCGTCAGCGTGCCCTGGTTCATAATGCCGCCGCCACATTCTTCCTGTCTACTCGGCCTACCGTGTCGAATCGTTAAGCTCTCGAGGATTACAGTACTTCCATCCCCGACGAGAAAGACCCGTTCGGGAGCCTCGTCCGGCGTTTGGTCGTGAGCTTGTACGATGGTATCGACGGCTCCCAGCCCCCGGATGGTAACGTTCTTGTTGACGACGATGCCCGCTTCGGTGTGGATGGGATCGGTAATCTCGATGATGGCACCGCCTTCGGTGCTGGCGTCATCGATAGCAGCCTGGATGGTGGTAAAGTCGCAGCCAGAAGCGCATACGGTGTCGGTGGCTGGCAAGGGGATCGGTGTCGGTGGGATGGGGAAAGGAGTTGGCGGTATGCGCGTGGCGGCCAGCGTCGCTTTGCTTACGGGCGTCTCTGTCGCTGGCAGGAGAGTCGATGTCGGCGGTATGGGCGTGGCGGTGAGTGGTGTTGTGGGAGTAGACGAGGCAGTACATCCTGCCAGAAATGCCAGGGTAAGGATCATTAACGTTCTTAAGAGTCCAGATTTCATTTCTCATCCACCCATTGGGTCACTATTCGATTTGCACCTCAAACGCGCCGATGTCGCAAGGAGTATCGGGGGAGATCAGCGCAATCGGTCGGAACGCTCCCCGTTGGTCGGTGCGGAGTGTGCAGCTGATTGTAGGGATAGCGTCAATCGCCGGACTGCCTTGGAGCAGGGCATGTGTCAAGGTGTCGCCGCCGTTGTCGGCCAGGTGTCCTAGCTTTGGGTCACCTGAGAAATCCGCGTTACAGCTGCCGTCTTCGATCAGATTGTTGCTGGTCATACCGAGTTTTCCCTGCCCCCCGAAATCCTGATGGATGACACAATTCTTACCTCCAGTGTTGTTGGCAATGATCGTGTTCACGAGGTTTACATCACCCCGAACCCACAGGGCGCCACCTCCACCACGAACGGCGTTCCCGGAGATAGTGCAGTTTGTGATCGACACTGTACCTGCAGCGGCGACACCTCCACCCCATTTTGCGGCCATGTTGCCGCTGATGGTGCTGTTGACAATCTCTGCCGTGCAGTCGCAGCCGGTGCGAATACCACCGCCCAAACCCGCACCTCCAATACCAGCTTGGTTGCCTGCAATCGTGCTGTTGATCAACGTCATCGTCCCTGAACTGCACTTGACACCACCGCCACCGCCACACTCCACCCCACGAGGCCCATCCCCTCTGGCAACATTGTTGCTGATGGTGCTGCCGATAATCGTCAGCGTCGCATGTCTATTATCAATTCCGCCACCACCCCTGGCGGAGTTCGCAGTGATAACACAGTTCCGAACGGTCAGTGTTCCATAGTTCATAATTCCGCCGCCATGCTCGTCCTCCACGCTTGGCCTGCCGTGTCTAACCGTCATCTCCTCAAGTGTGACAGTGGCGCCTTCCATGATAAGAAAAACTCGTTCGGGGGAATCTTCCAGCGTCTCGAAGGCTTGCACGATGGTGGCATCAGCCCCCAATCCTCGGATGGTGACGGTGATGTCTTCACTCACAACGATGCCCGCTTCGGTGTGGACGGGGTCGGTGATTTCGATGATTGCGCCGCCGGCGTTAATGGCGGACTGGATGGAGGTAAAGTCACAGCCAGAAGTGCACACGGTGTCGGTGGCTGGCAAGGGAGTTGGCGGGATGGGTGTGTCTGTAGGTGGTATAAGCGTATCAGCGAAAGACGGTACCTCTGTCACGGTAGCGGCCACAGGCACGCTCGTCGCCATGTATGGAACTAGCGAAGCAGTCGGTGGAGCGGGCGTAGCCGTGGGCATGGATTTTCCACAACCGGCGACCAGAGTCAGAACGACCATTACCGAAGCGATTGGTTTGCAGCAGGCAGACATGTCAAAACTCCTCCCCATAGATCAAACGCTGTGCCGTCATCAGTGTAGACGGAAGCCATCACCACGGCTCGTACCGGTGGACTGCTGGCAATGCGTCGTGATTTCGACTCCACAAGGCGCGACCGTCGGCGTCCCAGTCGGTGTGCCGCAGACGATCGTTTATTGTGGTCTCCTCAAATTATCCGATTAGCCCCGTCGGAACGCTAGGGCCGCCAGGCAGGATGTCGATCAGCAGCTCCGCCGGTCGTCAATTGCCGCAGATCGGTGCCATCGGCATTCATTATGTAAATGTCCCACTGACCACCGGGGTTGAACTGGAAGGCGATCTGGGTCCCATCCGGTGACCATGCGGGCCGCCAGGCGTCGGCATCGCTGTGGGTCAACCGCCGCAGATCGCTGCCGTCGGTATTCATCACATAGATAGCATAGGCACCGTCACGCCCAGAGGTGAAGGCGATCTGCGTGCTATCAGGTGACCAGGCCGGAAACCAGTCGTGGGCATCGTTGTAGGTCAGCCGCTGCAGGTTGCTGCCGTCGATGTCCATGACGTAGATTTCATCGTTGCCGTCGCGGTTGGACATGAAGGCAATTTTCGTTTCACTTGCGCCGCCTGCAGGCAACGCGGGCGACCAAGCGGGGTGGTCATCATAAATATTGTTATCGGTTTGGGTCAACTGCTGCGGGCTACCGTAGGATCCATCGACGTTCAGGGTATAGATTTCGGTGTCGCGGTCGCGGTCAGAGACAAAAGCGATCTGCATGCCACTTGTGCCGCCTGCAGGTGGCGCAGGAGACCAGGTGGGGAAAAAATCGTTGGCTTGGTTGGTCGTCAGCCGTCGGGGGGCGCTGCCGTCGGCGTGCATGACATAGATATCCTCGCTGCCCTTGCGTTTGGATGTGAAAGCGATCTGTGTGCCATCCGGTGACCAGACTGGCTGATGATCCACGAAGCGCTGTTTCGTTAGCCGTCTCTGGTCGGTGCCGTCGGCATTCATGACATAGATTTCCTTGATGCCGTCGCGGTCGGAGACAAAGGCGATCACCCCGCCGCCGCTGCCGCTAAGAGGCGGCAAGGGAGTCGGCGGTATCGGCGTGACGGTTGGCGTGGGTGTCTCTGTCGGTTGCGTGAGAGTCGCAGTCTGCGGTACAGGCGTGACGGGAGGGGATGGACTCGTCCCACAACCGCTCACCAAAAAAATGAAAAGAGTTGCAGCAAAGAACAATGGCAAGTGTTTTTTCATTATTTTTCACCTTACACCCGCTAAGCAACATGCCTGCTATTCGCGGATTCCTATTAGAAAATCAAAAAGCGTTTTACGAAATTCCTGCTTATACATTGAATCGAACAACTCGGTGCCGTGAGCTATACCCGGAAAGGTCTTGAATATCTTTGGTTCTGGGGCACTTTCGTACAGGCGGGTCATAGCGAGTGTTCTGTCAGCGACGTGGTCATTCTCCGAAACGATGAAGAGTTTGGGCATATCAGGGCTGGGAAAATCCTCTAAGTTTTGACGATCTGGATCACTGGAGCCTGTACCTGAAACAATCACCATGCCTGCAAGTTCTTCTTCAAACGCTGCATTGACACATGCGCGCCCACCCATGCTGGCCCCTATACAAACAATGTGCTCGAAGCCTTGATTACGAAGGTAGTTAATGGCTGCTCCAATATCTCTGCTGATAAGAATCGATCCTGAATCCCTTCCACCACATTCTGATTCGCCATAGCAGCGAAAATCGAAAGTGAGTGATGTAAACCCTCTGCGAGCAATATATTCGGCGAAGGGGATCCAGTTTCGTTGATCATTATCTCCTCCCGCCATATGAGCAAACACAACAGCGGTATTTCCCTCGCTAAAAAATAGCGTGCCGTCAAGGTCGATTTCATCCTCGGTAGTCAAGCTAACGATCTCGGTGCTGTACTCAACGGTGGGTTCCGGGGTGGGTGTAATTGTGGGTATGGCTGTAGGAATAGGAGGTTCGAGCGTTGATGTTGCTGTAACGGTTACGGTATCTTCGACTTCCTGTGTGTCTTCAACAACCGTTGCTATTTCAACCGTTGCGGCAGCAGGTGCAGCACTAGCACAGGCCGCCAAAGCAGCGATAACCAATACCCAGGCACACACTGCAAAAAGGTTCTGGTGAATAGTTTTCACAATATACATCTTTTGATAGTTAGGTCTTTTTATTATTTTTTTCACTGGTAATGCTTCATATATAACTACTTTCACCCCTGAAGTTAGTTCGATGATTTCCACGTGTGGCTGGGTGGTTGTGATGAATTAACCATCCGGGCTAGCCTCGTCAGACCATGTTCCAGCGAATGGATCAGTGTTTTTTTCTCACCAGTTAGTGAGTTGATATGAAAACCTGATATTGAGAAGGCAATAGGGTCGCAGTGGTTGGTGTTGGATAGGCCAATCCGTAGCCTCTACGAATTCGTACTTCAAGGATATATAGTAGATGCGGTGATGACTAGATGTCTACTATCGATTCCCAGAGCTATCCATCGAGCAACCTCTCGACTTGAAAATTGTGCAGCCAGAGTTCCGATGAACAGATAACTGAAGTATCTAGATATAAAAAGCTCCCTGAAAACTGATGAGAACCTGACTAACTGCTTGTTATGAAAAAAAACAATGTGAGCCCAATGACAGCAGCAAAGACTGCGATGGAGAGGATGATGGCCAGCAATGGTGGTCGTTCTTCGATTTCGTAATTAGCTTTCTCGTTTAGTTCCATTGGATCCTCCATAATCTGTGAATCTCGATTTTGAATGTGCATTCCTGCGTTTTTATAACCTCTGCGGTCGCCAACTAACAGAGTCTTTGCCATCATCCCATGTTGACGGCCAACAAATTTCGCCAGGTGCATTGTCACCAGGAGCAGGTTAAAACCCACAATGACAACGATGGGCATGAGCTGAGGGGTAACGTAGTACGCTTCCCCGCCGTATTGAATCAAGGGGGCATCCAGAAAATGAACCAGGATTGGATTCAACATGAAACCCAGCGAGAGCGCGATCAGCATGACGAAGACGGTGAAGTAGATTATGCCTAAGGGGAGCTGGAAGACCATATACGCCATCGCGGTCCAGGTGCGGTTTTCCAGGAAGAGGCCTTTTACTTGCTCCCACCACCCGGTATGCCTGTTGGTGAAAAAGGGGCGGCGCGGCATTCTCACGCCTAATAAGGCCTCGACGATTCTGCCCTCAACCAGCGCAATCGAGCGAACGGATAGCAAGAACAGGACGGTAAGGGGCAACCCTATGATCAATATCAGCAAGCTCAGAGATAAGGAAAGGCCCGCTACCGCCCAGGTGAAGTACACAAGTCCAGTGACCATGGATAACATGAGATAAAGCAGCGATCCCCATGCACCCGCATCCCAGATGATGGAAAAGTATCGAACCAGGGGCGGCTTGCCTACCGATGGCTTCCGTTCTGCTAACGCAGGCGGTGTTAGGGTTTCGATTTCGCGATAGGCTGAAGCGATTTCTCTGGGCGAGCCATAGCTGTCAATGATCGGAATGAGTGCCTCTGCTTCCTGGCCTTGCTTCTCCGATAGCGGCACTTGCTCAAGTGCATTTCTAAGGTGCTCCTCAGCGTCCGCAAGGGCATCCTGGGCAATCGCGGGATCGCATCCGGCAAGTTCTTTTTTTAGTTCTGCCAGGTATGTCTCAACGCTTTCAATCATGACTCACTCCTTCTAATGAGGCTTCAACAAAGTCTCGGATCTTGCCCCAGATATCCATCCATTCCAATAGAGATTTTCGTCCAAGCTCAGTGATTTGGTAGTAGCGACGTGGTGGTCCAGACATGGATGGCTCAATTTCACTCTCAAGAAGCCCACTGCTTTCCAAAGATCGCAACACTGGATAGAGTGCACCTTGTTTAATCATTGAGGTACCATCGCTGTTTGCTTCGATCTGCTTCGCAATCAGATAGCCATATAAAGGCTCTTTGGCCTTCGCCAATGCACTCAATAGTACGAGAGAAGCTGTGCCTGATTTCATCTCTTTTTCGAATTTCTTTGTCACCCTGATCCCTTCCATCGAGCAACCCACCTCTCTACTAAACCGCCGTCGGGATAATCTCTTTTTTTTGTAAACACCCCGGAAGACTAGCATAAAGTATTATATATTAGCAATAGCATTATACTATTAACTTAATAATAGTCAAGAGGTATTTTCCATTCATGCTCTTGCCCATGTTAGAACGCTGGGGCTAAGAAATTGGCAAGAGCCTCTTAAATGAGGGATATGAGCATAGACATCAAAGATTGAGAAGTTCTTCTAGAAACAGTACTCGCTTGTTAAGATCATCCGAGAATCATACGGACGCTACTGACAATCTCGCTCAGAAAGATCTAAGAACTACCCAAGGGGAATCGATGAAGGTCCACGGAGAAATATGGGTCGAGTGGATTGAAAACCCAAATCACATCATCACAGAATCTGGTTCTTCAATGTGCTTGGTTATTCCTAATTGGATAGAGATATTCTAGTCGCCTTTCCTTGTTTCGACTTGATGGATATACCGTGCATTTCTTCCGCTTCCGGTGCAGTTCCGGTGCAGAACCCTTACCTCACTATAGAAACGATGGAAAGCTTGGACATTTTTACCCCTATAAATGGGACTGGGTAGACACCATAACTCTCTATATACAGGGGAGATGGAACTTTCATCAGCTCTTAATCAGTAGGTTAAAGGTTCGATTCCTTTGCGGGTCACAAACAAGAGCAAACTGAGCATACAGCACCTCAAAAAAAAAGGAGTTTTTCTGTGTGCTCTTTACGTTTAGTACTTTAAGAAAACCACCTGATTCTAGAGTCTTACACTGATTTTCTACTAAGCAGGAAAGCGGTTTTACTTTCTGTCAAAACTATAGAGTCTAATAAATTCACCACTGGAGGGTTTATCCCCGGTACATCCAGGGAGTGTGTATTTTAGGCGGTGCACCTACCTATCCCACTCGTACCTTAGTTCGTATTGCTTGAAAAATACCCGCGGACAGAATTCTTATATGGAATGTCTGATCCTCTTGAATACGATGTACATCTCCAATCAGATTTTATCAAATTCAGTTCAACCCACATGAATTAAGCCAAGCGATCGATCCTATAGCCTGCTCGAGTCAGGAAGGTTGGCAGTTCACGGGCAGGGGCGCGGTTCTTCTCTTTCTCGGGTTCTGGTAAAAGTTCCCATTCTACGAGATCGGGATGGGTCTTCTTTTCCGAATTCTTCGGCCCCGGGGCGAAGCCCCATCCACACCGACGCAGATCATCGCACCATCCTTGATGCTCACGACGGGCAATGACCTCAATTTCTGCATGCGTAAATGCAAATGGGGGGAAATCCCAATCCATGAGCGGTGCAATTCTGCAGCCCACGGCTTCTAAATTTGCACCGATGCGATCGACCTGTTTTCGGTTCGCTTCCTTAATCGGCTCAGGAAGTTGAGCCCAGCTGAGACTTGCTGGTCCCTCAGCGCTTCCGGCTTTGGTTTGTTGACTTACGTATTCCTCATGAAGCGCTCGAGCCAGATATTCATGGGGTCCGCTCGAAAGCAAATCCAGTGTGCAAGTTCGATCCAGGAGGCTGAAGGTGTGTACATGTTGGAACGTACTTCGTCCCTCATCATCACTGCTTAGAAACCCAGCCAAACTCGCAGTTCCCTGTGTGCGTATTACGATGGGAACTTGCTGATCAGGTAATCGGCGAAGAAGTGTTTGACTCACACTTAAACCCTGCGAATCATCATCTAGACAAATGTAGATGACATCTACATCCAAGCTCTTCCCTCCGCTGAAGAGAAAATCGGCGCGATGGAATGTTGGCGAATCGAATTCAATGGATAAGGGATGGAATTCGCAGCGCTTGGGAAGCTGTGGATAACGGATCGAAAGAACTTCGCATTTCCGCTCAGCGTCTCGATCGATAACGGTGAATTTCAAACGGTGATCAGATCCGGGGTGTTCCATAGACCAGGTTCGGGCAGCGTGTACAATCAAACTTTCCCCAAATTTGCCCATGCCCACAACCAGGATGTGAGTCCCTGGCCCTTCTTCATCCGGATTGAAGGGTGGAGACTCTTGCAGCAGCAGCTTTGCTCCCTGGTCAAAAACGTTGAAAAGCTCGAGACGGATTGACGAAAAATCCTGACCGCCAAGCTCTTTATTGACCAATAATTCGTACAACTGTGGATCGACGATGTGCATGCGGCAGTACAGCGGTTTCAACCGGCGTGTTTTCACAACCTGCTGTGCCCGAATTGCGATCTCAGCATTAACACGATCATCGCCACAAACCGCGATCAAGGAGGACGCTCGCTCGACTCCCGCTTGACCCAAAACTATCAGATCTGTTGCCGTGCCTGATAAGACGATAGCACCGCGAGCCTTGACTTGCTCAATGAGTGGATTGCCATCATTTAATTCGATGACGACGACAGAATCTCCGCGGTCGATGTAACTATTGGCAAGCAAGGATCCCATTCGGCCAAGGCCGCAGATGACGACATGATTGCGGATGAATCTCAGTCGTACCTGTCGCGCTTGCTCGAGGAAAATGATCGCCAAAGTTGTCACCGCGGTTATAGCAGCCAGTGTGGGCAGGACGAAGCGAGCAATTTCAACTTCCAGGGGTATGGGCGAGGTGATATTTCCGGATTCCAACACGACGAGCTGGATGGTGGCGTAGATTAAATCCATGGACGTCGCCGGAATATTATGAACCGAGAAGTACTTCGAGAAACCGACGTACCCAAGGAGCAGAATGCTCAACCACAGGACGCCCAGGAATATCCAGCGGAACTCCCTCCAGGGAATCCACCGGTTGACATCACGTTCACTTCGTTCTGCGTTGGATGTGTGTTTCAGGATCATACCCTCCACTCGGGGGTGCTCAGTTCATTCAGGGAACCGCTCGAAAATTACATCTCCATGTTTGGCGCCAGGGGTGGTGGTTTCTGTTTTTTCGCTCATCTCTGGCCTGGCGTAGATCCATGCCATAGGCAGATTTTTACCGCGGGCTGCTGCAACAACTTCAGCGGTTCCACCTGGACCGCGGGCGGGAAGCCCATCCCAGATGGCAATCAACACATCACAGTGAGCCACCAGGTACTCTCCAGCACGGCGATACGACTCTTCTCGTTTGCTGGTTCGCGATAATTCGATCACTTCACTCGCTTGCTGCAGGAGATCATGGAATTCCACCTTTGAAGAAGGTGATTGGAAATCCTCTTTAAATATATCAATTGGCATGGGCAGGATTGCGATCAATTTTGTCCCATCAATAGCTAGCGCGCGGTCGGTAACAATTCGATCCGCACCCTCCGCCAGGGGTGATAGTATCGCCATGCGCTCTGCCTTGAAAGTTGTTTTAATGGCTGGAAGCGTTTTATCCACGCCGGAGATGATGGGCTTTAGATTCTCCAGAAGGCGGTGGCCGGTAACGCCGATGATGACTTCGCTTGAGTCGCGGTCAGATCGTGTTCTCAAGGCTTCACAACTTTCCTAGGATTTAACGATTGCATATCCGGCTTTAGCTAGGACCTGAGGAATACCGCGGATCATATCGCGATCTTTTTCTTTCTCTTCCTCTGGAAGTTCATCCCAATCCACGAGGGCTGAATGCAGCTTCTTGGCGCGATCCGTTTCGGGCGCGTGGCACCAGCCCGTGGAGATGAGTGCGGCCATCCAGCGTTCATGCTCTTTTAATGCCAATAGCTCGAGATCGACCCCGGGAAAATCGAAGGGTGGCTCATTGCTGCGAGCGGGTATCATGACGTATCCAGCGATGGCCAGTTTGTTGGGGATGTCGCGCACATTATTGCGGTTGGACTCCTTCAGTTCTTCACTCAGAGATTCATAGGGCATCATGGCGGGGTGGGTTTTTATTTCGGGGTCAGATTCCTTACCGAATTGGAATCCTTGCATTTTCAAGCCGTCACAGAACACATCGTGTGCAGCCTCCGCGAGCGTTTCCAGCAGGTCACCAGCCAGATTCATCTGCTGTACCCTGGCGAGGAAATCACGGCCATCCACATGCAGGTCTAATTGACCCTCGGGCGATAGGTTTGAGCGTTCAAAAGAAGATTGTCCAGCCAGCATGCTCATCGCCAGGACTGATTCCATCGACCGCACACCATGCTTGTAGCGCTTTGTCTCAAGTAGAGCGCGTAGAATACCCTGATCGATCTGCACCTGCCTGGTGGGTCCATCTTCGTTGAAGATATGTGGAGCATTGAGCTCGAAAAGAACACGGAGGATTATTGCCCGTCGAATGATGAAGTAAGGGTCTGAAATCCCTTCAATGGGATTCGGGCCGAGAACATTAAGAAAGCCCTTTAATCTGCTGATGAAGTCCGGCAGCTTGGCTGTTCTGCGCTCTACTTCGTCCAAATCGGTCCCGAAATCCTCCATACGATGGCTGGTGCCGCCGGCGAAAACGAATATCGCCCGGCCGATCGGATGGTTTATCTGCCCTTGCTGGAAGGTGCCATCTTGCATCGGAGCCAGGAAGTAGCGCAGCCAACCCAGGCGTTTTGCATCTAAAGGGGTGTCAAATTCATCCCAGAACACAAGAGGGATCTTTCCAGAGAGACCTACATCCCGCACCTGATGCAGGGCATCGAGAAGTTCATTGGGATGCCCTAATTGAGAGATATTGAACGTAAGAGATTGAATCTCACCGGGTCGGGCGGATTTGGCGATTTGTTTCACCCCGAACGATTTGCCTGAGCCTGGAGGGCCGAAGACTGCGATCGAAAGCGGACGGACTTGTGGTCGTTGGCAGTATTCCGAAATCAGCATGCGAATGCAGCGCAGCGCTTCGATTTCCCGCCGGTCTACAGTTATGAGCGCTCCAAAGCGGCCGGCCGGCACATCATCCAATGCTCCAGCTATGCCATCCAAAACAATGCGCTGAGCAGTCTCATTCAACAATCCTGTGTACCGGTCCTCGAGGATAGTCCAGAAACCAGGCATCACACGCAGCGCTTCAGGTTCTGCAGGCGAGAGAATATTTTTAATAGGATCCTTAATCTCAACAACAGAAAGCGAGTTATTCTCCGCGCTGATCTCTTCGACAATCTTAAGCACAGGGAATCGCAGTTCTGCCGTTCCGGGATCTGTGCCGGGGTGGCCATAGCCCATTAAATGCAGCTTCCGCATTGCGGCTATGCCGGATTGGACGCCAGAAATGATATTTGGCTGTTCCTGATCGATCATTAACTGCCGCACAATCGCGGCCACGAGACAGGTTGTGTATCCAAACATGCCGCCCGAATACTTTTGCTCCCACTCATCCTCCATGACCTGCGGGTCGAAAAGAAGTTGGGATTGCGATCCACCATCAGGATGATTAGAGAGTAGTATCGAACCGGCGGCGTGGAAGGAGACCACGACGTGCGCGCAGCGAGAGAGGCCTGTAACACGGGGGTTATGCGTGAGCTCCCAAACCGTATCTTGAGCAGTCCTTTCCCATGAAATTTGACGACTGATCTGCACTTCCGTCTGTCGAATGTCGTCGATGGTGGTGACGACAATCAGCTTCTCGGTGAAATGTTCGAGTAGATGTTCCCATAATGGTCCCCGGGCTACAGGTTTGGACATCTTCAGCACAACCCAGGGAGTAGGCGATGGATTCTGAATTGCCTCCGGCCATAAGTCGCTTCGGTCCCGGAATCCTAACGCGGCGTCGTCTAATATGACGACATCCACATCGGCCGTATCATCGATGATTTGCATCCAGTCGTCTCTTTCGGTGTCCGCTGTGTCTGTGCAGGCATCCAGCCCCAGGAATTGCTTTACCCGCCAGGCGATATCTTTACCTTTGCCGAAAGGTGTCCAGAGGGCGTAGACATGATGGAATCGTGGATCACCATGTTGGACCGGTTCATGCGGCGCCGCGCTTTGCAGGAGCTTGAAATCGGCGACCCCGTCCTTCTTTAATGACTCGGCTGTTGCCGCGATCAGATCGGCTTGCAGCGCCGCACCGCCGCGCTGCCACCAGACTCGGGAGCAGGTGTCCGCACTCCAACCCTTATTGACGCCATCCCGTTCGCGGGCTAAGTTCCAATCCATGGTTACATCGCCAGTTACGACGATAGAATTTTGTGATTTTCCTCTAGCGGGCATGAGGGGAATTCCTCCTTGGGATTTGGTTTTAGTCCTGAAGATCGATATCTAAACTAAGAGTTGCTGCTTCAATCTCGGATCGAAATACGGAAACATTATAAGATTCATATTTATGTATAGCAATTTACAGACCGAACTGACGGAGCTTATCAAGTAGTGTAATTCTTGATCTGCTTATCGTTGCCCACTTGTTGATCCTCCGCATCTGTATAGATGCACACAACAACGATTTGTCCAACCTGCTAATACTCCACTTGAGAGACCTTATCGAAGATTATGTGGCGGGGATGGCATTGAGCTTATGGGCATTATGTACCCCCCCACATCTTGTTGCTTGCTCCCCACCACTTATTGTACACTTACGAAGCTGTGAGTCGCGGCCTCGGCAAATCGCGTTGGCCAAATGGCAGCAAAGAAGTTCCAAAACAAGAATCTTGATGAGTGGGTTGGACTGAAGGGTCCCCCACCATCGACTAGCCGTTGAGAAAAACTAAGAACTAGCAGGTACGGAATATATTAGGCGCGCCGACCTATAAAAACAGGAGGCAGGAAAACGAGAAGGCATATCTAGGTAGTCTTGTGACGCTCGTTCTTCTGCTGGTTCGTTGTCGTCAGCTCGTCACATTCCCATTTCCTAATCTTGGGGAGAGCAGCTGCAAGACCGGAAAGGAATCGCTCCCGGTAGGGACAAACGCTGATCGGCTGGAATATTATAAAGTGCCAGTTTGTGAATATTCCAACCAACGCAGGAGATATTATGAATCACGATATATTCATCAGCTATTCTTCAAATGACAAGATTGTTGCGGATGCCGTAGTTGCCGCGCTTGAAAACAGGGGCATTCGCTGCTGGTATGCCCCGCGCGATATCAAGGCGGGTACAGATTGGGGCGAGTCAATCACGAATGCTATCGGCGACTGCGCTCTCATGCTGCTCATCTTTTCCGAGAGCTCCAATGGATCAAAGCGCGTGCTGGATGAAATATACTATTCGATTTCTGAGGGGAAAACCATACTCCCCTTCCGGATCGAGAATCTTGATCCCAGCGGGGCAATGCGCCTGCATCTTTCTTCGCGCCATTGGCTGGACGCATATGATCCGTCCTGGGAAGCGCATATTAACAAGCTGATCGACACTGCTACATCAAACCTGGAGAAAGAGGCTGCACTTTCTGATGACATGGCACTAATCTCGCCCACAACTAATGGACCAGGGTCAAAGAACCTGCCCTGGAAGCTCATCGGCGGTATCCTGGCTGTTGGTGTTGTTATTGCGGGCGTGGTTGGAATCATCAACTTGCGGGGCAGCGGCGGGGCCGAGCCTTTGCCAACTGCGACAGAGGAGGTCGTAGCAACGGAAGCAGTAGTACCTACTGAAGAACCTGCTACACCAACACCGATGCTCATTGCTACGCCCACAAATATTCCATTCACCCCAACGAGCGCACCCGCACCGCGTGCTTTATCAGATGCTGTACTTACCCTGAAAGATCTTCCATCAGGTTTCGAAGCAATAGCCCTTGATGAATTTGGTTTATCAAAAGAAGATTTAAGTGTTGAGGGATTTACTGTTGAGGAAATCTTCGCTTTCATGGGAGCTGACCCATTCGAAATGATCATGGGTTTCACCACCTTGCTCCCCACTGATCTTGAGCAAGCTGGGTTCGACGTAGCTCTGGGTCAACCAGAATTCCTGATGGATTCTTTTGTCGGGGGAATGGGAGCGACAGACGTTCAAGGGCAAAAAGAATTGACTCATTTAAATGACATTGGTGATGCCTCGGTAGGGTTTACCATGGTCGCTGATATGGGAGGCATCCCGATGCGCATGGACATGGTTGTGCTCCGAAGGGATGTAGCAGGAGCGTTTCTATTTGTTTTCTACATTGACGGTACCGTTCCGGCTATAACTATCGACGAAGTGTCAAGCAAAATGGATGACCGTTTTGTTGAAGTATTTTCGCTTGGTAATTGAGCCTTGCGAAGGGCAATAACCGACCTCGCGTTGAGCTGGGGCTGGATCGGTTGCGGACTTTGATCCCGTTCTGTATGGTTCCGGGCCCTCCGTACAGCCCCCTCATGCCGTTGCTGCCGGGCGCTCGGCGGAACCCAGGACCTCGCTCCTCAGAGAACGGAGGATTTCGCAACTCGGTACCATGATGTGTACTCACACCAGTAAACTGCTGGATGAGGGCGGAATTGCATATCGAACATTCAGAGAAGTTTTGTTAAGGATGCCCTGAATAAATTCAGCACGACCACTCTGAGCCAACAAAGGAATTGATGAATGAGCAATAGAAGACTATGGCAACAGGTATTTGGTTTAACACTATTTTTTTTGTTACTAACTGGGTGCAGCGAAACGCTAGCCGGGCCGACTGGTACTCCCTCGCCTGTCCCACCGACAGCCGAGCCGACTGCCACACCTACGCCTGCGTGTATGCTGGAGTGTGATATTGGCACAGAGAAATATTCAATTGGAATCTCTTGCGAATCGGGCCCGATGACCATTGAGCATTTACAAGACGAAAAGACAACATACAAATATGACTCCTCTGGCAATAGGACGGAAATAGGTTTAAATATCAATCGCAAGCGGACTTACGAGAACACCCAAAATGCATACGTAATTGTCGGGAATATTAATGTTAACCTGGTTCAGAGTTCAGTCGACTACAGGATTGTGGTCACCGGCGGGGAATTCGGAGATACATCTCAAATCTGTGAACCCTGAAATACATTCTCCTTAAATTAACATAATGCTTGCGCCAGAAATGTTGAGGCCGGGTTGCACACTCAAGGTGAGATCCTCATCTGGAATCTGGCAGCCAATGTCCTAATCAATGTATTGG
>JBARSI010000103.1:0-42478 GCA_049644665.1 Anaerolineales bacterium
GGTCCCAGGCGCACTATGAAGGCTTGGTCTATATCGAAGAGAACGTCCCGAATGTTCACATAGCCTATATCGAGAACGTTCCTGAGGGAGCCGACTCGGAGCAGATCTTCCGCAGCCTCTCGCGGAAGGGCTTTGACCTGATCTTCGGTACTTCTTTCGGCTACATGGATCCCATGGAAATCGTCGCCGAGGAGTTCCCGGATGTCATGTACATCCACCTGACAGGCATCAAGTCCAACATGACCAACTTCGGCAACCTGATGGGTGCTATGGAAAACATGAAGTACATGGCAGGGATGCTTGCCGGTGCACGGGCCAAGATGGATGGAAACCCGAAGCTGGGTTACATGGCGACTTTCCCGATCCCGGAGGAGATCCGCCTCGGCAACGCTATTGCGTTAGGGATGAGGGAAACCTGCCCGGAGTGCACGCTTGACGTGCGCTGGATCAACACCTGGCATGATCCCATCATCGAAAAAGAGGCCGCAGCCTCGTTGTTCGATGCCGGTGCTCAGGTAGTGTTCACGGGCGCCGACACCCCTGCAGTTGCTGATGTAGCGCAGGAAAAGGGCAAGTGGGGCGTCACATATGACTGGTACGGCTCCTGCAAGATTGACGCCTGCCTGACCGCGCCCTACTGGGTTTGGGGACCCGAGTATGCACGTATCACCGAGGGCGTTATCGATGGCAGCTATGTCCCTGGCTGGGATTACTTTGATGCTGAAACCGGAGCGCTCGGTCTGTACGGCTTCATGGAGGGTGAGGAGTTAACCCCCGGCGTTGCTGAGCTTCCGGAAGATGTGATCCAGGATGTTCGCGACCTGGTAGCCGCCACCCTGGCGGGAGAATTCACACGCTTCGACGTTTTCTCGGGCCCGATCTATGATAATCAAGGCAACCTGATTGTTCCCGAGGGTGAAGCGCTTGAGCAAGTTGACCTGGATGCCTTCCCCGAGTTCGGGTTGGGCTGCGAATACTGCATGAAGTGGTGGGCTGAGGGTATAACTGCGGAACTGCCTGAATAGTCCACACAAATAAACAGAAAGAGGGTCGACGTCCGATAAGGGCGTCGACCCATCATCTTCGGAGCTAGGCCTGGAGTGGAATCGGAGCTGAGTATGGAAGATCATCTCAATGTAGTTGAGTTAAAAGGGATTTCCAAACAGTTTCCCGGTGTATTGGCGAATGACCAGGTTGATTTCATCTTGCGGTCTGGTGAGATCCACGCCTTGTTGGGTGAAAATGGCGCAGGCAAGAGCACCTTGGTGAATATCCTCACAGGATTGTATAGACCCGATAAAGGTACGATCCAGGTTGATGGTGAGTATGTCGATCTGCGCTCCCCTCGAGATGCCATCAACTACGGGATTGGCATGGTCCACCAGCACTTTATGCTCGTGCCCACTCAAACTGTGACGGAAAATATCCTCCTGGGCCTCGATGAACCGCGCTTCAATATGAATTTATCCCATTATGATCAAATTATCTCCGACCTCGGGGAGCAGTATGGTCTCCAGGTCGATCCGCGAGCAAGAATCTGGCAATTATCCGTCGGTGAGCAGCAGCGTGTGGAAATTTTAAAAATGCTCTACCGTGGGACGAATGTGCTCATCATGGACGAGCCAACAGCGGTCTTGGCTCCGCAGGAGATTCAAGAATTGTTCAAGACACTTCGGTCCATGATTGCCGAGGGGAAATCAATCATCTTCATCAGCCACAAGCTTGATGAAGTCATGGCGATAGCAGATCGAATTACAGTTTTGAGAAAAGGAAGGGTCAGCGCAGAGGGTTTGCCTGCGAAAGAGGTCACGAAGCAAGACCTGGCGCACGAGATGGTAGGTCGGGAGGTGCTCTTTCAGCTAGACAAGATTGATCAAGTTCCCGGAGAGATTGTTCTCTCTGTGGAAGAGCTTGAGGCTTTGAATGATAAAGGTCTTCAGGCTTTGCGAGGCGTCTCACTCAACGTGAGGGCTGGCGAGATCGTCGGCTTGGCCGGCGTGGCCGGGAACGGGCAATCCGAGATAGCTGAAGCTATTACAGGTCTTCGTCCGATCACAAAAGGGAAAGTGGATGTGCACGGTCAGACGCTCATCGAAGGAAGTATGTCCGGGCAACGCGCATCGAGACATGTAAGACAGGTAATCGATGCGGGCGTTTCTCACATTCCTGGAGACCGGACCCATGTCGGTACAGCCCCGAATCTCAACATCACTGACAACCTGATCATGAAGAGCTATCGGGAACCTCCAATCGCTAGAGGGTGGTCCATTGACCGTATCTCTGCAAGAACACGAGCCGAAACGCTTCGTGAAGCCTATGACATCATGGTGCCTACAGTGGATACACCCGCACGCTTGCTCTCTGGAGGAAATCTCCAACGTTTGATCCTAGCGCGCGAAATCTCTTGTGAGCCTAAGTTGATGATTGCTATGCAGCCAACGCGCGGCCTGGATGTCGGGGCGATCGAATCAATTCAACGCTTATTGCTCCAGCAGCGCGAGAACGGTGCTGCGATCCTTCTGATCTCGGAGGAACTGGAAGAACTCATCGCACTATCAGACCGTATCTACGTGATCTATGAGGGTGAAATCATGGGTGAGGTTTCAGAAGGCACCCCTGAAACGATCGGTTTGATGATGACCGGAACGCGGAAAACCGAACTTAACGAGACGGGGAAGGTGAGTCAATGACGACTGATCCTTCATCCATTACACAAGATCGTCTTACTAAACGGTTCCGGATTCGGATTGAGCCCCGAATGGAGCAACCGGCATGGCTGAACTTGATTATCACCGTGGGCGCCGTGGCCATTGCTTTGGTTTTCGGGGGGATCATCCTGCATCTCGTGGGAGGGGATCCCATCCGAGCCTATGCCTTCATGGCCAAGGCTGCCTTCGGCGACACCGGCGTGTTCTCGGACACGCTTGTGAAAGCAACCCCGCTCATCCTCGTTAGTTTGGCGGCTGTTGTCGCCTTCAGGATGCGGCTGTGGAATATCGGTGCGGAAGGTCAATTCTACCTAGGTGCCTTCGGGGCAAGTGCTGTCGTGCTTACACCCATTCTTCCGCCGGAGACTTCGCCGTGGCTAATGATCCCGGCGATGATGCTCGTCGGTGCGCTCGCCGGCGCTTTGTGGGGATTTATCCCGGGCTTTTTGAAAGCCAAATTCAATGTCAATGAAATCATTTCAACGCTGATGATGAACTATATCGCCGTTGCGTGGAACAATTTCTTTATATTTGCAGTGTGGTCGGATGGCGGTTTCCAAATGAGTCCCCAATTTCCCAGGACCGCCTGGCTGCCGCGATTGACAGATTACGCAGTGCAGGTCCCAGCGTTTCGTGGACTTACGATCCATCTGGGATTGGTTTTTGGTTTCATCGCTGCGGGTGTGATATGGTGGGTGCTGTATCGCAGCCGTTGGGGTTATGAGATTCGGCTGATCGGAGACAACCCGCGCGCCGCACGCTACGCGGGGATCAACATCGTGAGGAACACGATCTTAGTAATGATGCTTTCCGGTGCTTTGGCGGCGTTAGGTGGAATGCTTGAGATCTCTGGAGTTGTACATCGCCTTCAGGGTGCGATTTCACCCGGCTACGGCTTTACAGGGATCATCATCGCCTGGCTGGCGAAGCTGAACCCCATCCTGGTCGTTCCGATTTCGATTCTCTTCGGTGGACTGATTCTGGCCGGAAGGGAGATCCAACCATCCGGTATTCCGATGCTCATACAGGGCATCATATTGGTCTGTCTGATTGGCAGTGATTTCTTGTTCCGCAATCGGGTTCGACTCACACGAGTAGGGCAGGAGGCGTAAACATGGATCCAATCATTATCCTGCAAGCCGGCGTCGCCTCCGGAACGGTTCTTCTATTCGCTACAATTGGGGAGATCTTCACCGAGAGGTCTGGGATATTGAATCTTGGCCTTGAGGGGATGATGCTCATCGGCGCGATGAGTGCCTATAAAACAGCCTTGTCGACAGGCAATCCCTGGCTTGGAGTGCTCGTCGCAATGCTCTTCGCCGGCTTATTGAGCCAGGTCCATGCATTGATCACGATCCAATTTCAGGCTGACCAGGTTGTAAGCGGTCTGGCGCTGACCTTCCTTGGAACAGGCTTAAGCCTGGTTTTCGGCGAGGGGTTAAGCAAGGCTGGGGCTATTGCCCTTTTACCCTCGTTTAGTATTCCAGGTCTGGCGAGCATACCTTTCATTGGTCCTGTTATGTTTGAAAACCAGAGTGTCATGGTTTACATCGGATACCTGTTGATTCCTGTTGCCTGGTATTACATCAACCGCACGCGACCGGGGATGCATCTGCGAGCGATAGGTGAATTTCCAGCAGCCGCGGATGCCTTGGGCATCAACGTAAACCGCATGCGCTATTTCTATGTGTTGGTTGGCGGGATGCTCTCGGGTGTTGCTGGAGCGACGATCAGCCTGGCCGTTTCTCCGGGATGGTTCAGTCATCTCACGACATCCGGCCAGGGGTGGATCGCCATCGGTCTCGTGATCTTCGCGCAGTGGGATCCGATTCGCGCAGCTGGAGGGTCTTATGCCTTTGGCGCTCTCCGCCGAATGATCCTCGATGTCCAAGGGCCATTGAAGATCTTCGGTTTCCGCAACCCGTTCTATTACAACCCTTATTTGGGCTTCTTCCTACAAATGCTGCCCTATGCATTTACCATCGTCGTCCTCGTGATCGGCTCGCGCGAGGCTATGCGCAAGCGCTTGGGCTCACCGGCGGCGCTTGGTTTGCCGTATATCCGCGGTGAACGAGGGCTATAAGATGGCGGGATTTGCAGGCTATCGCTGTTCTATCTGCGGTCAGGAATTCGGGCCAGACGATGCCCAATATACCTGCCCGCGTGACGGCGGGAATCTCGATGTGATCCTGGATTACGACAGGATTCGTCGTGGTATATCCCCTGGCGACCTCAGACGTTCGCCGGACACTTCCATCTGGCGATATTTGCCTCTCCTACCGGTACAAGACCCGGGGCATAATGGAACACCATTGCGGGCAGTAGGTTGGACGCCGCTGTTCGATTTGAATTCAATCGCCGCGAAATTGAATCTTAAGAAACTCTGGTTGAAGGATGATGGGCGGAATCCAACCGCTTCTTTTAAAGATCGCGCCAGCGCCGTCGCTGTTGCCCGAGCGCAGGAAATTGGCGCAGAGGTGATCGTAACTGCTTCAACCGGCAACGCCGGCGCAGCGCTGGCAGGCATGGCGGGAGCGGCGAAGATGCCCGCTGTAATACTCGCCCCGAAGACTGCTCCACCGGCAAAGATCGCGCAGATCCTGATTTTTGGTGCGCGGGTGGTTCTCGTCGAAGGCACCTATGATGACGCCTTTGATCTCACCATTCAGGCGGCGGAGCAGTTTGGCTGGTATTGCCGAAATACGGGCTTCAACCCATTCACGGCGGAGGGGAAGAAGACCGCAGCTTTCGAAATATGTGAGCAATTATCGATTGCGAGTGGTGAAAAGAGCTCTGCAAAGGAGCGATGGCTCACGCCGGATGCTGTTTTCTTATCCGTTGGTGATGGGAACATCATCTCCGGTCTGCATAAAGGCTTTAAGGATTTGCTTGAATTAGGTTGGATCGATCGGATCCCGCGGCTCTATGGGATCCAATCAGAAGGATCGGCTGCGATTTATAACGCCTTCCAGGCCGGTTCGGAGGATATCCAACCGGTGAGTGCAAATACCCTGGCAGATAGCATCTCAGTGGACCTGCCGCGTGATGGTTTACGCGCACTGCGAGCCGTAACGGAAACCGGTGGAGCTTGCGTAGCAGTTCCAGATTCCGCCATTTTAGGCGCGATTGCAGAGCTTGGCCGAGATACGGCCGTATTCGCCGAACCCGCAGGAGCGGCAGCCTATGCCGGGCTGTTGACCGCAGTTGAGAAGAACCTTCTTACGGAGGGAGACCGTGTCGTTGTGCTGAATACCGGTAATGGATTGAAAGATGTGGTGCGAGCGATGGATGCCGCTGGTGAGCCGCTTGTGATAGAACCGACACTCGAAGCACTCCAAAGTGCTTTAAATGCCGAGCTGAAGTAGAACAGCGGAGGGTGAATAGGATGACGGAAAACGAGATTGCTATTTCTGTCGCAGTGCCGGTTTATAACGAAATCGAGTCGCTCCAGGAACTCTATGATCGGGTGAAAGCGGTCTTAGATAATCTGGGTGAGCCATGGGAGCTGATTCTCATCGACGATGGATCGACGGATGGTTCCTCAGAGTGGATCGAAGCGATAAGCAAAGAAGATCCACGTGTGAAACCTTTGATATTCGCTCGGAATTTTGGGCATCAAATCGCCGTGACCGCGGGGATGGACTTCAGCCAAGGCCGTGCCGTGATAATCATGGACGCGGATCTGCAAGACCCGCCTGAGGTCATCTCCGATTTGGTTGAGAAATGGCGCGAGGGCTATGAAATCGTGTATGCCGTGCGCACAGAACGTGAGGGCGAAACCTGGTTTAAAAAGTCCACAGCAGCCTTGTTTTACCGCGTGATCAACCGTATCACCGATGTCGAGATCCCGCTGGATACCGGGGATTTCCGGCTGATGGACAGGCAGGCTGTTGCTGCACTGTCTCAAATGCGCGAGAGGCATAGTTTCCCTAGAGCCATGGCTGCATGGGTTGGCTTCCGCCAGACCGGTGTGCCGTACAAACGAGCGGCGAGATTCGCTGGCGAGACGAAATATCCATTTCGCAAAATGCTGCGCCTGGCGCTCAATGCCGTCACGGGTTTTTCCTACTTTCCGTTGCAGATCGCGACCTACCTCGGCTTTTTCGCCGCGGGCGTGAGTATTATCGCCATACCCATCGTGATTGCGTTCAGGCTGGTTGGAAGCCCGGCGTTTCTAGGACAGGCAACAACCTTGATCGCGGTATTATTTCTTGGAGGCGTACAGTTAATCTCTCTTGGGATCCTCGGGGAATACATCGGTCGGATTTACGATGAGGCAAAAAACCGACCGCTATATATCGTGCGGAGACCCATCAGTTTAGAAAATAAAAAATCATCCGAAGGAAGGTAAAACGAAACGTCATGATCGATCTCACAATTTATAAAGACAGACTTAAGCAAACCATCGAAAGAGTGCGGGAGCGCAATTTCATCATCCCGACTTTTGCGCAGATGAAAGACCCGAGCTTGATCCCTTCTTCGATTAAAGAGAAGCTTGGTTCCCTCGAGCTTTGGGATGTAACGCCTGAGAATCTATTTCGGATTTCTTGGAAGAACGAACCCACTTCGAAAGGCGGCGGTTATGGAGGGGTGAACTATCTGGAGATTCCGAGTTCACTAACCGGTGTGGATGCACGCATCATCGCCCTGGTCGGGAAATGGATGCCAACGGGCTCGCATAAGGTCGGCGCAGCATTCGGCTGCCTTGTGCCGCCACTCGTAACGGGTCAATTCGATCCTACGACTCAGAAAGCAGTCTGGCCCTCGACTGGAAACTACTGCCGGGGAGGGGCATATGATTCATCCCTGTTGGCTTGTGAGTCGATCGCCATTCTCCCGGAAGGTATGAGCCAAGAACGTTTCGACTGGCTGTCGAATATTGCTGGAGAGGTCATTAAGACCCCCGGGACGGAGTCCAACGTAAAAGAAATCTTTGATAAATGTTGGGAATTGAGGTCATCCGGTGAAGATTTGATGATCTTCAACCAATTTGACGAATTCGGGAATTACCTCTGGCACTACGACATCACGGGACATGCCATGGAGGAGGTGCTCCAAAAAGAGCTCCGCCCGAATGACAATTATGCTGGAGTTGTGCTGACGACCGGGTCGGCGGGGACGATTGCCTGTGGGGATTACTTGAAGCAGATCTTCCCGACAAGTAGGGTCGCGGCCGGGGAAGCCTGGCAATGCCCCACTTTGCTCGAGAACGGTTTTGGAGAACATCGCATCGAGGGCATCGGCGATAAGCATGTCCCCTGGATTCACAATGTGAAGAATACCGATATGATCATCGCTCTCGACGATAATGTGATCGTCAACCTGGCCCGCCTCTTCAACGAACCTGAAGGGCATAAGTATCTTGTTGGGAAAGGTGTGCCCGAGGATTTTATTAAGAACCTGGAACTGCTTGGCTTCTCCGGCATTGCCAATCTCGCTATGGCGATTAAGTTCGCTAAATACTATGAACTGGGCAAAAACGACATCGTGCTCACCGTCTTCACCGACTCCATGGAGCTTTATCAAAGCCGGTTGAAAGAGATGCACGAGGAATTCGGAGAATATACGGAGAAGGACGCTGCGGTAGACTTCGCCCGAGATCTGCATGGACTAAAAACGGATCACCTGCTTGAGACTCGTTATACGGATCAGCGTAGGATCCATAACTTGAAATACTACACCTGGATCGAGCAGCAGGGGCGAACCTACGAGGAGATCATCGCCCAGTGGTACGATCGGGATTATTGGACCTCGATTCAGGCATTTGTGCCAGAGATAGATCAATTGATTGCTGAGTTCAACGAGCGTGTTGGATTGATATAAAGACGCTTGTTCAAAGGGGAACCTGGTTGTGAAGAATGGCGGATGTCCCATTCCATCGTTAGAACGGAGTGCGGAACATCCGCCTGTTTTTACCCGAGTACGATTTGTTGGGTCTTTTCAAGATATCCTGGAAACAGGCCGTTTCTAACCCTGAATAGGACGTCATGGAAGAATTATATCCAGAAGATCTCATCTTGGTAGCGGTAATGAAAAATCCGCGTGATCTGGAGATCACCAGGGTCTTAGGGTGGTATCGTATTCCGGTCCAAACCTCCCCAAAAACCGTACGCGTCGATTGGATCGCCTTTTTTCTCACCTCGGCCTTCGGCGAGCTGAGATGGTCTGTGCGATACATCGCCAAAGTTCTAGGTCATGAGTTGTTAACGCGAGGAGAACTTCTGCGGGAAGAAAGCGATCATCCCAGAGCAGATGAGCCATACTTCAAGATGCTATTAGGCCCGCTGCTCGAACTGCCCAGACCAATCCCGGCGGAAAAATGGCGTCGTTTTACATTCCTATACACGACCGGTGAGCGTTTGATGCAGGCGAATGATGTTCGAGATTTCCGGGTTCCCCAATCCGTCGAGCGTGATCGTTTGTGGAAGCTTATCCGAGAGAGGTCAGTCAGTGGTGACAAATTCCCCATGCCAACGACAAAAGACCACGATGGATTAATTGGCAGTTCTCCGGGGCTACAGCCTACAGATGGCCTTAACGAGCGGTCGGATAATGGCATGTCAGAGCCCCCCGATTATCTTGTTGAAACCAGAGAGGAAAAGGAATGACAGAGAGAATCATTCGGGCTGGAACGCTGGTTACCGACAGTGAAGTAATTCGCGCAGATTTACTCATCCGCGATGAGCGGATTGCAGCCATTGGGGAAGACATTGCGGCTGATGATGCCGAGGTCATCAACGCGAAGGGCAAGTTCATTTTTCCCGGAGGTGTCGACCCACACACGCATCTCGACCTGCCGATGTTCGATACGGTTTCATCCGATGATCACTACACAGGGCATAAGGCGGCCGCATTCGGCGGGACAACGACGGTGATGGATTTTGTGCCGCAAGATCAACCTGCGCTGCGGCAAGCAGTAGAGATTTGGCACCGCAAAGCGGATGAGAAGGCCGCGATCGATTTCGGCTTCCACATGAACATCACCCGCCTGGACGATGACGTCATGGCAGAAATCCCTGCCCTGCTCGACGAAGGGATTACGACATTAAAAGTGTTTACGGCCTATAACGGACGTCTCAGGCTCCAGGATGGAGAAATCTTCCGGGTTATGCGGTTGGGGGCAGAACATGGGATGCTCACCATGCTGCATGCCGAGAATGGGGATGTGATCGAGATCCTCACCAATGAAGCGCTTGCGGCAGGACATACCTCGCCTGAATGGCACGCGCTCACCCGCCCGCCCTGGGGCGCCGTCGAGTCAGTTTTACGGGGAATCGCGCTGGCAGAGCAAGCGGGATCGCCCCTCTACATCGTGCATGTCAATACGGGCGGTGGATTGGACCAAATCCGCTACGCACGTCAACGCGGCTTACCGGTGATGGGGGAGACCTGCCCGCAGTATCTTTTCTTCACGACTGAGAATTTACGAGGCGAGGATGGCGCGAAATGGATATGCTCGCCGCCGATGCGGACAGAGCAGGATAACGAAGCGCTTTGGCGCGGGCTTTCGGATGGCGGATTCCAAACTATCGGAACGGATCACTGCCCCTTTTTCTTCGATGGGACAAAACCGATTGAGTACGAAGGTAAAACTGTGATGATCCCCGGGAAAGAATTAGGCGCCAAGGACTTCACGAAAATCCCCAATGGTCTTCCTGGTATTGGAGATCGGATGCCGATCCTCTGGTCGTACGGGGTTGGACAAGGGAGAATCACGCCCAACCAGTTCGTCGCGTTAACAAGCACGAATGCGGCAAAGATCTTCGGGCTGTATCCGCAGAAGGGCGCTCTGCTGCCTGGATCGGATGCTGACATTGTGATCTGGGACCCGACGCGTGAATTAACCTACGGTGTGGAATTCGCCCGGCATCGTACGGATTACAATCTCTACGAAGGATGGCAGTTGAAAGGGTTCCCGGAGAAGGTGTTCCTGCGTGGGCAACTCATTGTAGATGAAGGAAAATGGCGGGGTGAGGCTGGGATGGGGCACTATCTCCATCGCCGTCCGGGCGGTGAGATCTTATGAGAGTCTTGAATCGCGCCCGCCTCGATGCTAGAATCGTAATACCTCGGATTGGTGGTCGTTCACAGGGCGGATCTGTGACCGGCGTTGAGCAGCCTTGCTAAGCGTAAAGTGCCACCGGATCCTCGACCCTCACAACTAGAGCGAATATGACTCTTTGGAAGAAGTATCTGCAACCTTCAACCGTCGAAGATGCGCTGGGAGCGCTGGGCGTTGAACCAACTCGCTCGGCCGTCATCGCGGGGGGTACAGATCTTTTGCTCGATCTCCAACAAGGCCGTCATTCAGCGGTTAATACCCTGGTTGACATAACCCAAATCCCTGAGATGACAGTGGTTCAGGAGCAGGATGGTTTCCTTCACATAGGCGCAGCTGTACCGCTTCATGAAATCGTTCTGGACGTCAGTATCCAGGATCATGCTCAAGGTCTCGCCGAAGCGTGCGGGTTGATCGGAGGTCCCCAGGTCCGTAATGTGGCAACGCTTGGAGGCAATGTTGGGCATGCGCTCCCCGCTGGTGATGGGACAATCGCCCTAATCAGCCTGCGGGCGGAAGGTCAACTTGCTTCTTCGGAGGGGCGAAGGTGGGTTCCTGTTGAGATGCTCTTTGAGGGACCAGGTAGACCGAACTTCGACCGCTCACGAGAAATTATCGTCGCTTTTCGCTTTCCGCTGAGCTGCGAAGCAGAAGGCTCGGCATTTAAACGGGTTATGCGTCCTCAGGGAGTGGCCATCGCGATATTGAACATGGGGATCTGGCTGCGCCGCGAACGCGGTGGAATAATTGAAGATATACAAATTGCTATTGGACCTGCTGGGCCGCGGCCGCTGCGGGCAGTGAAGACGGAGGCGGTCCTGCGCGGTCAACCTTTTGAAAATGTTAATAATCAGAACGCGATCCATCAATTGCTGCAAGAAGTGAAATTACGGACCAGCCCGCATAGATCGACGAAGGCTTACCGGGAACATATCCTGCCGACGTTGTTCACCCGCTCGATAACAGAAGCCTGGGAACGGGCTGCGCGCAAACAAAAATGATTTCAAGGTATAAGTCCTGGGCGGAGAGAGCGAAACGATGAAATTCTGGTTAAACGGAGTAGAAAAAGAGATCGATGTTCTCCCCGGGGAGATGCTCTCTGATCTTCTTCGGACTCGCCTTGGGATGACTGGCACGAAGATCGGGTGCGGCGAAGCGGAGTGCGGTGCCTGCACGGTTTTGATCGATGACGCCCCGATTCTCTCCTGTGTTTATCCGGCAGCCCGGGCGGAGGGACGGAAGATTTTAACGATCGAGGGATTGGCACTGGATGGGAATTTGCACCCGCTGCAGGAGGCCTTCGTCCAATATGGCGCCTTGCAGTGCGGCTTCTGCATGCCGGGCCAGATTATGACTGCCGCTGCTCTCCTTAAGAAGAACCCGAATCCTGGTGAGAAGGAGATCCGGGCTGCTTTAAAGGATACGCTCTGCCGCTGTGCTGGATACCCGACGATTATACAGGCCGTCCAGGCAGCTGCCAGAACAATGAACACAGGTGAGCCCATCCCTCCTCTGGGGTTGGAAGAATCCGAGGAAACTCACGCAGTCGGCCATATCCAGCAGCGCCCTGATTCCCTGGAGAAGGTGACCGGGACAGCTCGTTTCGCCGACGACCTTCAATTCCCAGGCATGCTTGTTGGACGAGTTTTACGGGCAGGAGTTCCTCACGCAATCTTGAAACGGTTAGACATCAAGGTTGCGATCGACAGCACAGGTGTCGTGGCTGTACTCGTAGCCGAGGACATCCCCGGCGAACGCAATCATGGCCTGGTGATTAAGGATTGGCCCACCCTCATCGGTGTGGGCGAGAAGGTGCGTTATATCGGTGACGCGGTGGCGCTAGTGGCGGCGGAGACACTTGAGGATGCGGAGAAGGCTTTGGGGTTGATCGAGATGGAGTTTGATCCGCTGCCGGTCGTGGCGGACCCAGTCTCTGCGCATGAAGCTTCGGCAGAAAAAGTCCATGATGGGGGCAACCTGTTAAAGCATATCAAGGTTCGGAAGGGTGATGTTGACATTGGATTTGAAGGCGCGGACATCATCCTCGAAGGAATATTTCACACCCCGCCTAACGATCATGTCTTCCTTGAGCCTGAATGCAGTATCGCAGTTCCCTCAGCAGACGGGTTTATGGAAATCTATGTCGGCTCGCAGATTCCATATGCCGATCGAGAACAGGTGGCTCGCTCTCTGAGTTTGCCGGATGAGAATGTGCGCGTGATCGGGACGCCGATCGGGGGCGGATTCGGCGGTAAGGAGGATATCGCCGGGCAAATCCATGCCGCTTTACTTGCGAATGCTTGTAAACGACCCGTGAAGATCCTTTTCGACCGGCACGAAAGTTTACTGGTACACCCAAAGCGGCACGCAACGCAGATTCGCGTCCGAATTGGAGCCAAACAGGACGGTACGCTGACGGCGGTCGAGACCGAGCTGTTCGGAGATACAGGTGCGTATGCTTCCCTCGGGGAGAAAGTGATGACCCGCGCGACCACTCACTCGACAGGTCCATATAACATCCCTCATGTTCGGGCGGATTGCTTCGCCATGTACACCAACAACCCTCCGGCAGGCGCATTCCGGGGTTTTGGTGTAACGCAGTCATGCTTCGCAGTTGAGTCGCTCATGGATGAACTGGCGCATACACTCGAGATTGATCCTGTCGAACTCCGGCGCAAGAACGCATTACAAGTGGGCCATGTCACCAATACAGGTCAATTGCTGGGTGAAAGTGTTGGATTGCTGGAATGTATCGACCGGGTTGAAGACGAGCTTCGCAGATTCTCTTCGCAAGGCAGTCCATTTGAGCCGAAAATCGTCTCCGGACACCCCAACCTCCGCCGCGCCTGGGGCATCGCCGCAGCTTTTAAGAATACCGGGTTAGGCGGCGGGGCGCCTGATAAAGCGTCAGCAGAGGTGGAACTCTATCCCGATGGAACGGCGCAGGTACGCACCTCCTCGGCGGATATGGGTCAGGGGTTAATGACTGTCCTGCAGTTGATCGCTGCCGAAGAACTTACGCTTCCTCCAGATAAGGTTGATGTCTTGCTCTCCGATACCGGCCTGACACCTGATGGTGGGCCAACGACCGCCTCACGCCAAACCTATGTGACCGGAAATGCCGTACGGCACGCTTCAGTAATTGTCCTTCAGGCAGTTCGCTCAACACTGGCTGAACACTTCGATGTGCCACCGGCAACGATTCAATTCATCGAAGGGTTGGCTCAAGTCGATGGAAAGCAGATCGAACTGGCTGAAACTATCGAAATAATGAAGGCTGCGGGTCAGGAGCCAACGGCCCTTTATGAGTACTGGGCGCCGAAGACCCAACCGCTAGGAACGGGCGGGAACATGCATTTCGCTTACTCGTTCGCCGTGCAGGCTGCCGAAGCCGAGGTCGATCTTGAAACAGGTGCTGTGCAAATCCTGCGGGTCATTGCTGCAAACGATGTTGGACGCGCGATCAACCCGTTGGGATTGAGAGGGCAGATTGAGGGGGGTGTGATGATGGGGCTCGGGAACGCGCTCACCGAGGAATTCATCGTTGAGGAAGGTTATGTGTTCACCGATCGTATGGCGCGCTATCGCATACCATCAATAGTTCAGGCGCCGGAGATCATCCCCATTGTTGTAGAACACCCCACTTCTGAAGGACCGTATGGGGCAAAGGGTGTGGGGGAAATCTCGAGCATCCCGACAACGCCGGCGATTACGAATGCGATTAACAATGCCTGCGGCATACGTGTGCGTACGCTTCCTGTAGATCAGGATTGGCTCGCATTGGAGTTAGCGAGGGCAGGAGGTGCAGATCGTGAGTGAAGCATTGAAATGGTTGGGCTGGGCGCGCGAGATTCAATCCCTCGCTCACACAAGTTTGCACTATGCTCAGAACCCTTTTGAGGCCTCTCGTGCTCAGCGGTTACTGGAAATCGCGTCAGAGATCGTGGCCGAGAATAGTGAGATGGAAGCCCAAGATGTATTGGCGGCATTTACGGCGCAACCCGGCTACATAACGCCGAAAGTCGATGTCCGCGCGGCAGTATTCCGGGATGGAGAACTGCTGATGGTACGTGAAGCGATGGATGGCAAATGGACCTTGCCGGGCGGGTGGGCTGATGTAGGTGAGACTCCCAGCCTGGCGGTAGAACGGGAGGTTCAGGAAGAAACCGGACTGACAGTTCATGCCAATCGCCTCGTAGGCGTATACGATGCGAACCGTCTGCCCGGGGAACTGCCGCTCTATCACGCCTATAAACTGATATTTCTCTGTGAACCGGGCGAGGGGAATTTGAAAACGAGCGAGGAAACCTCGGATGTCGCTTTCTTTCCGATTGATGAACTACCTTCATCACTCTCAGCCTATAGGACGACGCCGCGGCACATCCAGGATGCGATCGCTGCTAATCATGACCCAGATATTCCAGTAGTCTTCGATTAGGGCAGAGGCAAAGATGCTAAGTATGAATCCAAGAGTGGTCGCATGGGGTGAATCGAATGAGTCAGCCCCTTACGAAGGCCCCGGCTTTTGCATCCAAGTCTCTGGGCATGAGGTGAATGTAGTTGACAGTCTCGAGAAATCTGGCACGTGATTGGTCAACCGCTTGAATGATCATGGTATTCTGGATATGTAGATAATCGTCACCTATGCGATCCATGTTGATGCGCCCAGTACAAAATTATTGACCAAAAGCAGGACGTGAGTCACGGATCAAACCCGTTAGAGTTTGAACAACGGAGCTGGGATTTCTGAATGGTCATCCAATTTGGATGAATGGAATTCAAGGAATTGGCGTTAGATCAAAAGGGAGTAAGTATGTCAGAGAAAATGATCCTTACACTGGCAATCATCGGCGGTACAGGGGAGCTCGGTCCTGGATTGGCGGCGCGCTGGGCAGGTGCGGGATATCGCGTAGTTATCGGTTCGCGCAAAGCCAAAAAGGCTCAGCGGATTGCGGCTGAATTGAATGAGTCCCTCGGAATTGAGACAATTATGGGTCTGGAGAACGCGGAAGCGGCGTCCCTGGCGGATATCTGCATCCTCACCGTGAAAGCAAATGCGCATGAAGCCATTGTCGATCAGCTTAAGGGAGTCTTGAATGGAAAAATCGTCGTTGATACGACGGCACGGGTCGATTTCAAGAACCCCCAACCGCCTGCACCTCCGGCAGCAGCGAGATTGGCGCAGGATGAGCTTGGATCCGAAGCGCGCGTCGTGGCGGCATTCCAGACGGTCCCGGCCCATAGATTGAGAGAAGAGCTGGATCAGCCGCTGGACCTGGACGTCCTCGTTTGTTCAGACGATCAGGAAGCCGCGCAAGAGGTGATGAAGCTCGCCGAAGGGGCGGAAATGAGAGCTTATTACGCTGGTGAGTTGGATAATGCGATTACACTTGAGGGGATCTCGGCTCTATTGATCAGCCTGAATAAATATTACGACTCTAAAACGGCGACGTTCACGGTCTCTGGTCTGAACGCTGGATGAGTCAGCAGCAACTGACTTTCACTGCGTTGCTAGGCATCCCTCTCGTTCAGCCGGGTGATGACCTTACGGCAATCATCTTGGCGGGATTAAGGACCGAATCGCTATCCCTCCGTGATGGCGACGTCTTCGTGGTTGGGCAAAAAATCGTTTCAAAAGCTGAAGGGCGTTTCGTAGATCTGAAACAGATTCATCCCTCACCCGAGGCGGATGCGCTTGCGGAGGAGACAGGAAAAGATCCGCGTCTGGTGGAGCTCATCCTGCGCGAGAGTGCGGCAGTCCTGCGCAGACGCGAAAACCTGATCATCGTCGAGCATAAACTTGGGTTCGTTTGTGCTAATGCGGGGATCGACCGCTCCAATGTCGAGAACGAAGAGGGCGGCGAATGGGTACTCCTGCTTCCGGAAGACCCAGAGATGTCGGCATTAAAACTGCGCGACGAACTTTGTGCGGCAAGCGGGACGGAGATCGGTGTCTTGATAAACGACTCGCATGGTCGGCCATGGCGTATGGGGACGGTGGGGGTGTGTATCGGTGTAGCCGGGTTTCCTGCCGTAGTCGATCTGCGCGGTAAGAAGGATCTCTTTGGTTATACTCTGCAAAGTACTGTGATTGGGCTCGCCGATGAAATCTCTGCGGGCGCATCCGCACTAATGGGGCAGGCGGATGAGAAACGGCCAGTGATTCATGTCCGCGGCTTGCCATACCCATTGCGAGAGGGGTCGCTATCGGAAATCATCAGGGAGAAGGAATTGGATTTATTTAGATAGGAGTCTGGGTGAAGAAACAAAAGGAGGGGCGAACTTGAACGTAATCCCCGAATCGCACCGTGATTTGATCACGGATAAAAAGAAAGCATTTGCGTCTCTTGCCACATTGATGGACGACGGCAGCCCTCAAGTGACGCCAGTTTGGTTCGATGTAGAAGGGGACTTTCTACGAATTAACACCGTCAGAGGGCGTGTTAAAGATAGGAATATGACTGCGCGGAGGGAAGTAGCAGTGCTGATTATGGATCCCGATGATCCGTATCGATATATCCACATCCGCGGCACCGTTGCTGCTCAGCGCGAGGCTGATGCTGTTGAACATACACACATACTCGCAAGGAAATATTTAGGCGTAGATAAGAATCCATGGCATGAGGGACAATCTCGTGTCATTTTCCTGATCCAGCCAGACACTGTGAGCACGATGGGATGAGCGAATCCTCTTCTACACTCTACCGAATAATCCAGGAGCGTCGCTCGATCCGCCGGTTTGACGGGACTTCGATCCCGCCCAAAGTCCTCCAGCGTATATTGGAGGCTGCGACGAATGCGCCATCTGCTCACAACCGTCAACCCTGGCGTTTTGTGATCCTCACAACGGTAGAGGACAAGCGGTCCCTGGCGAATGCGCTGGGGGTTCGGCTGCGTGAAGATAGGCTGATCGATGGGGATGATCCCAACCAGATAGCGGGAGATGTGGCTCAATCAATAGAGCGGATTTCTAGCGCTCCGATAGTGGTAATCGTCTGCCTATCGATGGAAGATATGGATGTGTATCCTGATGATGGGAGGATTACAGCCGAATACAATATGGCGGTTCAAAGTGTATCCATGGCTGGGCAGAACCTGCTTCTTGCAGCCCACGCTGAGGGGTTGGGTGCATGCTGGCTGTGCGCACCACTTTTCGCTAAAGATTTAGTCCGAGAGGAATTGAGTCTTCCTGGGGGATGGGAACCTCAAGGGTTGATCATACTCGGATATCCTGCGGAGGCGGGGCAGGAACGCCCGCGCCGTCCAATAAAAGAAGTGTCACTATGGCGTTGAAAATCACAGCACTCGCTGGTGGAACGGGTGGAGCGAAACTCGTCGATGGTCTGACCGGGTTATTGGGTCCGGATATGCTGACCCTCGTAGTCAATACCGGAGATGATTTCGAGCATCTGGGGCTGGCCGTCTCGCCCGATCTAGATACAGTTACGTACACATTGGCCGGCCTCGCTAATCCCCAGTCAGGGTGGGGTCGGACGGATGAAACCTGGAACTTCCTGCAGACACTAAAAGAATTTGGAAGCCCGGTCTGGTTCCGGTTGGGGGATCGAGATTTGGCGCTTCATGTCGAGCGGACGCGTCGAATAAAAGCCGGGCAACCCTTGAGTGAGGTGACCCGGGAATTCTGCCGCATATTTGGAATTGATCACCTCATTCTGCCAATGACCGATGACCCGGTACGAACGATTGTTGAGACCGATGAGGGAGATCTCCCTTTCCAGGAATATTTCGTTAAGCACTCACATGAACCGCAGGTGCGGGGATTTCAATTTGAAGGCATCGAACGTGCGGAACCGGCGCCGGGATTCCTGCCGGCGATTGAGGATTCCGATGCGGTGGTTCTCTGTCCTTCCAATCCCTGGGTGAGCATCGATCCGATCCTCGCTATAAGAGGGGTGCGCGCGGCACTCGAGGGGAAAGTAGTTGTAAGTGTCTCTCCAATCATAGGAGGTCAGGCTGTTCGAGGGCCAGCGGCGAAGATGTTTGCAGATATGGGGATTGAACCCTCCGCTTGCGCAGTCGCTGAACATTATAAGCAGATCCTGTCCGGGATATTAATCGACGAAGTCGATGCAGAGCTCGCTCCGGAAATTGAAGCGCTGGGGATTAGAGCCAGGGTCACGCAAACAATGATGAGGACTCAACCCGATCGGAAAGGACTGGCGGAGGAAGTGCTGGCGTTTACGGCGGAGCTGGTAGAGGCGGAGTCTCGGCGATGACCCTTTGGGCGATTGTTCCGGTGAAACCTTTACGGAGTGCGAAGTCGCGTTTGTCAGGCGTGCTGACCCGGGATGAGCGTGAGATCTTGAGTCAACGGATGTTGATAAACACTCTCGAACTGCTGGGAGAGGTAAAGGAAATCGAGCGGACGCTTGTCGTCAGCCGCGATTCAAAAGCTTTATCGATCGCTCGGAAACATGGTGCAAGAACGGTGGCCGAGCATGGTGCACCGGAATTGAATAATGCCTTGGTCCGAGCCACGGTTGTTGCCCAGCAGTATGACATAAGCGGGGTATTGGTTATCCCGGCTGATCTGCCTTTGCTGACGATGGGCGACGTTGAAAAATTGATCTGCAGTGCAACAGATCCCCCTGTCGTGGTTATCGCCCCTGACCGTCATGGCAGCGGAACCAATGCCTTGCTATCTTCCCCTCCGGGTCTGATCGAATATGATTTTGGTGTCGACAGCTTCGAACGGCATATCGCGCGTGCTAAGGCTGCAGGTGTGCGATTTGTCGTATGTGAGATCCCATCCATTGGGCTTGATGTTGACCTTCCAGAGGATCTTGAATATCTACGCGAAGCTTTTAATGTCGAGTTTAAGCAAGATCAAGAGGAGAGTCATTCATGAGCATGGATCGTGTTGGCTTATACCTGCAGGACACCCATGACCTTCGGGATGGGTTGAACACCGTTCAATGTGCGGAGGCGAAAGGGTTTAAAGCGGTTTGGCAAGCTGAGTCGCGTCTCGTCCGAGATGCAATTGTGCCAATGGCGGCTTATGCTGCCGTCACAGAAAAAATTAGGATTGGGTCAGGGGTGATCAATAATTGGACGCGTAACATTGGCCTTCTGGCTGCGACCCTCCTCACACTCGATGATCTAGCGCCGGATCGAATCATCTGCGGTATCGGCGCGTGGTGGGATCCGCTTGCGAAGAATGTTGGCATCGAGCGTAAAAAACCACTCAAGGCGATGCGGGAAACTGTTGAGGTGCTTCGCCGATTGCTCGATATGGAGCGGGTGACCTTCCATGGTGAGTTTCACAAAGTGGAGGGAATAGAACTCGACGTCATCCATGGGCGGCGCGAGCCTCGCAACGTTCCGATTTACATCGGTGCCACCGGACCGAAAATGATGGAGTTAGCCGGAGAAATTTCCGATGGTGTAGTCTTGAATTACTGTGTCCCACCGGATTACATCGATCAAATGTGTGAACACCTGGAGAACGGAGCGAAGAAGGCGGGGCGGTCGCTCGACGATCTTGACCGCCCACAACTGATTGTGTGTTCTGTAGACCACGATGAAAACAAGGCTTTGGATAGGAGTCGGGAATTACTCACGCAGTATCTTGCCCAACAACCGCACATCGCCAAGGCGAGTGGTGTATCTCAAGAGGTCGTGCAGGAGATCCAATCCATCCTCACTTGGCCTGCCACACACGAGCAGATTCAGAGTGCAAAACACCTCGTACCAGATGAGTTAATTTCACGGATCACTGCTTCCGGAACACCAGAACAAGCCAAAGCGAAGGTGCAGGAGTACATCAACCACGGCGCGACATGCCCGATACTTTATTCTGTTGGAGGGGATGTCAACCTTCTTATCGATACATTTAGCCCGTTGTAATAATTTTGGAAGGCAAGTGGTGGGAGCGAAGAATTTCAACTAGGCATTAAAAAAGGCCGCTGTGGTTGATTGAATTTCTTCATCGTGGAGTCTATCCTGAGTCACACCGAAGGGATACTCAGAATGACCATGCCGCGAGGAGCCTGAATAATCGCATATTCAACAATAAACCACGGTCATAAGAAGAAAGGGAGAAGTTCGATGAAGAAAGATCAATATGGACCCCAGTTTATGATGACTGATCATCAGTTCCAAGCGGAACTTCTCCGCTGTGAGTACTGTGAGGAGCAGCCATGCACTGCGGCTTGTCCCTGCGATTGTTCGCCTTTTGATTTCATCATGGCGGCTCGAGGAGGGAACCCTTCAGACATCAGGCGTTCCGCTGGCCTAATCATGAGCAAAAATCCACTTGGGGGTATATGCGGAATGGTTTGCCCCGACACCCTTTGTATGGCTGCCTGCTCCCACAAGCTCTTTGATGGAGCCATCAATATTCCCCAGTTACAGGCGGCGATCGTCGAGAAGGCGAAAAATCTCGGTGGAATCCCGAAATTTGCAACTTCGGAGGCAAACGGGATGAAGGTTGCGGTCGTTGGCGGAGGCCCGGCTGGTCTCGCGGCTGCTGCCTCCCTGGCGCAGATGGGGTATGCCGTTGATATCTTCGATGCTCGTGATCGCCTCGGCGGTATGATGACACTTATCCCCGACCACCGTCTCGACAAGAAGGTGATGGAGACGGATATTGATTTTGTCCTGTCACTCGGGGAGATCTCGACGAAGCTGGGATCCAAGGTCGAGGAACCCAAGAATCTGCTCAAACAGGGCTATGACGCCGTCTGTATCGCTGCGGGTCTCTGGGAACCGATCCATCTTGGCATCGAGAACGAAGAGTTAGCCATACCGATGGTCAATCTACTTGATAGGCCTGATGCTTATGATTTTAATGGATGTGTGGCGGTCATAGGCGGAGGCGCAACCGCCATTGATTGCGCCATAACTGCGAAAGAACGAGGGGCTAAGAACGTAGAACTCTTCATGCTCGAGAAGCTCGCAGAGATGCCTCTTACCGCAAACGAGCGGCAGGAGTTGCTGGATTATGACATCGAAGTCAACGGGCGAATTCGCGTAAGTAGGATTAACAAGGAAAGCCAGGGCGTCGCAGGGATCGATACGATAAAGGTTCAACTACCGCAGGGTAAATCCTTCGCACCTGGAAATGTCCAAGATGTGAGTGGGACTGAGGGCGTCAGGACAGACATCGAGGCCGTTGTCGTGGCAATTGGGATGCGCTCCACACTTTCAATCGACCAGAGCAAAGGTCTTTTCTATGCTGGTGACATGGCCACCGGTCCGACGGCTGTAGTCGAAGCATCCGCATCAGGCAAGAATGCGGCGAGTGAAATCGATGCCTACCTGAAAGGTTTAAAGAAGCCTGTGATTGAAAAGGTGACGAAATCCTACTTAACCTTGCCAGGCTTCACCCCTGTACCGGTCTCCCTTGAGGCTGATTTCTTCGGCCGGTCGATCCGCTCACCTTACCTGCTTTCGGCTGCTCCACCCACGGATGGGTTGGAACAGATGAATCTCGCTTACGAGGCTGGCTGGGCCGGCGGTGTAATGAAGACCGCGTTCGACAATATCCCGATCCATATTCCTTCCGAGTACATGTTCACCTTTGGGCCATCCACCTACGCAAACTGTGATAACGTCTCGGGGCACCCTCTCGATCGAACCTGCAGTGAGATAGAGAAACTGGTAAAACAATGGCCAGACCGGCTCACCATGGGCTCGACTGGAGGCCCGGTTACTGGGGATGACGAATCCGATGCTGCCGTGTGGCAATCTAATACGAAAAAACTCGAAGCAGCTGGTGCGATGGGCATCGAGTATTCCCTATCTTGCCCCCAAGGCGGTGATGGGACTGAAGGTGACATTGTCTCTCAGAACGCCCAGCTCACGGCTAAGATCATCGACTGGATCATGGCGGTTGGATCCCCTGATATCCCGAAGCTCTTCAAACTGACCGCTGCGGTGACATCGATTGTGCCGATCCTGCGCGCGATCGAAGCGGTCTTCGAGCGGTATCCTGACAAGAAGGGAGGGGTCACGCTCGCCAACACGTTCCCAACCCTCGCATTTCGATCGGCTAATGGCAACCGTGTGTGGGAAGAGGGCATCATTGTCGGCATGAGTGGCGAGGGTGTGGCGCCGATCTCATATCTCACGTTGGCGACGGCAGTGCCGGAGGGTGTGGCAATCTCAGGCAACGGCGGACCGATGGACTATAAGGCGGCAATGAATTTCCTGGCTCTTGGTGTCAGGACCGTCCAATTCTGTACGATCGTCATGAAACACGGATATGGGATCATCAACGAAATCGAGTCGGGTACTGCGTATCTCATGCAGGAACGAGGGATTAAATCCATCGAGGAGCTCATTGGAATCGCTCAACCCAATGCAATTACCGACTTTATGGATTTAACTCCGACTAAGAAGGTCTCTTCCTTCAACCACGACTTATGCGTCTCTTGTGGTAACTGTGCTCGCTGTCCATATCTGGCCATCGAGCTCGACGATCGTGGGCTTCCCTCGTCAGATCCGGCGAAGTGCATCGGGTGCTCAATCTGTGCGCTTAAATGTTTTGTAGGTGCCATTACGATGCGGGAACGAACCCCTGATGAACTCGAAATGTTGAGGGAACACTAATCACGTTCAAAAGGAGATCTCACAACGATACGAATAGGTTGAAGGTGGAGGATAAGGTTTACATCAGACGCATGTACGTTATTTGCTTAGCTTGGTTTGATAGATAAATAATCGATAAGATGTGATTAGCAAACACTAACTGATGTTTCTAGGTTCAATATTGCGAAGGAGCTGCCGATGACAATACGATTTGAGAATGGCATTGTTGCTACGTTGGGCAAGGATAACCGTGTCCTGTGGAACGGAACGGTCATTACCGACGAGGAACGAATCGCAGCAGTTGGTGATGCAGCTGAAATGGCAGAGCGATTTCCCGATGCTGAAGTAGTCGACTGCTCAGGAAAGATCGTTTTACCTGGTTTCATATGCACCCACCATCACTTTTACTCGACGATGGCTCGCGGCATGGCTCCACCAGGGGAGCCGGCTTCCAACTTTACCGAGATCCTTGAGCGGCTTTGGTGGAAACTCGACATGGCGCTCTCTGAGGAGGACATCACCCTTTCGGCCAAGATTCCTCTTATTGAGTGCATCCGCAATGGAACGACAACAATCATCGATCATCATGCTTCTCCCTCACACCGTGATGGGTCACTTGACCTTATCGAAGAGGCTGTACGTGAGGCTGGTCTTCGGGCATCTCTCTGCTACGAGGTTTCGGACCGCAATATTCCTGGCGGCGGGATAGCAGAGAACGAGCGTTTCGTCAAGAAGATCGGGAAGGGGGATGGACAGATTGCAGCCATGATGGGCTTGCATGCATCCTTCACTGTGTCGGACGAGACAGTTGAGACGTGTGTAGGGATCGCCAGGGATGCTGGTGTGGGTTGTCACATCCACGTAGCCGAGGATCTTGCCGATCGGGAAGATTCCATCGCTAAATTCGGGGAGCCTACAGTTAAACGACTAGACGGGCTTGGCGTGACTGGCGAACGTTCAATCTTCGTCCACTGTATCCATATTGACGAATCCGAGATGGACGTTCTCGCCGATACGAAGACAATCGCCGTACACAATCCCGAATCGAACATGAATAATGCAGTTGGCGTTACCAAAGTACTCAAGCTGCTTGAAAAGGGCGTTTTGGTAGGGTTGGGAACCGATGGGATGTCCTCGGATATGCTTTCCCAGATGCGTTGCGCCTATTTACTTCACAGGCTCGACAACAGGGATCCGCGTGTGGCTTTTATGGAGGCGCCGCATTTGCTGCTGCAAAACAATGCCGAGATTTGCGAGCGCCAGTTTGGCATACGCTTGGGTGAGATCGCGGAGGGTCGTCCTGCTGATCTTGCCATCATCGATTACCAGCCCCCTACGCCGCTTGATGAGACCAACTTCCTAGGGCACCTTATATTCGGCTTGGTAGATGCTACTATCGACACGACGGTCTGTATGGGCAAGATCCTGATGATGGGTAAGAAGATACTCTCTCTGGACGAAGAACGGATTGCAGCCCGATCACGAGAGCTTGCACCGAAGATGTGGCAGCATTTGTAAGGCACCTTCGATGTTGGCTTAGAATGTCTTGATGATATGGGGTTCAAGGCGGGTAGATTGCTGAACAAGCTTGATGATCCGTAACTGGCGGCTTGCTCCGTGAATCATGGTCGGGATAGAGGAGATAATATTTTCCGCCATAGCAACTACTTGAGTATGTCATTCTGAGCGACCGTAGGTAGCGAAGAATCTCGGTTATGCCTAAAAGATCACTATTGCTGGTTGAGGTTCTTCGTTGCGGAGTTTTTACTGAGCAACACTGTAGGATTTCTCAACGCGACAATGCCGCGAGGAGTCTGAGCAGTTCCCTGACATGGATGATGGAATGGGGGAAGACTTTGGAAACGAGATGAGATCAAGCATAGAAAACAAACAGCCGAATTCGGCAAATTGCTTCGTATGCGGTAGAGAGAATGCAAATGGCTTGGGACTATCTTTCTATGAGGTGGGTCCGGATGAGGTGATGGCGGAGTGCACAATTCCGAGTCATTTCGAGGGCTATCCCGGGATCGTTCATGGGGGAATTGTCGCAACGATGTTGGATGAGATCGCCGAGCGAGCAACGCTGATTGGAGAGCCTACCCGCTTCCGATTAACGGCTAAGCTCGATATTCGATATCGTAAACCCGTTCCGAGTGAGCAGCCACTGCGTTTGCGGGGCATAGTTGTACGAAAAAAAGGGCGCATCGCCTTTGCTCGCTCTGAACTGATCCTTGCGGATGGAACGGTTGCGGCGGAGGCAGATGCGGTTCTGGCAGACCATCCCGGGTTGCCTGGCGACGAATCAATGTTGGAATCGCTGGGCTGGAAGGTATATCCAGATTAAACGAGGAGCGAAGAGAGGGTTGCAAATGGGGTCGTTGAAATATCACCGCCCAAAAACGATTAAAGAAGCGGTTGCATTGATGGATAAAGGAGTCCCGCTCGCCGGGGGAACAGCGCTAACCCCACAACGTTATGAAATCGACGCCGTCATCGATCTACAGGATCTTAGGCTTAACGCGCTTAAAGTTGGAAAGTCTAAGATCCATATTGGCGCAACGGCGAAGCTCGAGGCGCTTATCAAGGCGCAAAACGAGCTTCCTCAGGCGCTAGTCCAGGCCTGCCGTCAGGAAGCTGCGCTTAACATCCGCAATGCTGCCACTATCGGTGGTGCGGTGATGACAGGAGACGGCCGTTCTCCTTTGTTGACGGCGCTGCTCGCCCTGGATGCATCCGTCATCACCGAGCCAGGGAACAATTCGGAGCCGCTGCAGAAATTACTTGAAAATCGAGACGGGACGCATGCGCCGCGCCTGATCGTTGCTTTAGAACTGGCGCATCCAAATCGAATGGCATACCAACAAGTATCGCGTTCACCAGCAGATCGACCGCTCGTATGTCTTGCCGTCGCTGAGGTTCATACTCCTAAAGGGGAGAGTAATGTGATCGCAGCTCTTGGAGGCTGCGGTGAACGACCAATACGGTTAACAAAGCTGGAAGAAGCGCTCGAAAAGGGCGCCAGCCACGAGGAGGCCGCTGCTTTTGCGCAAAAAGCATATTCCGATGCTGGTGATGCCTTCGCCAGCGCGGTGTACCGTGCTGAAATCGCCGGGGTCCTCGCAAGAAGACTCTTGGCGGAGGTGAAGGGTTGATGAAGATTTGTTTCACGCTCAATGGAACTCCAATGGAGATCGATGTACCGCCAGAGACAACATTACTCGCAGCATTGCGTGAGGAGCTGGGCATTTACGGAGTCAAACATGGCTGTGAAACAGGCGAGTGCGGCGCCTGCACCGTGCTATTTGATGGACAACCTATGAACAGCTGCGTGATGCTTGCCGCTCAAGCGGAGGGGCATGAACTGGTCACGATCGAAGCGCTGGGGGAGCATCCACAGCATGGCTGGGGAAAAAGCAAAGGACTTGACCCTCTGCAGCAAGCGTTCGTCGATACCGGAGCTATTCAATGTGGTTTTTGCACACCGGCGATGGTCCTCGCTGCCCGCTCTTTATTAAGAGAAGAGCCAAATCCAACTGAAGCTCAGGTTCGCGAAGTGCTTTCCGGCGTCCTTTGCCGCTGCACCGGCTATATTAAACCCGTCCAAGCAGTTCTGCGCGCCGCAGCCATCTTGCGCGGTGAGTCAGTGGAATCTCTTGAAGCGCCGCTTCCAGCTCCGCCGGACCTGTTCTTCCCGCCCGATAATGCCGAAGACACACGACCCTTGCCAGGATCGGATGGTCCTGAAATCGCAACACAGATAAGCGTCATGCCTCGCATTCAAATTAACCCGAGGACTGAGTCCTATCAGACCGTGGGTTCCCCTGAGCCGAAAGTCGACGCGATCAAACTGGTCACGGGCAAACCCGCTTTTACGGCGGATATTGAGATGCGCGGGATGTTGGTCGCCAAAGTCTTGCACAGCCCGGTTGCACACGCCCGGATCAAGCGCATCGATGCTTCCAAAGCCCGTTCTCTGCCCGGTGTGGCAGCCGTCTTAACTTGGGAGGACATCCCCCGCGTGGTGTATTCCACTGCGGGTCAATCCGACCCTATCCCGGGTCCGCTCGATACTTTCTCGTTGGACAAAAAGGTGCGTTATGTCGGCGACCGTGTAGCCTTCGTCGCAGCAGAGACTGAAGCGATCGCAGAGCAAGCCTTGGAATTAATAGAGGTGGAGTATGAAGTGCTGCCCGCAATCCTCGATTCCGCGCAGGCTCAAGCCGAAAGTGCGGTGCAAATCCATGACGAACCCGACTATGTAAATTTTGCCGACTCGGATCCCAGCCGAAATCTCGCCGCTCAGATCCACATCGACATCGGTGATGTTGAGAAAGGTTTTTCCGAGGCGGACCATATTTTTGAAGAATCTTATGAAGTTCCAAAAGTGAGTCCTGCACACATTGAGCCGCATGTTGTTGTGACATACTGGGATGAGGACGATCGCCTGGTGGTCCGTACCAGCACGCAAGTTCCATTCCACGTACGTCGTCAAATTGCACCGGTTCTTAACTTGCCGGCGAAACGGATCCGGGTGATTAAACCGCGCATTGGGGGTGGTTTTGGCGGAAAGCAGGAAATCTTGGTCGAGGATGTGGCTGCGCATCTGACGATTGCCACAGGTCGACCAGTGCGTTTTGAATATACCCGTGCCGAGGAATTTTTTGGAGCACGAACACGTCATCCCATGCGCATCAGCATGAAGACGGGTGTAAAAAATGATGGCACGATCACCGCCAACGAGATGCGCATTCTGAGCGATACCGGCGCTTATGGCTGTCATGCCCTCACCGTCACCGGCAATACTGGGCACAAGGCGATGGCGCTTTATGTGGGGGATGGTCCATACCGCGAATCGCCAAACATCCGTTTCTATGCCGATGTCGTCTATACGAACACACCTCCCTCCGGTGCCTATCGCGGCTACGGAGTTCCGCAAGGTTTCTGGCCTGTTGAACGGCACATGGAGCGCATCACGCGCGATTTAAATCTGGATCCGCTGGAGTTCCGGATGAAGAACGCCTTGCGTGCGGGTGAGCTGCACCCATTCAGCACCGCCTGGTCTGAAGGGCGAGAGCCGAGACCCGAAATCATTAACACATGTGGGTTGGAGGATTGCGTCCGGCAAGGTAAAGCTGGAGTAGGGTGGGACGCGAAGTTCAACAACCCGGAGTGGCAAGCCGTCGAAGGAAAACCTCATCTCCGGCGGGGGATCGGCGTCGCATTGGTGATGCAGGGAACAGCGATCCCTTACCTCGATATGGGGGGCGCCAGCATCAAGATCAATGAAGACGGATCATTTAATCTGCTCGTCGGTGCGACGGACCTGGGCACAGGTTCGGATACGGTCCTTGCTCAGCAAGCAGCTGAAGTCCTGGGGGTTCCTGTTGAAGATATCATCGTCTACTCTTCGGATACGGATTTCACCCCGTTCGATAAAGGCGCATACGCATCGAGTACGACCTACATCTCCGGCGCTGCTGTCGTTCGCGCGGCTCAGACAGTATCAGAACAGATTCGCCGGCGTGCAGCTCGCATGCTGGGGGCGGAGAAAGAGACGATCCAACCAGATGAGATCGTGCTGCGCGGTCGATGTGCCTGGTCACCCGACGGGCGATCCATCTCGCTGGAGGAGATTGCGCTCAACGCGCTGCATCACGAAGATCAAGAGCAGATCATGGCCGTCGATTCCTATGTATCTCCTGTCGCTCCGCCGCCGTTCGCAGCCCAGTTTGCGGAGGTGACTGTCGATATTGAGACGGGACAGGTGATCGTCGATAAGTTATTGATGGCTGTTGATTCAGGCGTGATCGTCAATCCACTGACAGCATCCGGGCAGGTTGAAGGCGGCATGACACAGGCGCTCGGCTATGCTGTATGTGAGGAAATGCTCTATGATGAAGAAGGTCGTCCTCGGGAGGCGGATTTCCGGGATTATCATATCTTCGCCGCGCACGAGATGCCTGAGCTAGACACGATCTTTGTGGAGACGTTTGAGCCATCCCATCCCTTCGGTGTGAAAGCTGTTGCTGAGATCCCGATGGACGGTGTTGCGCCTGCGGTTGGGAATGCGGTGATGGATGCCTGTGGCGCAGATGTGCTAGTTGCGCCAGTGACTCCCGAACGCGTATGGAACGCTCTGAAGTCGCAAGAATGAGCCCGTAGACAGTACATAGTATGATTAACAATCGCAACCAGCAGCATTACAAGAGCGGTGGAGCAGGGGCAGAATGAGTAGGATCTACGTCGTTGGACATGTTAACCCGGACACTGATGCAATCGCCTCGGCGATGGGCTATGCCTGGTTCCGGAATGCCAAGGGCGACGGTGAGGTTGTAGCGGCTCGTGCCGGTCCAATTAACGCGCAAACGGCATGGGTTCTCAACCGGCTGGAATTATCCGCTCCGGAGTTTCTGGCCGATGCCTCCCCTCGCTTCGAAGTTGTTGTCCATCGATATGACACCGTTACGCCGGACCAAACGCTCCGTGATGCCTGGGCGATCGCCAACCGAACAGGAACGGTAGCCCCGGTTGTTGATTCGAATGGTATCCCATTTGGTTTCATCTCAGGGTTCAGCCTTTTCCGATCCCTGAGCAAATTGGTGGGACCAAGACTGGATTTCCAGGATATCCGCCTTCAGGAACTATTCGATCAACCGTGCAGGGAAGTGGCTGATACCGATGTGCCGAAATTTCTCTCTAGTTCTCGAATACGAGAGGGACTCCCCAGAGTGCTGCGTGAAGAGCGAAATGATTTCTGGGTGGTAGATCAGGATGGGCGCTATGTCGGTGTATGCCGGCAGCGCGATTTGCTCAATCCACCCCGGCTCCAGATCATTCTTGTTGATCACAATGAGGTAAGTCAGTCGATACGGTCGTTGGATGAAGCGGATCTTCTTGAGGTTCTGGATCATCATCGCGTCAACAATCCGCCTACGCGCCTGCCTATTCGCTTCCGTGTAGATCCTGTTGGGAGCACAAGCACACTGGTCTCCGAGCGGATCGAGGACAACGGCATGAGCGCACCGCCTGCAATTGCCGGCCTGCTGCTCGCCGGTGTGATCTCGGATACGCTTCGCCTGAACTCCCCAACAACGACAGAACGCGATCACCGAGCATGTGAACGCCTTGGCCGGTGGGCTTTCGTCGGTGGTTCTCCTTTGGAGAACGAGACCGCAGATAGCTTCGGTGAGGGGGTGCTTAAAGCTGCTGCCGGCCTCGCGTCACGTGAATCCGAAGATGTTGTATCGAGTGACTTGAAAGTTTATGAATCTGCCGGATTAAAATTTGGGATTGCTCAGGCTGAAGTGAACGATCTTCACGAAGTGGATGATCATTTACCAAGACTCAAAGAAGCGCTAGATATTCTCATAGATGGACGCGGATTAAGTTTTGCACTACTGATGGTGACCGACATTGTCGAGGGTTCGAGTCGAATTGTAATTCGCAACGCTCCGGCGCTGCTTTACGAGCTGCCATATGATCGTCTGCCAGATGAAACGTACGAGGCCCGCGGTATGGTCTCTCGAAAAAAGCAGTTGGTTCCTGTAATTCTGGCGCTCCTGGAGGGTTAGTGGGCATCTACCAGACGCTGGCCGAGATTGAGAACAGAGGCGGCAAGGCTGCACTGGCGACGGTGATCCGAACCCAGGGCGCAGTACCACGGCGTGCGGGCAGCAAGATGATTATTTACCCCGACGGTTGCATAGATGGAACGATCGGCGGGGGGGAGATGGAAAGCCGTGTGGTCGCTGAAGCACTGGAGTCGCTTGGCGAGGGAGTTACGCGAACGATTGTGTATGCCTTCCGTGATCCTAAAAAAGGCGATGTAGGCGTCTGTGGAGGCGAGGTAGAAGTGTTTATTGAACCGATCAAAACCAATGAAACAATTGTTATTGCCGGCGGAGGCCATGTCGGGAAAGCCATCGTACACCTCGCAAAATGGCTCGGGTTTCGTGTGGTTGTTGCTGATGATCGGGCGGATTTTGCCACTCCGGAGAATCTCCCCGATGCTGACGCCCATTTCTCATGCTCCCTGAAGGAATTACCGGAGCATGTGGACATTCACGGTGATACCTACCTGGTCTTGACCACACGAGGGGTTGATGTGGATGTTGATGGTTTGCCGGCGCTGCTGGAGACCTCCGCAGGGTACATAGGGGTGATAGGATCGCGGCGTCGCTGGGAGACAACTGTGAAGACTTTGCTCGAGCAAGGTGTGGCGGAGGATAAAATTGCCCGCGTGACGTCTCCAATGGGCCTTGAATTGAACGCTGAAACACCTGAGGAGATTGCCGTGTCCGTTCTGGCGCAGATCATCATGCTGCGCCGCGGCGGCACTGGAGAAACAATGGCGTACTCACCGAAAGGCACTCGCAAAGCGAAGGGCAGGTAGAAACGGAATATGTGGACGCGTTATCACACGCCTTCGACATTACAGGAAGCCGTCGGATTGCTTGCGGCGCACGGAGAGAGAAGCCGAATCGTCGCTGGAGCAACTGACCTGATTCTTGAATTGGAACGCGGACAACGCCCGGGCGTGGATATTTTGATCGATATTTCACGCATCCCGGCCCAGGATGAGATTACGCTCGATGATGACGGCCTGGTTCATCTCGGTCCCTTGGTGACCCACAACCATTGTGCAGGGTCAGAGATCATTCAACAAAAGGCGTTCGCGCTGGCACGAGCATGCTGGCAGGTGGGAGCACCCCAGATCCGCAACCGCGGTACGGTCGCCGGGAACATCATCACCGCCTCGCCAGCCAATGACACCATCCCGCCACTCATGGCGCTGGGAGCTCAACTCACATTACTCTCCGTAAATGGGGATCGCAAAATACCCATTGAGGATTTCTATACTGGCGTCCGGAAAACAGTAATGAAGGATGGGGAGCTGATGTCCGACATCGCATTCCCAGCCCTCGCAGAAGATGCTCGAAGCACGTTTGTTAAACTCGGATTGCGTAGAGCGCAGGCGATTTCCGTTGTGAACGCAGCTGTAGTGCTGGTGATAAAGGAAGGGCGGATTGACCACTCCGTAATCACGCTTGGCTCAGTGGCACCGACGATTATCCGCGCGACGGAGGCGGAAGCCTTCCTGGCAGGAAAGGAGCTTCAGCTTGAGGTTCTTGAGAAGGCTGCCGAGCTAGCGGCGCGTGAAGCTCGCCCGATTGACGATTTACGGGGAAGCGCGGTATACCGTCAGGAGATGGTGCGGATCTGCACACTCCGGGCGCTGCGGCAGATCAAGAATGACCGCGTGCGAGAGGGTTTCCCAGAGAATCCAGTGATGCTGCGGGGAACATCAGGATTTCAACCGGTTCAACCACTTTCGGACTCAATGGAGCACCATCAAGACGCGGCGATCGAGACGACCATCAATGGCAAACCGCATCGCTTTAAGAGCGGGTTTAATAAAACCCTCCTGCGCCTTTTGCGTGAGGAAGGGGGGCTGCCCGGCACGAAGGAGGGCTGTGCGGAAGGTGAATGCGGCGCATGCACAGTTTTTCTCGACGGGGTGGCAGTGATGGCTTGCATGGTGCCCGCACCGCGGGCTCATGGGGCTGAGATCCTTACAATCGAAGGTCTTGGCCAGGATGATAAGCTTCATCCATTGCAGCAGGCTTTTATTGAGGAAGGTGCGGTGCAATGTGGGTACTGCACACCGGGGTTCTTGATGGCGGGAGCGAAACTGCTTGAAGAACAGCCCGCGCCCGATCTATTCTCGATCCAGCAGGCTATAACTGGAAACCTGTGCCGCTGCACCGGTTACTACAAGATACTCTCTGCATTCGAGCGCGCTGCCGAGTTGATGCATCAGGGTTCCGAGTCGTAATGAATCCTTTCCGATATCGTTCGCGGAGGATTACACAAAGGATAGTCACGTATAGGAGTTAACCTAAGAGTTCTCGGCTATTAGCGGGCCGAGGAGGAGGAAGCCGACATGGGTCGAGATACCTACAGCTTCAGATCTCTAGATAAGGAGCGATACAAGCGGAAAACATTGGATCCCAAGTGGAGAGGTGTGGGATTAATCCTGGTTGCGATCTTCGCCACCGCTGGTTATTACTTCGCTGACTGGTTTCTGCGCGCCAACGCTGAGAATGGCTGGATTTACATACCGCCTGCTGCCCTCTATCCCAAATTTGTTCCCTTTCTCGGTGGCGGCCTGCTGATCAAGATCATCGTGGCTTTCCTCTTCACCCTTCTGAGCTATACGATTCTCAGCGTTATCTACGCAATGGCTTTTCCTATTCGCCCAGGCGAAACAGATGCCCCTGTTGACCGGAAAGTTGAGCAGCGTAAGAAGCGCAGGGAGCGAATTGAGCAAAAGAAACGCAAGAAATATTGAGGATTGTAGATGGATAGAACGGTACCACGCACTGGCTCTGAAGAAATCGAGCTTTATATGCGGACTTATTACTCGCTCTTAAGGTCGACAATGGACGTGCGAGTGCGTTCGCTCGAGGAAGTGCATGCAAACATGGGTTCGTCCCTTCACCTGGATGCACGTTCCAAAACTCCGGACACGTCGGCGCTGATATACAGTTCTCTTCGCCTACCCTCGTGCATCGTGGATGTGGAGCGGGTTGTGCTTGGTCAAAGCCAGGCTGTCTTCGTAAACAAGGGATTTGGGAATGTCGAGAAATGGCAGCCGGCTATGGCGCAGGCTCGCCGTCGGCGGAGTTTTTTCGATGGCGTTGAGACACTTGCTTGCTACATCGCCAGCCGCTCAGATATCGACGATATGGTTCCGCTTTTAACAGCCTACCAAATCGAGTGGAATAAACTTCATCGCCTATTACAGGGTGAACAGGTAAGAGCGTTTCTAAACGACCCGATCGATACAGATGAGGGGCTGGCTGTTCTTGCTGCCGGGCTGGCGATCAAGACTGATGATTTGAGGAGATTGCACGATGCCTGGGGAGATTCGTTCTGGGTGATACTTAATGCCATCGCCTCGAAAGAGAAGCGGCTAAGAATCCGCCTATTAGCTGGTTCGCTAAATGATTACCGCCAGGCGACCCAAATCTGGTGGGAATATGTCGAGAAGGCGATGCCTTCCATCCTGCAGCGACCGGTATATTTCATTTCCAGTAATGCCCACAGTATCGTTAATCTAATCAGTGGTTATGCTCTCCGTCACGAAGAAGAGCTCATCCAATACCTGCAGCAGCCGGAGTGCCATGACCTATTGGATGAGTGGGAAGAGATCAAATCCAGACAGATCCCTTCCAGTCGGGAGAATTTCCTTTACTACACGCTCAAGAAGTATGTGAGGTCCGAGCAGGGTCAAGATGCACTTGCTCAACGCGCACAAACCGAAAGAGAAGCCGGGATCGTACGCGTTCAAAGCGAACACGCTTTCGACGTCGAGGCTCAACTTATCGAGCTTAAGCATATTCGCCCCGATTGGATAGACCCCCGGCTCTGGCGTGAGGACATCGATCGGCTCAAGGAGTCTGAGGCGATCGTTGTAAACATCGACTATCCACTAGGGATGGCAGCGTACCTGATCCTCTCGCACGCTGCTACAAGATTCGGAGAATTGCGCGGAGCCTACGTCATGGGCAAGGCAGCGACTCTGAACGGTGTCGTTGGCGATGTGATGGTCCCAGCAGTTATCCATGACGAGCATTCACGCAATACGTATCTCTTCGAGAATTCTTTCGGCGCGACCGATCTTCGCGATGACCTGGTTTATGGAACTGTCCTCGACAATCAGAAAGCCGTAAGTGTGCTGGGCACATTCCTGCAAACGCCGCGCTACATGGATGTTTTCTATCGCGAGGGCTATACGGACATCGAAATGGAGGCAAGCCCTTATTTATCTGCTGTGTATGAACTCTTCCGTCCAAAACGATATCCGGAAAACGAGATCGTTAACTTATATGGACTGCCATTTGACCTTGGTGTCCTCCACTACGCATCCGACACTCCTTTGACCAAAGGGAAGAATCTGGGGACCGGCTCGTTGTCCTATTTCGGCATGGATCCAACCTACGCAATAAGCATCGCAGCTTTGCGACGCATATTCGACCTAGAAATAGAGCGACAGAGATCGTAGTGCGCCGCAGGTCTTCGATATTGAGGATTTAAGGGGAGTACGAATATTTATCGCTTGGAGTATTGAATGTCAGTGGTTGGAAAATCGATTCAGCGCGTCGACGCGGTGGGAAAAGTCACTGGAAAAACCCTTTACCCGGGGGATATCAACCGACCCAACCAGGCATATATGAAGATCCTCTTTGCGGGTCGACCTCACGCACGCATACTTAAAATCGATACAACCTCTGCTGAATCAGTCCCCGGTGTGCTGGCGGTCTTCACCGCTAAGGATGTGCCTGTAAACGAGTATGGTCTCATCATGCCCGATCAGCCTGTATTGTGTGGTCCGGGGTCATCCAAGCCCCATACCGACCGGGTCCGTTTCATAGGGGATCAGGTAGCGCTGGTCATTGCCGAGCAGGAAGCGATTGCCGCAGAGGCGGTCAAACGCATTGTTGTGGAATATGAGGATTTGCCAGTGGTTCTGGACCCACTGGCAGCAATGCTTGAATCTAGCTCCCTCATTCACCCTGACACTGGAAGCAATGTCTTCTGCCATTACCGGATTCGGAAAGGTGATCTTGAAGCAGGCTTTGGGGCGGCGGATGTGATCATCGAAGGGGAATACCATACACCTTCCCAGGAGCATGCATATTTGCAACCAGAAGCGGGTGTAGGTTATATCGACGAAGAAGGTCGAGTGACGATCGAAGCCGCTGGACAATGGACGCATGAAGACCAGGAACAAATTGCCCACGCATTGGGGCTGCCCAGGGATCAGGTCCGCGTAATCTACCCGGCGATTGGAGGGGCATTCGGCGGGCGGGAAGATATGTCGATCCAAATTGTGCTGGCTCTCGCTGTTTATCGTTTGCACCAGGAGGGCATCGACAGGCCGGTCAAGATTATCTGGTCCCGGGAAGAATCGATCCTCGGTCATCACAAGCGGCATCCTTTCATCTTGAGGACGAAATGGGGCGCCACGACCGACGGCGTTCTCACTGCTGCTGAGGTTGATGTAATCCAGGACGGCGGTGCATATGCATATACCTCCACCAAGGTCCTCGGGAATGCCACCCTGATGTGCACGGGCCCGTATGAGATCCCGAATGTGAAGGTAGATGCATATTCAGTCTACACAAACCACATTCCTGGCGGCGCTTTCCGCGGGTTTGGAGGGCCGCAAGGGGCCTTTGCTGCCGAGGGGCAGATGAATAAGCTGGCAGAAGCACTCGGGATGGATCCAGTAGAGATCAGGGTTCGGAACCTGCTGAAGGAAGGTTCTCTTCTCTCTGTGGGCACACCCCTGCCGAAGGGTGTGAGCATCGATAAAGTCGTGGAAAAGACCGCAGAAAAAGGCGGATGGAAACACACGGCGAGTGGTTGGAGCAGATCTCAGCCAAAGGTCCCTGCGGATAAACAGGAGCCGCATATCCGACACGGTGTAGGCTTCGCCTGTGGTTTCAAGAATGTTGGCTTCTCATTCGGTGCGCCGGAGCAGTGCTCGGCGGAGATCGAGTTACACGGCGTGTCAGAGATTGAGGAAGCTATTCTGCATCATGCCGGGGCAGATGTGGGGCAAGGAGCGCATACGGCGATGGTTCAAATGACTGCTGAGGCGGTCGGCGTCCCGATCGAGAAGGTCCGCTTGATTGTCTCTGATACGGCGCAAACCGCGGATTCGGGGTCTGCTTCCGCCTCGCGATTGACCTTCATGACCGGCAATGCGATCCGGGGTGCGGCTGAAAAAGCGTTGGAAAAATGGAGAGACGAAGAACGACCGGCAATCGCTTTTTATCAATACCGTCCACCGGCGACGACACCCTTTGACCCGAAAACCGGGAAATCAGATCCCAATTTCGCATATGGTTATGTTGCTCAAGTTGCCTCAGTTGAGGTGGACACGGAGACCGGCGCAATCCGCGTCCTGAATGTTATCTCTGCCAGTGACGTGGGGCAGGCTATCAATCCCCAATTAGTCGAAGGACAGATCGAGGGGGGTGTCGTTCAGGCACTGGGCTATGCAGTTCTAGAGGACTTTCAACATGAGGGTGGATACGTCCAGACCGGGCAGCTCTCGACCTATCTCATCCCCACTGTGTTGGATATCCCCGGCAAGGTCGAATCGCTGATCCTTGAATATCCCGATCCCATTGGGCCCTGGGGGGCGCGGGGAATGGCTGAGATGCCCTTCATCCCTCTGGCGCCTGCCGTTATCGCCGCGGTTCATGATGCACTCGGCACCTGGTTTGATTCGTTTCCGTTAACGCCCGAACGAGTCCTACGCGGCATGGGAAAGATCCAATAACCGTGCAAATGGAGAGACCACTCATCATTATTCGGGGTGGTGGTGACCTGGCGACAGGGGTCGCGGTGCGCCTGCATCGTTGCGGATTCGACATCGTCGTACTCGAAATCCAGCAGCCACTGGCCGTCCGGCGGGGTGTCGCCTTTGCCGAAGCTGTTTATGCGGGAGAGATAGAAGTGGGCGGAGTCCGGGGGGTCTTCACCCCCGATTCAGAACAAATTCCACAATTCCACATCGAGGGCGTTGTTCCGGTGCTTGTCGATCCTGCGGCGCGCTTGACAAAACGTATAAACTCTTTGGCTCTGGTCGATGGACGCATGCGGAAAACTTCACCTGAGGTGACTCTGGATCCGTTCCAATTCACGATCGGACTCGGGCCGGGATTCACAGCCGGGGTCAACTGTCACGCAGTGATTGAGACCAACCGCGGGCACAATATGGGACGTGTTATCTGGCAGGGGAGCGCCGAACCTGATACGAGTATTCCAGAAGCAGTGGCAGGCTTCGATGTAGACCGGGTATTGAGAGCACCCGCCAGTGGAGTTCTCGAGAGCGGTAAGGAGATCGGCTCCATGATCAAGGCTGGAGATGAGATTGCCCGTGTCGCTGGTGTGCCGGTCAATGCTCTCTTCGATGGCGCGCTGCGCGGGCTGGTGCATGAAGGTGTGCACATCGAAGCGGCAGCGAAAATTGGTGACCTGGATCCACGAGGTGACCCATCCTATTGCTTCTCAATTTCAGATAAAGCGCTTGCCATCGGCGGTGGAGTGCTCGAAGCGTTGCTCTCACAGCCCCATATACGAAGATTGTTGAGTGAGTGAGATGGAACTGGCGAAAGCCCTGCGCATTTCACCGGGGCAGATCGTGGCTTTCGTTGGCGCGGGCGGGAAATCTGCGAGCATCCGCCGGTTGATTGAAGAACTAACTCCTGAGACGCCTGTTCTCATCACGACAACCACCAAATTAGCGCTGGATCAAAAAGATCTTGCTGTTCAACATCTCATCCTTCGCTCGAAGGAGGATCTGAGACTCTTCCCCGCACTTCTTCATGAGCAGAGATCCGTGCTCGTAACCGGTGAGAGATGGCCGGAAGAACCGAAGTGGACCGCACCTCAGGAAGATTTACTGGCAGATCTGCTACCATTGGCAGCCGCTTCGAGTGCCGTGGTTCTAATTGAAGCGGATGGCGCTCGAGGCCGATCATTGAAAGCACCTGCGGAGCATGAACCGGTCATACCTCAGGCTGTTGATCTCGTCGTGGCGTTGATGGGTCTTGATGTTATTGGGGCACCGCTGGAGGGCGATCTGGTTTATCGACCTGAACGAGTTAAAGAAATATTGGGGTGTAAGAAGAACCACACCATACTGCCGGTGGACGCGGCTGAGATCCTGGCGCACATGAATGGAGCTTTAAAAGCAGTTCCGCCGAGCGCGCAGGTGCGGGTAATTCTTAATAAGGCTGAAACGCAGAATGCGATAGAGCAAGGGCGTGAAATCGCTGAGCTAACGCTGAAGACCGATTGCATCGGATCAGTTGTTTTAGCGAAGGTCCGGCAGGCGGATCCGGTTGTTGAAGTGCACGGGCGGATTGCCGGAATTATTTTGGCGGGAGGGGGATCGCAGCGCTTTGGCCGTCCGAAGCTAGTGGAGATCTGGGAAGGAGAAGCTCTAATTCGAAGATCAGTCAGGGCGGCGCGAGAGGCGGGCCTCAACCCGATTGTTGTTGTGCTCGGGGCAGATGGCTTAGCTGTACAAGAAGCGTTAGGGCAGATCCCGGTTCAAATTGCCAGCAACCCCGACTGGGCTGAGGGGCAGAGCAGCTCCGTGCGCGCGGGACTTAAGGTGCTGGCGCCCAATGTGGATGGCGCTATTTTCCTCCTGGCGGATATGCCTCTTGTTGATGCTAATCTTGTGCGCGCTCTGGTGGCGGAACAGCGCATGTCTTTAAAGCCGATCGTGGCGCCTTGGACCGGTGAGAGATGGGGGAATCCTGTTCTTTTCGACCGCGCGACCTTCGAGGCTCTCAGTCAAATTCACGGTGATCAAGGTGGACGGGTCTTATTCAAGGATTATCCTATACAAGCTGTGCATTGGGGGCAGTCGGCGATGCTCGACATCGACACTCCAGATGATCTCGATAAGATCAGACGGAGGTAACCGTTTATCAAAGGTGATGGCTTTCTGATTGAGGGAAGGCGCACAGTTGCGTTGCCTAGTTATTATCAGGGGTGCTATAATCGCCACATGCTAGTTCTTGGTTCAACTTTGCTGGTCCTGAATAATAATCCCGATCCCAATCGACATCGGGTGTGGTGTTCATTGATGAAGTAAACGGAGTGTAGAATGAACCTGCCGCCGCCCGATATCACTGAGACCGGGCGGCGTATTTTTTTCAGTATGGAGGCACGATGCTTAAAACTCACGGATGCGGCGAGCTGAGATCGGACCATATAGGCGAACATGTGACACTTGCAGGGTGGGTGAATCGACGCCGGGATCATGGGGGGGTGACCTTTATCGACCTGCGCGATCGCTCGGGTATTGCACAGATTGTCGCCAATCCGGAGAAAGCGCCCGAGGCGCATGAAACCGCGGTTGAGATTCGCAATGAATGGGTGCTGCAGATCGAGGGCATTGTCCGGCGCCGGCCGGAAGGAATGGTGAACCCTGATCTACCTTCAGGTGAGATCGAGGTGGAAATACAGAAGATCATCGTCTTAAACCCGGCGAAAACGCCTCCGTTTGCGATCAACGATGAGTCTGAGGTAGACGAGATGGTACGCCTGAAGTATCGATATCTGGACCTCAGGCGTGAGCGCATGAGAAGCAACCTGGAGCTTCGTCATCGGGTTGTCAAGTACATTCGCGACTTCCTCAACGAACGTGATTTCTGGGAAGTGGAGACCCCGATTCTCTTCAAGACAACACCCGAGGGGGCGCGAGATTATCTGGTTCCCTCTCGCGTTCATCCGGGGGAGTTCTTCGCTCTACCGCAATCGCCTCAGCAGCTCAAGCAGCTACTCATGGTTGCAGGTTTAGAGCGTTATTTCCAGATTGCCCGCTGTTTCCGTGATGAAGACCAGCGTGGAGATCGCCAGCCGGAGTTCACACAATTGGATCTCGAGATGTCCTTCGTCGATCGTGAGGACATTATGGCGCTTTCGGAGGAGCTATTCACCACGATGGTGGAGACATTGCTTCCCGGGAGAAAGTTGATGCACAAGCCCTGGCCGCGGATCACTTATCACGAAGCGCTAGAGCGCTTTGGACGAGATGCGCCGGATATCCGTTTTGGGCTGGAATTGAAAAACGTGACGGATTTGGCGATGGAGTCGGGGTTCCAGGTTTTTGAAAAAGTGGTTGAGAAGGGTGGAGAAGTCCGCGGCATAAACGTAAAAGGATCTGGAAGCTTCAGCCGGAAGGAAATCGAGGAACTGACAGCCTTCGTCTCGCAGTTTGGAGCCAAGGGTTTAGCATACCTGGCGCTTGATGAGAAAGGGGAGCATCGGTCTTCGTTTGCAAAGTTCCTCGCGGAGGATCGGATCAAGGATTTTCTGCATAGGCTGGAAGCCGAACCCGGCGATCTACTCCTGTTTTTAGCCGATAAGCCGGCGGTTGTCTTCGAATCCCTGGGGCGTTTACGCGTCCACCTCGGCGAGCGGCTGGGATTGCTCGATGCGGAGGTTCTCGCGTTTGCATGGGTGATCGATTTTCCCTTTGTGGGATGGAATGAGGATGAGAAACGCTGGGACCCGAGTCATCACCTCTTCACCGCGCCGATGCCCGAGGACATTTCGTGGATAGACTCTGATCCCGGAAAAGCACGCGGCCAACAATATGACATGGTACTCAATGGGTTGGAGGTTGGTGGCGGGAGCATCCGTATCCACGATCGGGAATTACAAGAGAAGGTATTCACTTTAATTGGTCTTGAGCCTGATGTCGCTCGGGAGCGGTTCGGCCACATGCTCGAGGCGTTTGAGTATGGTACTCCACCCCACGGCGGCATCGCGCCGGGGATCGATCGGCTCGTTCGCGTCTTTGCTGGAGAGGAACATATTCGCGAGGTTATCGCCTTTCCGAAAAATCAAGCAGCGCGCGATGTCATGGCAAATGCCCCCTCGCCGGTTGAGTCCAATCAATTAGCCGACCTTCATTTGAGGATTATTGACGAGGATTAATAGCGAAATATTGCCAACTGGAATTGAACGTGGTATACCAATGTCAGTCCCTGCTGTGCTCGTGATGCAGCAAGAGATTTTGAGCCAACACTTGATAAATGGGGTCCGTCATCCGGTGGACAACGCGATAGGCTTCGGCCAAGGCGAAAGTCACTGGTAGGATCCCGCCTGCGAAAGCAGGTTCAAAATCACGCAGCACACGGCATGGCGGGGCAGTAATTATGAGCGGTGGAGAGACCTCCACCGCTCTTATTTTAATTCGTCATGGTTGTCCCGGGGCGAACATCGAATCGCGGATGAGGCGGCGGAGTGGTGACGGATCAATAGGGGTGTGGATTCACCAGGATTAGGTACGCGTGTATGGTTTGGCTTGCGAGTCATCTTAATCTCGGGTAGACTTCCGTAATTCCCAAATTTCATCTTAAGCAACACATGGCAGAGGCAGAAAATATGGCCAGTGACCGTGATAAAGCGCTGGAAGCTGCAGTAACAGATATCAAGAAACGCTATGGAGACGGAGCGGTGATGCGGCTGGGAGAAGCGCATCACCTGGAAGTAGAAGCGATACCGACAGGGTCGCTGTCGCTGGACCTGGCGCTGGGCGTGGGCGGGATCCCCCGCG
>JBARSI010000104.1:0-9428 GCA_049644665.1 Anaerolineales bacterium
GTACAAGGATAAGACTGATTAGAACCAAGAGGGTGAGTTTTGTATTCCTGTGGCGTTTGTGGGTCATCGGATCTCCCTTCGGTGATTGGGTTGGCACATAGATGAAACAGGCATGCTGCGATGGAATTAAAAGCCCGACGCGAGCCGTGTCGGGCGATTAATCAAGCTGGGTTTCGGCTACCCGTCATGCCGGCGGTTAACCCCACCCCCCTCCTTCTTATGGCTGTCCTGAAAGATTGTTCGTACAATTTCTATAAAATCATATAAGATTTTCGGCACCTTAACAAGGGGTTGGTAACCCCTATTTTCCTTACCAAAATCCAAACGATCGCACTACGCCACAGCAACAAACCTGCGCCTTTCCAGCGTACCGATGCTCTGAACACGAGTTGTCAGAAAGCTGATGACATAGGTTCCATCGACACACGGAAACATGTCGCTCAGCGCATGATCAGCGGGAGGAATATTGAACGGACTGTCGAAACGAATACGCCCGAGAACTCGGAGGTTCCGTTCGTTGCATGGGTGACAGTAGCCGTAAGGTAGGGATCGCCGATGCCCGGGACCACCAAACTCCAGCTCGTCCCAGCCACAGTTGTGCTCCCCAAATAGGTCTTCCCCTCGCCATCCGTATCCGGGTTCGAGAACACCTCGATCGTACAGCCGCTGCAGCTTGGGACAGTCCCGGTAATGGTCACCGGGCCCATCGATGTACCGGTGATCACCGGAGCGAGGATCCCATTGTTGGCGCCCGATCCGAGGGTGATGCCCTCTGCGCTGTTTTGATAAATACGATTTCTGGTAACTTTATTCCCGGTCGTGCTGGCACCGTAGACCCGTACACCGTCAACCGCGTTGTAGGCGATCGTATTGCCAGGACCGATCGTGTTATCCGATGCTCCATTCAAGATAATGACACCATTCTGAGGAAAATGTCCTAGGTCAATCATCCCTGTCCGATCGGTTCCGATATAGTTGCCTGCCACCGTGTTGTCATCTGTGCCTGCACCGTCGATGCGCATCCCCTGGGAGTTATCGCCGATGACGTTGCCCCTGCCGCTCGCCATGCCGCCGATGGTGTTGTTGTGCGCACCCGAGTCAATAAACACCCCCTCCCCGGAGTTACCTAGCCCCACCGTTCCCGTCGGGTTGACGCCGATATAGTTCCCCGAGATCGTATTCCCGGAGGTGCTGGCACCCCGGAGGGCAACACCGCTGCCCCAGTTACCCGAAATTATATTGCGCTCCGCAGGCACATCCCCCCCCACGGTGTTGTTTTGCGCGCCATCGCGCAACAACACGCCGGATCCTGTGTTATGCAAGCCGGACAATCCGCTCGCGGTTGTGCCGATGTAGTTCCCCTCGACCGTGTTGAAGCCGGTGCCACTGTTCTCGATCCGAATTCCATCCTGTGCATTGCCCGAGATAACATTACGTTCCCCGGTCGAGGTTCCACCCACTCGATTGCCCGTCGCCGATAAACCGATGAAGACGCCATGAAGCCCATTTGGATGTGCGTCAGTGCCGTCCTTATCGGTCCCGAGGAAGTTGCCGGATACGATGTTGCTTACCGTGCCTGATCCATAGATCGAAACTCCACAAGAGCCGTTTCCTGAGACGACGTTCCCCTCACCGAGCACATCCCCGCCAACGATGTTATTGGAGGCACTGTCGAAGATGAGTACCCCGTCTAAGGTATTCCCCAAAGCTATTTCACCATCGACTGTCAAGCCGATGTAGTTGCCCATCACCGTGTTGTTCCGTGTCCCACTGCCTCGCAATTGGATTCCTTCAAGGTCGTTTCCTGAAATCACATTGCGATGATTGGTTGTAGAACCACCTACAGTGTTATTTTCGGCATCGTACCCGATGAAAACTCCAATCCAGCTATTCCCCAGATCGCTGGTGCCAGTCACATCGGTTCCAACGAAGTTTCCGAACACATAGTTCGAATCGGTATTGCTCCCATAAATAGACACGCCGCTCCAGGCGTTGCCGGAAATCAGGTTCCCCTCACCGGGGTTCGTCCCCCCGATCGTGTTCCAGCGAGCACCCTCAACGAACAGAACACCATCATTCTCATTTGGTAAGGCGGATGTGCCGGTACTATCCGTGCCGATGAAATTCCCCTTGATGAGGTTGTAATCCGTACCCAAGCCCGTAACCTGAACCCCGCTCCAGGTATTGCCTGAGATCACATTGCGTTCAGCAGGTGTATCCCCCCCGACCGTATTTTGCTCGGCCATGGCGCGGATCTGAACACCATGTCTACTGTTACCGAGGGCCCCCGCTCCACTGCCATCTGTCCCGATAAAATTTCCCACCACGTTGTTGAATGATGTCCCGCTCCCCGTAAGATAGACCCCAGCAAGCCCATTACCCGAAATCACATTAGCCTGTCCCGCTGCTCCGCCGCCGACATCGGTATATTTCGTGCCGTTGGAGATGCTCACCCCATCCCCGCCATTCGGAATGACAGCCGTTCCGTTTTTATCGGTGCCGATCGAGTTGCCGAAGATATCATTGTTCTGAGCATTGCTCCCGGATATAGCGATCCCTGCGCCGGTGTTACCGGAGATCAAGTTTCCCTCTCCAGACGCGTCTCCGCCGATCGTGTTGTGGTCGCTATTTGTGATTCGTATCCCATCCAAACTGTTCCCAACATCATAGGGTAAAACAGTGCCATGCCGGGTTGTACCAATATAATTTCCTCGAACTGAATTAATAAATGCACCGGTCCCCGAGATCAGGATGCCGTAACCAGTATTGCCTGAGATCAGGTTGCGAGCACCGGCGGTCGACTCACCAATCACGTTCCAGGGAGCATCGCTTATCAGGATACCACCCTGTCCATTACGAATCCTCTGCGTCCCATCAACATCTGTACCGATGAAATTACCCTGGATTTGATTGCTGGCCGCAGATGATCCCTGAATATAGATCCCGTAATCATCGTTGCCGGAGATCAAGTTGCCCGCTCCGGGAGCCGAGCCGCCGATCGTGTTCGAGCCAACATTGTTCAAAACAATGCCGCTAAGTTCATTCCCGAGGTTTCCGACGCCTGTCGAATTTGTGCCAATGTAGTTCGTCTCGATCGTATTTCCGCCATTGGTCATGATGAAAATCCCATTGCCCGGGAAATTGTTGATGACCAGACCCCGCACCGTACTGTTCCCCGCGGTCATGTAGAGCCCATTCGGCGATGAGGGTAACAAAGAGCCATCGATTTCGATGAGGAGAGTATGGCCAGTTCCCGCCCACAAATCGCCCGCACTAGCGCCTGTTTGGCTCAACCCATCGATGTACACCGGGTCATCGATAATCGGCAGAGGATTCGTGAGTTGAATCGTACATACGCCTGAGCAGCCTGTGATGTCGAAATCGATGGTATCCAACCCCAGGTTACTGTTGGCATCGTCGATCGCCTGCCGCAGCGAGCCGAGTCCCGAGTTATTTGTATTGATAACGGTGTAAGTGTTGGCGCTCGCCGATTGCGGAAATTGGCCCGCAACTGTGATGCTGAGGATCAATGCTAACAGCACCCGTAGAAGAATTCGTACTTTCATGGTCCCCTCCCTCCAAACCGGGATTCTGGAGCAGTCGGATTTAAACAAAAAACCTCACTTGAGGTCGTTTGTATGATCTATGCGCGTGAGAACCCTCGAACCAGGATCTTACCATTGAAGGATATACGACGCCTGATAATGCGATTCATCACGTGCAATCAGCATACAACAGCCGAAGAGAGACTTCAACCTATTTTAAGGTATGGAGATTTTGAGCCGCTGACCAGGATTAGTGGATTATGGAGACAGGACCGATTTCGATACGCTCGGTATGGATCCCATCGCTGGCGAGGACCTCGAGCCGTAAATCGCCCGCAACATCCCCGAGTGGCAGGTCTATTGACGGACGGTCCAGATTCACCCCGACGGTTTGCCAGGTGCTCCCTCCATCGAGCGATAGGCGCACGAGGTAGGAAGCCCCCGTAGGTCCAGCCCAGGTGGCGTGCAGCATGCCCTGTTCAATGCGTGCTTGGTCTGGTGCGAGTGCCAGGCCGGGCGGCACTCGTTTTGAGCGCTGGACTCCAAGCACCTCGCCTTCTTTCACGACCCGGATCTGATCGATCCCGGGGGTGTAGGGGATCGTGAGGTGGAAGCTTTGCACGTCGCCGCCCCGCGCACCACCGACTCCATCAGCGGCAGCGGTTGCCATCTCGAAGTTATAGGTTGCGAGCTGGGCGTCGTAAGCATCGAGCAACTCAAGGGCATAGGGCCCAGAGAGCGGGGGCAACGTCGCCTGTTCGAGTTGAAAGACGGGTCGGATCTCCACCGAGCCATCCTCTCGCAGCGAACCAGAGATGAGCAATGCGTCTTGCGGCGGGCTCACAATATCCGGAGCCATGGACGCCTGGGCTTGTGACCAGGCATATAGCTTTTCGTTGTGATAGTCGGAGATCCAATCGGAGGAGCAATACGTCATAAAATCATAGTAGGATGAATAGGGTTTGATCCCATCGGTGATGATGTCGTAGCCATAATTAGGGTCTGCTCCATCGCCGATCAGGCCACTGGCATAGGGGTAACTCGGATCCGGATCGCCTGCGCCACAGCCCGGCGCATGGGCGAGACCATGATTGTGACCAACCTCGTGGGCATGGGTACCGCTGGCACCGTTGTGAGCGACGCCCCACCCGTTCCACCCCACAGCGGCCTTATTCCATCCAACGTATCCGAGCCCCGCAATGCAAGATCCACCACAATAGATATCCACCAGGCCATAATAGTATCGGTTCGGCCTGCCCTCACCAATCCACACATCTCTAATCGCATAGAGCATATTGTGCCAATCGTCGGCGTCATAGTCAGGATAGGGTTGGCCGTTATAACACGGTCCCGAATAGGTGACGGGGGTATGGACAACCATATCCGTACTCGGCACAGGGTAAAGCTTATAAGCATCTTCGATGAGATATTCGAAAGGACCCGTCGGCGTGGTTGTACCGGTGCCACCCGAAGTGCAGGTGTAGGCGATGGGCACGACGGTGACAGCCAGCGGGTCGTTCTGTGTGAAGGTAGCACTCATCGGACCTTCGACGATCTCATAGGTCGTGCCATTGCTGGCCGAACCCCACAGTTCGACTGTCCCGCTGGTCCAGGAAGCTGGCAGCTCGAAGTTGAAAGTGTCGTTCCAATCGTTCCGGTTGGCGACTGGCTCAAGGGTACGCGGGTTATTCAGCGCCGGTAGTGGGGAGCCGGGAAGCGGAATCCCTTCTCGATAGCCGTATAAAAAGGCGTCAACGCCTGTGTAGACCGTCTCATCAACGAGCGTATAGCGCACGATCGTGGTCCGCCCGGCAATCAACCGCACCGGGTTGCCCGGCTGCTGGACGGCCTGGGTGATTTCGAGGTCGGAGGGCGTGCGCGGAGGGACGATGACCAGCGGGAGGTAAAGTTTATAAGGACCGGGTGGATCGAGACGGTTGGAGGAGAGTTGCACCTTTGCTTCTTCAGCGGCAGCATCGAATTGGATGACTGACCAGCCGAGAAGCATAGAGAAAACCGATAACAGAATGAGGATCAGCCGAAGTGCAGGCGTGGTTCGATCAAGTTTCAAGGAGTTGCCTTTGGTCTGCTGGTTTTAACGACAATTAAGATCACTTCTTCATACAGAATGATGTTGAACTTGTGGAGCAGGATCAGAACACTTCCCTATCATGATGGAAATATCTCTTACGATCAAGGGGAAGAATGTCCTTTTCTTTGGTTGGTTCCATACTTCCCTGGGTTATGATTATAGAACAGGCAAACAGAAATCAGGGGACAGATTCGTCCGTCCATAACATGATGATCCCATGGACAAACACGAACGTGTAGTAAAACACTGGGCGATTACTCTTCCTGTTGACCGGTTTGCAAATCTCGCACACTTTGCGGACAATAAGACTGGAATCAGGGGTTCCACATCGAGGATTCAAGCATAACCATCATGTCTGACCGAAACAAAGCCAACGGAGAGATCCCCTCCCGGGAGAATATCGGCGCCGTCGTCGTGACCCATCAGCCGGGTCAGGGATTGGAATCCGTGTTGCGGTCCATCGTCGGTCATGTTGGGGAGGTCATCGTCGTTGACAACGATTCTCAACAGGAAATCAAGGATTGGCTTCAATCGCTCACCGCTGATGTGGGCTGTACCCTCCTCTTGAACGAGCAAAATCTTGGTGTCGCAGCGGGGTTAAACCAGGGCATTCGCTTCGTCGCCGATCATGGTTGTGCATGGGCGCTCATGCTTGATCAAGACAGCAAACCGACTCCAGACATGATTGAGGAACTCTGCCAGGGCTATTCGCGGCTCATCAATCCAGACGAAACTGCGATTTTGGCGCCCAGGATCATCGATGCCAGCACAGGGCGTATGGCGCCCTTTCTGACTCGCTCCCGGGGTTTTCTCTTCCGCCGCGTCGCCTGCAGCAATGCCGTGATCGAGGACATCACCACCGCCATCACCTCGGGCACCCTTTTGCGCATTGCCGCTTTTAATGCCCTGGATGGCTACCGGGAGGATTTCTTCATTGATTATGTGGATACCGAGTTCTGTCTGCGATTACAGGTCCACGGCTGGAGGCTCGCCGCCACCTGTTCGGCCAGCATCGACCACCACTTAGGGAAGCGCACTAGGACTAAGATTGGTACTGTCCAAGTTTATCCGACGCATCATTCTCCTTTGCGGTGGTACACCATTGGAAGAAACCGAGTACAAATGCTAAAAACCTACGCTTTCCGCTTCCCTCACTGGCTGGTGTACGAAATCGTGGCGAGCGCTTTCATCACCTTACGCATGCTGCTTACCGAAGAAGAGCGAAGCGCGAAGCTGCGATCTTCATTTCAAGGAACCTGGGATGGTCTTCGCGGGCGGATGGGTCCGCCGCCGCAGGAAACGTTGGTCCCAGGAAGGTTGCGATGACTGACTGAAACAATCCGTTGGAGTGAATACGGAATAACGAGTATTCCACGCAATGACACAACAGTGCAGCGACGAGGTATCAACTTAGGATTATTCGAAGATAGATCAATAGGGTCGTCACCAACAATTGGGTATAAGGTGTAACCAATGAGAGAAGAGGACAAGCCTGGGGAGCGCCTTCCTCGCAAAGAATTTCTTGTTTTCGGCAAACCAGATCTTCGGCGGCCTGAAATCGACGAAGTTGTGGCGACGATGGAGTCCGGCTGGATCGGGACTGGGCCGCGTGTGACGCGGTTCGAACTTGAATTTTGTAAGTACGTTGGGGCTAAATATGCCGTGGCAGTCAGTTCCTGCACCGCGGCGCTTCACTTATCCCTATTGGAGTATGGGATTGGCCCAGGCGATGAAGTGATTACCAGCCCGATGACCTTCGCCTCGACCGCGAACGTTATCGTCCTCGTCGGGGCTACACCTGTTTTCGTGGATATCGATAGAGATACACAGAATATTGATCCGGCTCTTATCCAGACTGCGATCACGCCGCGCACGAAAGCAATTATTCCGGTTCACTACGCCGGTCGACCCTGCGACATGACGAAGATCCTCGAGATCGCTCAACGACATGGGCTTGTCGTGATCGAAGATGCGGCTCACGCCATTGGCGCACAATATGAAGGCCGAAATATAGGAACACTCGGCGATCTAACGGCGTTTTCTTTCTACGTCACGAAAAACGTGGTCACAGGCGAAGGAGGCATGCTTACGCTGGAAGATGGTGCTCGGGCCGAACATATCCGGCTCATGAGCCATCACGGGATAAGCAAAGACGCCTGGAAACGATACTCTGAGGAAGGACACCAGCATTACGAAGTCCTCGAACCAAGCTACAGCTACAACATGACCGATCTTGAGGCGGCGATCGGGATGAATCAACTGGCGCGGATTGAGTCGAACATGGAACGTAGAGAGGCGATCTGGAAAATGTACGACCAGGCGTTTCAAGATCTGCCGGTTACAACGCCTACGCCTGTGCTTCCCGGTATCCGCCATGCGCGTCATCTGTACACCTTGTTGATCGACACCGATGCACTCGACATCACTCGCGATGATGTAATTCTTGCATTAAAGCAGAAAAACATCGGCGCTGGCGTGCACTTCATCTCCCTGCACCTACACTCGTACTATAGGAAGACCTATGGGTTCCGGCCTCAGGATTACCCACAAGCGTTTCATGTTTCGGAACGAACGATCTCTCTCCCGTTCTCCTCTGCGCTTTCCGATGAGGATGTAGTCGATGTCATCACCGCTCTGCGGAGGATCATGCTAGGCGCCCGATCTAATAACGTTATCTAGATTTCATCGGTCAAGTGATCCATTCATTCAAGGGCAAGGACATCACACCTGAGAAAGATGGCATCCATCATGTACAGCGTTGTCATCCCAGTCTACAACAGCGGAGGGATCGTTGGGGAAACGATCGACCGAACGGTCGCCTTCTTCAAGGGGCATGGCTGGAATTTCGAGTTGATTCTGGTCAACGACGGAAGCAAGGACAACAGTTGGGATGTAATAGCCGATAAGGCTCACAACAACGCCAACATCATCGCCGTTGATCTTAGCCGGAACTACGGACAGCACACGGCAATCTTCTGCGGAATCCAACTGGCGAGTGGTGATTACATTATCAACATGGACGACGACATGCAAAATCCCCCTGAAGAGCTAGGCTCCTTAATTACGAAGGCGAAGGGTGGTCACGACGTGGTCTTTGCGAAGTTCATCGTGAAGAAGCATGGGTTCATACGCCGAGTCGGCAGCCACGGCATCGCGGTGATCGATCGAGTGTTGTTTAAGAAACCAAGAGACATAACGGTGACGAATTTTCGCATTTTCAGGCGGGACGTTGCTGATAAAATCCGCGCCTACAAGGCACCTTACCCATATCTACGCGGACTCCTACTCATGCATGCCACGAACCCAGCGAACGTATCCGTACAGCATCTTGATCGGGCACTTGGCAAAAGCAATTACACACCCGGGAAGATTGTAGCGACTTTATTGCGAATATTCTTCAACTATGGTGTTGCTGCACCACTACGGGTTGTGGTTTGGGGAGCTATCCTGGCGTGCTTGGGGGTCGTGCTTCTTGCCATTCCTCTTGGACCAGGATGCTTAGACACCCTCGTATATATGTTGACCTGGCTGATTCTTGGTGCAGGGATCGGGATCCTTTATTTGGGCATTCGCGGTTGGATCATCCATCGCTTCAATAATCAGGAAACTGGATATGTGGGGTTCTCCATAAGAGAAACGATCGTGGAGAAGATTTCCTCGAGGCAGAACTTGCTGGATTAGGCAAGCGGATCTTCCCTCAAGAACAAACGGGGATTTTGACCTATAAGCGGCAACCCTTCAATTTTATCCCAAACCCTTTATTTGAAGTCCAGCACGGGGTACAACCAGTA
>JBARSI010000105.1:0-2555 GCA_049644665.1 Anaerolineales bacterium
AACGACGAAGTTGAACCTGAATTCGCCTGGCTTTTATTCCTGCAAATCAAGGAATATGAGCAGGTGGCTTCATCCACGGAATTGTGTGGAAAATGCCACGCCGATCCCGACCTCGATTTACCTGGCCACACGGCTGTTGTCGTGGGCGGAGCACATGCGGACTATTCCTGTACAGACTGCCACGACGCCCATAACACCAAAACAGTATCGTGCGGCGCGGCTGGATGCCACGACGACATGGGTGCGGATGTTCCCGGGCACGACGAAGCGCACGAGTCCGTATCCTGTGTGGCTTGCCACGACGCTGGCGAAATGGTGGTCAATCCAGACGATGATCTGGGTGCCTGGACCACATTCTTGCCTCCGGATTCGGAAGGGGTTTCCTACCCGTTCACATCACATAACACTCAACTAGAAGCCAGTTGTGACCGCTGTCATTATCCCAGCAACCCATGGGACTTGTCGGCGGATGTGAATTAGCCACAAGAGGGCACCAGTGCATAGATCCCTTCCTGGACGGGGGACTCCAGGGCATTGCGGAAAACGATTGTCGCTGGATCTTAGCAATTCGAACGATATTATATTGAGCCTATCGCAACAGGAGGATAAATCATCATGAATTCTCAACAGAGTAAAGGGCTACGCATCACAGCCATCGTTCTCATGGGTCTAGCCGCTTCTATGAACATTCTCGGCGGCATTGGCACCGTATGCGCTGCGTTCTTAACAAAGCAATTTCCACCGATGTGGGTATTTTTTGACTACCAATTGGAGTATCGAACGCTCATGATCACCACGATCATCATCGGGATTCTCTGCGTATGGTCAGTCATGGGTCTTATTCGCGGCGGTAAGAACGCTTTCAGAAATGCCGTCATACTACTTGTGATAGGCAGCATTGTCGCCGGCATCCAGTTTTATCTTTCCCTTCAAATACGAGGCAAGGCTACGCCCGCTAATGTGAAATTCTTCAGCAACTTTGTGCCCCTGTTGTTCTTCCTGGCACTCAGGCTGCCGGGCATTCGCGATCGTGTCGACTTTTCCGACTCTGGAACGGGCTCCGACCGTTCAACTGCCGGTGGTCTCGCTGCAATCGTAGCAGGAATTATTGTAATTACTGCTTCGATCTGGATTGGCCCCTCCCATACCTTTGAGGGGGTTAACTGGGTCCATGTCCTGCGAACGCCTCTCATCATTGGAGGCGCTGCCCTGACGATGGGCGGCCTCGCCTGGATGTTGTGGACCGCGCTAGATATGTCATTCCCGGGGACTACTCGGCGCTTTATAGAGGATAAAAAGCGATAACGCCACAACGCCAGACTGAAACCGCGTTCTGACACAGATCCACATTCCTAGAGACCAACCCCCGCCCGCGCTTGCCGATATCAAGCAGCGAGGGTAGGGGTTGGTTTTTTTACCCATCACGCAAAAACGAATTGTTTTTGCATTCAATCAATACTGGCGTTCAGGTATGTTATTCGGAATAACAAGCTGTTTCTTGACCAAGACACCCGGCCCGGGTGTATACCTGGTGTTTCCGTGGAGGAAAAGGGGGATTCCGGAGGATCGATTGGCGTCTACGTCGGCTGCCCGGTTGAGCCCTATCGCTGCCACGTTGAAGCAGCCGTGGTGAATTTGGTTGCAGGTCTTTTTGATAGAGGGTGACGCTGGCTCTCAAGCGAGCTGTCAATCACGTTTGGATGATCGTCCACCACCCAGATTGAATAGGCTCAGCAGCGCGAATGCTCCCGCACCGAAAAAACCAATCAGCGCTGGACCGACCAATCCCATTTGCAGCGCGGCCAGCGTGTTTCCGGCCACTGTACTGGCATAGGAACCTGAAGCGAGCATCAGGAAGCTTTGGTCGGATGCTTCCTGAGCCTTATGTGTAGGAGGCCCCGTTGCCCATTTGTAAAGGATGAAGATGCTGAATGTCGTGACCAGCCAGCCTAGATAATTATGCAGCGGCACCCCGAAATATGCGCCTTCGACCTCCCAGACCCAATGTCCCATCTTCACCATTATTGGATCTAAGACCAGGTCCCAGGCCGTCATGACCACCGCGGCCAATGCTGCCACGCGTAACCTGCGCCATTTGGCATCTAATGATCGGTAGCCGATGATCCCTTCAGCGATCACCAGCGATGGATAACTTATCATGAACCACGCCAAAGGGATCAAGTAGGGAACCAGGCCCAGGAAGCGGGGACCCAGCTGTTCCGTATAGTGATAGGGGCCATAGATCCACCCTGTCGCAACCCCGACACTCTCAAAAAGCAGGCTTACGATGTAGGTCAACGCAAATAGAATGAATGTTTTTCGCCAGCCGATGTAGGTTAATGCATGGGTAATGGCAAATGCCGTCGCGATCAATGTGAGCCAGGGAACGCTGTTCCCGTGTACCGTCGGAAAGCCAAGCAGCGGTCCGAGGCTGACGTATGCAGTAAATGCCGCGTAGAGAACAAGTAGGCTTATCGCCGCGATTCGTAGTGGGCGCATTCTTATAGCCGCGCTTTCAATAACGTTTTACCTATCTAATTATGTCGGCTTACTCA
>JBARSI010000106.1:0-1632 GCA_049644665.1 Anaerolineales bacterium
GCCAAAGCATTCCGTCGCGCCAGTGCGCCGTAGATGCCGATGCTGAAAAGGCCTGCGCCTAAAATGATGTACCAGGATAAGGGGATCATGACTCGTCCTCCTGCTCCTGGCTTGCCCGGCCGGGCCAGGCGACGATGATCGAACCAACCATTGCTGCCAGCAAAAGCACCGAGGCGACCTCGAAGGGAATGATGTAGCGGTCTACATCAACCAGAGCCAGCCCAAGCTCCTCGATCAAAGCTTCCGCTCCCATTGTGAGAGCAGGTGCTTCAGCGCCCAGCAGTGGGGCTTGGGTGAACATCAACACCAAGCCGCCAAACAGCAGAAGAGCGGCAATTACAGCCGCCCACCAGGTTTTACTTCTCTGTCGATCTTGAACCCCCATCGAGTGTCGGGTGAGCATGACCACGATGATGATCATGATCGCAATGGCGTCGATATAAACTGCGACCTGCACGACCGCCAGGAAACTTGCGTTCAGCAGGACGAAGAACACCGCAACTCCCGCCAAGGCCATGATCAACCAAAGTGCGGCGTGCACCATGGAACGGCTGGTGACCACCATTAAAGCCGCGAGTAAGGTAATCGCCGCAGCGATGAGAAATACAATTTGAGTCAGAGTCAGCATCCGCATACTCTCATCGAACTAACTTCCCGTTGACGACCCACTGGAGGTCGCGATCGTCTTCTGCGCGCTGCTTGCTTCGAATCGTGAACGTGCCGCGCGGGCGTTAAAGCGAATCGCCGCCAGGGTGATCATAAATAAGAAAACATTGGCGCTCACGTGAATTCCGAGCCGGTTAATTCCATACTCTGTTGCCACCTTCTCGGCAATTGCTGTAAAAATCAAGCTCGCCAATGCCAAAGGTGTAATCGTTTTCCAATTGAGGTTGTTCATATGGTCGATACGGATGCGCGGGAACGAACCGCGGATCCAGATGACGACGAAGTAAACGATGGATGTTTTAATTAGGAAGTAGAACAATCCAAGCAAGGGGTACATCTCCGCCCAGGGACCTCTCCAGCCGCCGAGGAATAGCGTGGCGGTCAGGGCTGAGATCGTAAAAGCATGCAGGAATTCCGCCACGAAGAACATCCCGAACTTCAAACCCGAGTATTCGATATGGAAACCGGCCACAATTTCGGACTCCGCCTCGAGCAGATCGAAAGGCGCCCGGCCCACCTCTGCAAGCGAGCTTATGAAGAATACCAGCGCTCCAACCGGCGTCAGAATTATGAAAACAATCGGGCTCTGTGCTTCAACGATGGTCGCCAGGTCCATCGACCCGCTCAGGATAACAGGGATAAGTAAGGCTAACATCATCGGTATTGCGTACGAAACCATCATCGCTACGGTGCGGAAGGCACCCAATAGGGCATACTTGTTATTCGAAGACATTCCGGCGATCATGATTCCGAGTGTCCCGATCGTCCCAATTGCGACGACGTACAAGACACCGATGTTGATGTGCGCACCGATGAGCGTCGGCGCGAGCGGAATTACTGCCCAAATTCCGACAACCGCCATTACCGCCAGCAGCGGCGCCAGGTTATACGGAATGACGTCTGCCCCGGTGGGGGTTATTAATTCCTTCGTGACCAGCTTCAGGAGGTCGGCGACGGTCTGGAACA
>JBARSI010000107.1:0-7082 GCA_049644665.1 Anaerolineales bacterium
GTCCCTGATCGAGTGAGGGAGTAACCGGGGCCGGCGCCTGAACTTTGATAAATGGGAGAAAATAATGCTTTGTAATCGAGCTCTCTCAACAATTCGATGGCATCCTTATCGGGTTCTTCGGTGATCATCGCCGTAATCGGAGAAGCTGAGAAGCCAAATGCTCGTATGGAATCAAGGTCAGTTGTGATCATGCGTTCAATGAGCCACTCGGGCAGAGCACTTGCTGCCGGTAAACTATCAGGGAGGGATAACAGCCTTCGATGGTCCAAAGCCTGGACTTGATCCAATGTCCCAAGGTAATCCAACCCCGCGAGGGTGTGCGGGTTCTTCGCATCGAGTAATGTGATCGGAACTCCCGTCTCGTTCACGGCATCTAATAGGTGACGGAGCCCGAATCGCTCTCCGGAAGGACCTGTGTGTGCTCCACTCCAAGTTCGTAAAGCCTGGGCTGGAGTATGGCTGGAGAAGACATTCCAGAAGGTCAGCAGAAGATTCACCCTTTGAGGTGGATGAATATCAGAGAGGACTGGTCCGAGAGTGTCAACTACCCGGTTTCCTCCCGGAAACGAAGTGAAGACCTGCAATCTGATTGGCCCGGGATGGTCAAGAAGTGAAGGAGGGATTGTGAGCGAGATGATATCCAAAGTGGAGTCTATATTGACTCCGACATTCTCAGCCCGACTGGGTTCCAAGGATGCATTGAAGAGATCAGGAGATCCGAAGGCAGGGACACGGATAAGCAGGTCCCAATCCAAGCTGGCACAGTCCTTAAGAGGAAGTTGGTGTGAACCGCCGGGTCTGCTATCGAAGGCAATGTATAAATCAAACTCAGAGGAATCTTGGAAATCGAGGAGATCAATTCGGAGATGGGTTTCACCGCCCGCGGTGTGGTAGTACAGGGCGATGAGATCCATCTCAGGCAGACCTGTTTCGGCTGGATCGAGTGCACGCAGGTGTTGATACTCGAATTGATGTGCTCCTGGAAATCCTCCGCAGGCGCTCATGAGGAGCAAAATCAAAATAGCCCAGGTGAATCTAAAGAGCGAGTTCAATTCGTTATTCCTGTTTGCTGCCCTCATCGCTGTCTTCGATCTCTTCGCTCTTTGGAGCCGCTTTTCTTAACTGGTCGATGGAGATGCGGTTTGTATGTCGGCAGCTTGGACAGCGTACATCGTAATGAGCCCCTTCGCTCTCCTCGAGAGCTTCAAGAGCGAAGGCGATTTCCTCTTTCTTGATATGGAAACTCCTGCCGCAACGGTAACATCTGGTCTGCATTGGATAACTCCTGTTTGGGTTTGCACTCGCTCTGTATTCAATCCGCCGCTTTATCTCGGGAGTCATTTCGGAACAGCGCTGAAGCGACCCCGAATAAAACTATTGCCGCACCGGCGATTCGCAATGGTGATGGCAGCTCGCCAAGCACAAGAAAGGCTAAGATTGCCGCAGAAATCGGCTCGCCTAAAAGGGTGATCGATACCTTTGTGGCGGGTAAGTACCGCAATGCCCAATTATAAGTTGAATGGGCCATTAATTGGGGGATGATTGCCAGCAGTAGGAACCATAGGTATGTAATTGGTGCGTATCCAAACAAGTCATACCCAAATGAAATGACGGCTATGATCAAGAAGATCGCCGCAGAGGAATACACAAGACCGATATAGGTGAGGAGTGAAAGGTCAGCCCGAAGGCGGCGCCCGATAATGAGATATGCTGCACCGGTTGCGCCTCCCAATAGCGCGAGCAGGTCGCCGAGCAGTACGTTCGTTCCGTTGCCCGACGCTGTGGCAGCACATAAAAATCCCTCACTGAAAGCACAGAAATCACTGAAGGCGATCATCATTCCGCCGCAGAATGCTAATCCTAGACCGATCAAAGTGCGCCATGAAGGTCTCTCCCCGAGGAGAAGGGGGGAGAGCGCTGCAACGAAAAGAGGGGTTGTTTGAACGAGAACTACAGAGCTTGTGACGCTGGTGTATTCGAGTGAGGTGATCCATGTACCAAAGTGCAGGGCGAGAAATAGTCCCGAAAGGAACGCCAATTTATATTCTGATGTGGAGACCTCGCGCAGTTTTTCACGCTGGCGGAAAAGGAAGGGTGCTAGGATTAAAGAGGCGAGGGTCAAGCGATATGCTGCGATTACCAGCGACGGGGCATCGATTTGGGCGAAGCGAACCAAAATAGACGAGGTAGAGGCCGCGAAGATCCCCAGCCCTAATGCAAGAACTGGAGGTATACGGGCTTTGCTGCGATCGTTCCCTTTAGGTGCGGATGTTGGTCCAGGTTGCCTCATAGATACCGTCTCGCTTGACAAATTCTGATTCGGACGACTACAATCCGTTTGCCAAATATCATTGAAAAATATTGGTAAATTAGTATAGTGGTTAGTATGGAAGGAGGGAAAAGGAAGTGGCTTTTAAACTACCTGAGCTTGATTATCCCTACGATGCACTAGAACCACATATCGATGCCCGAACGATGGAGATTCATCATACCAAACATCATCAGGGTTATGTGAATAACACGAATACAGCGTTGGAGAAATATCCAGAGCTGCAGTCGAAATCGGTGGAAGAATTGCTTTCGGATTTATCGGCACTTCCAGAGGATATCCGCACAGCTTTACGTAATAACGCTGGGGGCCACGCAAACCATTCGCTCTTTTGGAGATCGATGGCGCCCGGTGCAGGTGGAGAGCCGAGCGGAGCGCTCGGCGATTCCATCCTTGCAGCCTTTGGGGATTTCGACAGTTTCAAGGATGTCTTCTCGAAGGCAGCTGCGACTCGCTTCGGAAGCGGCTGGGCATGGTTGGTCCTTGACGGTTCTGGCGGGCTTCAAGTGCGCTCGACTGCGAATCAAGACTCACCAATCTCCGCTGGGCTGAAGCCCATTTTGGGACTTGACGTTTGGGAACATGCCTATTACCTTAAGTATCAGAACCGTAGACCAGATTATGTCGCCGCCTGGTGGAATGTCGTGAACTGGAAGGAAGTGGCACGGCGTTTTGAAGGATAATCTGTCTTGCAGAGGGCAGAGGGGTAATACTCGCTCCGTCTCTCAATTATCACATTGGAGGTTTGAATAAATGACCCACATCATCACCAGCTTATGCCTTCGCGATTCGGGCTGTGTAGAGGTATGCCCTGTGGAGTGCATCGTTCCCGGGAAACCGGCCGAGAAATGGCCGTGGTACTACATTGACCCGGACACATGCATCGATTGTGGGGCGTGCATCCCTGAATGCCCGCTTGAGGCAATCTTCACTGAAGACGAAGTGCCATCCGACTACGCCGCCAAGGGCGGTGAATACCTGAGTATGCCAGCGGGAACTGCTGGCTTCGATACGGTTTACGATGGCGAGAACCACCATGGCGAGGCCGTACACCTGGAGCATACGAAGATTCTTGAGGCTGGTGAGGTTGTCGATCTTACTCCTGGCATTCAGCCAAATTATGACTTCTTCACGGATGGTCCGGGGTATAGTGTGCTAGAAGGCTAGCTCACAATAATTGAATGGAACACTGAGGGAGCCATTCTGGCTCCCTCTTTTGTTGTTATTAACCGACATCGTTCAATTCAGAAGATTACGAACGCTTGATTTCGTCAGAGAAGTTTAGTGGAGCTTGAGTAACCATCAGAGGTTAACGGGGGGCGGTATACTGAGATACCGTTGCTTTTATTACACAGAAGTATTCGGGGGAGTCTCGCTTGATGGAGACGCTGGAAAAATTAACATTGCCTCCTTCTTATTGGCTCTCTCTATCTCCGCTTTTCGGCAAACGTGACGAATAGATGAAAATTACACCAGGCAGGAAGCTATCCGTATCCCGCAAGCAAATCGAAGAGATGCGCCGCCATGTCGAAAACTGCTATCCGGAAGAGGGCTGTGGAATCTTGGGAGGCTTCAAGGATCGTGTCGAGTGGGTGATCCCCGTCACGAATATGCTGCAATCATCGACACGTTTCCAAATGGTTCCGCAGGAGCAGATCGATGCTTACTACAAAATTGAAGAGGAGGGGGGGGAACTTATCGGCATCTACCACTCGCATCCAGCGGGGCCGCAACATCCCTCCGACTCGGATATTCGGGAGTGTGCCACGCCGGAGGTAATTCATATTATCTGGTACCCACACGATGAAAATTGGACCTGTCAGGCCTATTGCATCGACCCGGCAGAGGGATATTTTCTCGTCGGAATCAGCGTGGATGGTCCGTAACATCTTCTGGGTCTTGGGGTTTTCTAACGTGGTAATCGCAATCAGGAGGCGCTATGTGGGTTAAGAGTGTCATCGCACTCATAGCAGGATATTTTCTGGGATCGATCCCCGTTGGATTATGGATGGTGAAGCTTATCAGAAGACGGGACATCACAAAGTGGTACAGCGGCAGAACGGGGGCGACAAACGTAATGCGGGTCGCGGGCGTTTGGGCTGGAGCAGGAACCGTGATTGTGGATGTATTAAAGGCTGCCGTCGCTGTCTGGGTGGCACGTGCACTCACAGGCGGAGAACCTTGGATTGAGGCAGTCGCCGGAGCCCTCGCGATCCTGGGACATAACTATTCCATCTTCCTGCTCCAACGAGAAGACGGCAAGATTAGATTACGAGGCGGCGCGGGTGGCGCGTGCTCTTTTGGTGCGGCAGTGGGATTATGGGCACCGTCGGGGGTAATAATCCTCCCACTCGTGGCCGCGATATATTACGGGATTGGCTACGCTTCAGTGACAACATTGAGTGTGTCATTCCTGGCCGGGATCATCTTCGCGGTTCGGGCAGCACTCGGTCTCGGCCCCTGGGCGTACGTCGGCTATGCAATCCTGGTGGAGCTATTGGTGATCTGGGCTCTGCGGCCGAATATTCAACGGTTATTTAAGGGTGATGAGCGCCTTGTGGGGTGGCGTGCTCGCAGAAAAATCCAGGAAGATAACCTAAAATCGAGGCAACAGGCGGAGTAACTAATTTCGATTAATCTCAAGAAGATTTCGTGGTTATCCCTGTAAAAGTAATTGCGCATTGCCTACTTGAAAGCGCGGTTGTCACGAGAACACGAGGATCCCCGTTAAGCCAACAAGCGCGACAGCGGCAAACTCTACCAGTCGTGCTCTGCTCATTTCCCCAGCGCGCATAGTCTCCATCAACCCAATGCTGATATAAACAAACAGACCGACGATCAAAGCAAATCGAAATGAGGGCAAAGGCCAGTAGTGCAATGCCCATACAAGCTGCGCCGAAATCCCGCCGCCGATCAAGGCGAAAACTATCGCCTGGCCGTTAGCGGAGGTAGAAAGTTTCAGCAATCGCCAACTGATAACTGTAACAATTGCCAATGACAGCGGGACACGGTATACAGAGCGTAAATCGATGGCGTGCATTGTAAAGAGAATACCTACCAGGAGGAGAAAGGCGAGCGTTCTTAAAACCACCGCGGCGAGGTCGTGTCGGGGGTCTGCTGGATCGTGGATCAGAAACTCCGCCAGGAGAACCGCCATTAAAAGTGTTGCCCCAGCCGTTAACCCGATCCAAAGAGCAGGTCCTTCCGGCAAGCGCGTCAGGATGGTCCCCGCTGCGAGTGCGGTCAAGCCGGGGACGATCCAATGCTCGAAAGTTCGTTCGCCTGATTTTTGTGCTGGGTGAGACTGGATCAGCCAGTCTGCCCCGGCAACAGTAAGAGCGGCGACAAGCGCGAGCATGATCAAGCGGGTATCCACCTTTAATTCGAAGATCAGACCGGCGAAAGTGAGCTCCGTCGAGAAGATAGGCAGAACCACGATCCGTATTAAGGCATAGCTCAGGATCACCAGCGCCGTTAGGGTGCTCAGTCGGTCACGGTCGGGTTGAGGTAGCTCGCCACGCATAGGAGCATTCTAGCACTCGTTTGTCGGAGATGCCTAGCCCAATGAGAATCTCCCCGATCGAAGGGAGCGGGGAGCGATATCGAAGAATCTCGTTCATGGCAAGAAGCCCCATTCTTTTCAAAGAACGAGATGTTTCGCTCCGCTCAGCATGGCAGGTTCCCGCATTATTGTCCTTCCTTCGCCGTTTCACGGCTCGCCCGCAATGACATCCGGGGAAGAGCCATTCTCAAGCATGTCATTTCGAAGGTGGAGTAACCGCGGCGCTATTTCAAGGAATATGTATAATCTGTCATTATGATTATCGCCATTGCTCTACTCGGCTGGGCCTTCGGGGTCGTCATCAACTGGCTTGCAGACAGTCTCCCGTTTAATCGTAAACCAGCGGTGCCTCGCTGCCCTGCCTGCACAGCCCCTTTTTCACCAATCACCTGGTTCGCCATTCCTGCGGTCATCTCTCGAGCTTGGCGCTGCGAGTATTGCGGCACCAGACGCCAAACACGAACTTTGCTTGTCGAACTGCTTGCCAGCGCGGGATCGATCGGCCTTTATTTCTGGAGCAGCTCCCCAGCGAGTTTTTGGATGGCCTTGATTGTAAGTGTGGTTTTCCTGCTCATTATCGTCATCGACATGGAACACAAACTCATACTTCATGTTGTCACTTTTCCGGCCGCAATCGTATTTATTGTGCTCGGCATATTTAACCCGGAGATGAGTCTAGGAAGAACACTCCTGGGCGGGGCAGTTGGATTCAGCCTGTTCTTCCTGCTTTACCTGCTCGGAGGAATATTCGCTCGCAGTATCGCCGGGGGGCAAGGAAGTGACGACGATGAAGTGGCTCTTGGCTTTGGTGATGTGACTCTCGCTACGATCATTGGGTTGGCGGTTGGTTTTCCTGGCGTGATCGAAGCGCTTCTGCGAGGCATCCTGGCAGCCGGGTTATTTAGCATTGCTTATTTAATCTTTATGAAAATGCGTCGCCGCTACAGCGCGTTTACACCGATTCCTTATGGTCCCTTCCTGATCTTAGGCGCCTGGTGGGTTTATTTCTTGGGCACTAAAGGATTAGAAATAATTCTCGGAATGTAGTGTTACGCTCATCTCCAGCTTGACTTTGTCTAAATATTGTTACTACAGTGTCTCAAAGGCCTGACAGTATGCTCACTTGGTCCCGCGGTACTAGCCATTGAAGAAAACACGGCGATTATACTTATGAATGACTCTTATATACCC
>JBARSI010000108.1:0-12667 GCA_049644665.1 Anaerolineales bacterium
ACGGCTCTGTACCTTACCAACTGAGCATATGAGGTTACAGGGTAGAAATCGTTTCCTGTGTAAAATTCTCAACGTCGGATAACCTCCGTAACTTGCGCTGGCCTCGGCCAGTGGGCTGTTGTCAACAAGCCAATCGTAGCGGGTGTTGAAACCAAAGTCGTCTTTGACGGAATCGCGGTGGAGCCTAGTTACAAGCCCCGTAGCTTGCTACGGGGTAGTTGACTTAAACTCTGGCGGCGGAAACCACCTCTTAACCGGGTGGAAAGCCGCCCCTCCTTTCATCAACTACGATTTCGTATGGATACCTCGCTATCACGAGAAAGTACATACGAGCCCTGTGTACATAAGATCGAAGGAAATCTTTAAAGAAATCACCGTTGAGTTGGGTTTTTGAAATTCTGGCTCTGGAAATTCCAGATGATCATGTACATATGTTTGCCTCTTCGCCGCCGAACTGATCGCCTGCTGAGATCGTACGCCGCTACAAAGGCCGCAGTTCTCGGCTGTTGATGAAAAAGTATATCCACTTGCTAAAAGTGTATTGGGGTCCACGCGCCACGCGCTGAGCAGAATGTTACTACGTTGGTGCAGTAAGGCAAGTCAATTCAGAGACTATCCAGAGGTATATTGAAGAAAGTCAGAATATCAACGAGAAGAACATCTGTTCTGTTTGTGCTATAATTGCGTGCATGAAACTGACTGCTCAGTTGAAGTTGTTGCCCACGCCGGAGCAAGCCGTAGCATTGAAACGCACTCTGGAAACAGCGAATGCGGCTTGTGATTTCGTTAGCGCCCGAGCTTGGAATAAACAAGTATTCAAGAAATTTTACCTGCACCACTTGTGCTACCAGGACGTGCGGGAGCGGTTTGGCCTTTCGGCGCAGATGGCAGTACGGGTGATTGCCAAAGTGGCTGACGCTTATACCCATCCTGGGCACCAGGGCAAGCTGGACAAAAAGAGCCACCGCAAGTTCAAGCAAACCGGGAGCATTGCCTATGACGACCGTATCCTGTCGTGGCGGATGGATGATACGACCGTTTCCATTTGGACGATGGGCGGCAGGCAGCGTATCCCTTTTGTGTGTGGGGAACGCCAATGGGAAATGCTTGCTGCGCGCCAGGGTGAGAGTGATTTGAGCGTGTTCCGAGGGAAGTTCTTTCTCTCTGCAACGTGCGAAGTGGAAGAACCTGATCCGATAGAGACTACAGACGCCCTGGGGATTGACCTGGGAGTGAAGAACATTGCGGTGGACGCCGATGGGGAAATCCACTCGGCCAGTCACATCAACACTGTACGCTACCGGCATCGCCGCTTGCGGGCGAAATTGCAGGCTAAGGGGACACGTTCGGCGAAACGCAAGTTGAAGAGATTGTCTGGAAAAGAACGCCGTTTTGCGAAGGACACCAACCATCGCATCAGCAAGCAGATTGTGGCGAAGGCGAAAGGCACAAAGCGGGCGATTGCTCTTGAAGACCTGAGCGGAATACGCCAGCGGGTAACGATTCGTCGCCGCCAGCGAGCCACGCTGCACAGCTGGGCGTTCTACCAATTGCGTCAGTTTGTTGAGTACAAGGCGAAACGGGCGGGTATTCCAGTGGTGTTGGTGAATCCTCGGAACACCAGCCGGACGTGTCCCGAATGTGAGTGTGTGGAAAAAGCCAATCGCAAGACTCAAAGTGAGTTCTTCTGTGTGGCCTGCGGGTTCGCTGGATTTGCAGACCACATCGCGGCGATCAATATCGGCCGTCGGGCTGTTGTCAACCAGCCAAACGTAGCACGTGTGGATGCCAAAGCCGAACCATGTTCGGAACTGCGGCGGAGCGTAGCTACAAGCTACCCCGCTTTCCTTCGACCCCTGGAACTGACGGGGTTTCGACCCCCAGCAGTCCTGGGGGTGAGATACCAGGATGATATAGCGGGTGGTGGTTGACAGAGGTGAATTATACGCCTAAACAGAACCATTCCAAATTGAAGGAATACAAATCCGTGAATTTCTCGATTCTTCCACGAGGGTTCAGAAGAAGAGGCTCAAGTGGTGTAAAATGCGTCTTATGAGTACCCAGGGTCCAATGGCAAAGGTTGAGGTCAATAACCTTGATTTCTTCTATGGGCCGGTCAAGGCATTGAGCGAGATCACGCTCAAGATCGAAGGGAAGGAAATCACGGCTTTGATCGGTCCCTCCGGGTGTGGAAAGTCGACATTCCTGCGATGCCTTAATCGGATGAATGACACGATCCCCGGCATTCGTATCGAGGGAGAGGTTCTCTTGGACGGCGTGGATATCTATCAGGCTGATCTCGACCCTGTCGATATTCGACAACGAGTGGGTATGGTGTTTCAAAAACCCAATCCATTCCCGCAATCGGTTTATGACAATGTTGCCTTTGGACCCCGAGTGTTGGGTTTAACCAGATCCCGGGTTGAAGAAAAGGAGATTGTTGAAAGATCATTAAGGCGGGCGGCGTTGTGGGATTTGATAAAAGATCGGCTAGGTGTGGATGCACTGGGGTTATCCTTAGGAGAGCAGCAACGACTTTGTATTGCCAGAGTGCTCGCGGTAGGTCCCGAAGTTATTTTGATGGATGAGCCCACCTCGGCATTAGATCCGATCGCCACGATGGAAATCGAGAATCTGATGGCTGAGTTAAAGGAGTATTACACCATTGTGGTCGTAACGCATAACATGCAGCAAGCTGCAAGGGTGTCGGAGAAAACAGGGCTATTCTGGCTCGGCGAATTAGTGGAGTTTGACAAAACCGAAAAGATCTTCACACGTCCAAAAGAGGAACGGACTGAAGCCTATGTCACCGGCCGGGTAGGGTGAGTGTCGGAAGGAGGTCGTGATGACGAAGCGGACGAGAGCGAGATACGATCAAAATTACGCATCGATCGAAGATGACATCTTGAAGATGGGATCGCTCGTCCAGGATGCCATCCGCAACTCAATTGAAAGCCTCAAGCAGCGTGATACGAATTTGGCGCAAGAGGTGATCGACCGTGATCTACGGATTAACGATCTTCGTTTTAAAATCGAAGAAGCCTGCCTGACACTCATCGCCACGCAGCAGCCTGCTGCCGGCGACCTTCGCGCAGTCGTAGCGGCGATGAATATTGTGGTGGACATGGAGCGCATGGCTGATCACGCTTCCGGGATGGCCAAAACGGTGATCCGCATGGGCGATGAGCCTCTACTCAAACCACTCATCGACTTGCCCAAGATGGCGGATCTGGCGCGAGAAATGTTGAGTGATAGTTTAGATGCCTTTATTAAACGAGATGCATCCGCGGCGAAAGCGATCGCGCCGCGCGATGAGGAAATGGACCTACTCTATAAAGCTATCTTCGATGAATTGGTGGAAATCATGGCGCACAAACCCGGCAGCGTCGAGAGAGCTACGTATCTGCTATGGTGCGCACACAATCTTGAGCGAATCGGCGACAGAGCGATCAACATCGTCGAGCGTGTGATTTTCATGACGACGGGTGATATGAGAGAGTTAACTTTCTAGGACTATCCAAGAACATCGCCGTCGAAACCCCTGTTATATTGAAAATTCATACTCGATGGTAAACCGCAGATTGCATCCATAACTGGAAGCGGAGAAGAGACGCAGCATGCTGCGTTTCTGCGATGAGGGCATGTGATCGGTCGGCTGAGGACAGGCGTCGTCCTGCAGGCTCCTGCGATCTGCAATCTTACTCGCCTTAATTCATGCGCCGGCAGGATAAAAATCCGTGATTCGGGTGATGATTGACCTGACAGGTGTGCGTATTCAGGCACCCAGGTTGAAAACTATCGTATAATCGTATTGACAATCGAATAGATAGCCTTTGGGGCAGGGTGAGGGCGAAGAGCCCAATTCCCGATCGGCGGTACAGCCCGCAAGCGTTACACACGCATGATCCGGTGAGACTCCGGAGCCGACGGTATAGTCCGGATGGGAGAAGGCAACCCGCGGCGTCACGGCACGCCAGTTGAATGTATTTGCCCCGAAGATCCAGGTCTTCGGGGTTTGAATATACTCATAAACGCGCTGTTGAAGCTCATCTCATGCCCCAAATCTTGGGGCATCTTTTATTTTGGAAGGATGATGGAACCGAAGAAATCGCACCATGCTCACCAACCCTCGAGAAAGACAAGAGGATTACGTCATAGTTGGCATGTATTGATGATCCCTTTTGCCATTATTTTTGCTTTGCTAGTCTGGGGATCGGCGAGTCGATGGAGCGGTTTGCCGGCTTTCATCCTCCCTTCACCTGCGGCCGTGTTCCATCGCTCCGTGCAAGCCATCCAGGATGGAACGCTAATCCGGCACACGCTCGCCACGCTCATTGAGGTTCTAGGGGGATTATCTCTGGGCATGATCTCTGCCATTATCATAGGCTACGGGCTGGCGAAATCGAGGACCGTTGAACGGTTTCTATCCCCCTATATCGTTGCCTCACAATCCATTCCCATTGTCGCTATCGCACCGCTTCTTGTCATTTGGTTTGGTCCCGGCCGGCTTTCAAAGATCATAATCAGCGCATTAATCGTCTTCTTCCCGATCTTGATAAATACCATCGTGGGGATTCGTTCAGTTCCAGAGGATCTCCGCGACCTGATGCGATCCCTGCGGGCAACGCGCTGGCAGGTTTTTAGCCAGCTTGAGGTTCCGGCTGCGATGCCGGTCTTGCTGGGAGGGCTTAAAGTTGGGGCAACGCTATCCGTCATTGGTGCCGTGGTTGGTGAACTTGTTGGTGCGAATGAAGGACTTGGCTTTTTGATTAATATCGGTCGTGGTGTATACGACACGACATTGGTTTATGTCTCCGTTTTCGTGCTGATCGCCCTGGCGATGTCCCTGTTTAGTCTGGTGGTCCTGATTGAACGGCATCTTCTCGCCTGGCGGGATCCAGGCAATCCAAAACTGTGAGGTTGTAGATGAAGAGAAAAGTCCACATCCCTTTCGTGCTTATGCTTTTGTTATTGGCTATTTCCGCGGCTTGCGCTGGACCGCAAACTCAGCAACCCTCGGGTCCCAGCCTTGATCAAGTGCACATCACAATGGGATTCCGGCCAGATATCCAGTTCGCACCTTTGTATGTGATGATTGATGAAGGATTTGCGGAAGAGGAAGGGATCGAGATCGAAATTACACATCTTCCGGAAACAGAGGCTGTTCAGCTTGTCGGCGTCGATGAACTTCAGTTTGCTATCGTCTCTGGTGAGCAAGTCCTGCTAGCACGCGCCCAGGGGCTTCCAGTTGTTTATGTCATGGCCTGGTGGCAGGATTATCCCGTCGCCGTTGCAGCCCCCGAGGGTAGCGGAATTGATAATCCTTCAGATTTAGAGGGGAAACGGATTGGCATACCCGGTTTATATGGGGCTTCATATATCGGTTTCCGGGCGCTGCTCACATCCGGAAATCTTACGGAAGACGACGTGCAATTGGACGCGATAGGGTATACCCAGGTCGAGGCATTAAGCCAGGGCATGGAAGATGCGGTCGTTATTTACGCCAACAATGAACCCATCCAATTGGCGAAATTGGGGATCTCCGTAAACCTGATCAGAGTTGCGGACTATGTTCATCTCGCTTCAAATGGTTTGATTACTAATGAAAAGACCTTGAGGGAGAATCCCGACTTAGTCCGGCGCATGGTTACAGCGTTCAAGAAAGGTGTGGCGGCGACAATAGACGATCCGGACCACGCCCTTGAGGTGTCCAAGCGCTACGTCGATGGACTCGATGCTGCAGATCAATCCGTCCAGCTCGGAATTTTAGAGACAAGTATTGAATTCTGGAAGAGTGAGAATCTGGGGCACTCGGACCAGATCGCATGGGAAAACATGCAGCAGGTTCTTCTTGATATGGGTCTTCTAGAAGCGTCCTTGGACCTTGGGCAGGCATATACAAACGAGTTTGTGGAATAGATGAAATCCGGCCAAGATCTCCTGCGATCAGAGAGCATATCCCTGACCTTTTCCAATGGGAATGGTGGTCTGCATGTGTTGGATTCAATCTCTCTCGATGTCTCCCCTGACGAGTTCGTTTGCATTGTTGGGCCTTCTGGGTGTGGAAAAACTTCGCTGCTGCGGATCCTTGCGGGCTTGCTAGAGCCAAGCTCAGGCCAGGTGGTTTTTAGCGGCGAACGGTTGGCGAGACCTCAACGGCGAATGGGTTTTGTCTTCCAGCAGGCAAATCTAATGCCCTGGCGGACGGCGCTTGGCAATATTTGTCTTCCGTTGGAGTTGGCGGGGTTTGCCGGGGAAGAAAAAATGGATCGAGCCGGCTCATTGATAGAACTTATGGGATTGCAGGGGTTCGAAGAAATGTATCCATGTGATCTGTCGGGAGGGATGGCACAACGCGTGGCGATCGGCCGTGCTTTAGTGCACGAACCGGATGTGCTTCTTCTTGATGAGCCTTTCGGTTCACTCGATGCATTGACGCGCGAGAGAATGGGTGACGAACTTTTGCGAATATGGAAAGCCCAACGCGGCACACTGCTCATGGTCACTCATTCGATCCCCGAAGCAGTGTTGCTTGCAGATCGGGTGATTGTCCTCAGTGAGCGGCCCGCGCGTGTGGTATTAAATCTTGAAATTCCGATACCTCGACCCCGCTCGATTGATCTCACATATACCGAGGAGTTTGGGGCTCTGGCTGCGCAGATCCGGGGCGCGATCCGCGTAAACGTGGAATGAATGGCGTGAGGGTTGACTCGTCTACCAACGCGGCGAGAGGATGAAAGCAGCGGGGAGTGGATGTCGGCTTGCCCCGTCGCGCAGCGCAAAGATAAATCATCGTTCCTGATAGAGCGATCAGGCGTTGATTAGTTGTCTGCCAACTCCAGATACAATACGGGGGCTGCCCTTTTGGGGCAGCCCCCGTTGCTGTTGGAGTCTAGGAGGGGATCAATTTTCCGATTCGGGGATTACCTTTTTTGCACGCCGCCGAATGATTATCCAACGGATCACCCAGAATGGGATCGATAGAAGCAGAAGTATTGGAAGTACGTAGATCATGACCCAAATCGTCGCATTGGCGAGGAATTGCAGGGCTTTAATGAGGGATTGCAGGGCTTCTTTTGCTGTTCCCTCAGGCTGCCATCGCCCGATTTGCAGCGGTTGAGATACGATGTCTGGTAGCAGTTCGATGCTGATCGCCGAGAGGAGAGCGGATTGTTCGAAATACTGTATCCGTCCTTTAATGATTTCGATTTCCTGTCTCACCTGGCGCAGATTTTCGTAAACACGCAGTACGTCCTCGGCCTTTGTTAGAGAACCCATAATCTCACGCAATTCTTCCTCGGCTGCTTCAAGGTTACGCAATTGAGATTGCAGGTCAGTGTACTCTTGGGTGACATCCTGTCCGCTGATACTCTCGGAGCGGACTTCGACGGTCCCTTCCTTGATCTTATCGAGCGCTTCATCCAAACGTTCCGCAGGGACGCGGATTGTGATTGAAGCGTGCGTCGCACTTATGCCATCCCCGTATGTTGATTGATAGACATTGAGTGAGACGACGTAGCCACCCATCTGGGCGGCAAGATCGGCGATCGATGAGGCAGAAGCGGATGGGTCTTCCACTACTATGGTGAGATTGGCGTTGCGGATCACAAGTCGTTCAATTGTGGCAGGTTGGTGAGCGATGTCGGCGTTGAATTCTCCCCCATAGGAATAATCCATCCCGACCTCGCTCTCAACCGCTACTCGTTCAAGAGTAACGGGTGCAGGCATTCCGTAGTCGCCAGGTGCTTGTGCCAGAGAACTGGCGCCGCAGGCCGCCAGGAAAACCCCTAACAACCCTAGGGCAATGAAAGTGTATCGTTTCTTCATGGTGAATTCCTCCCACACATGTTGCAGAATTTTGTCAACACTAAGACGTCGAGAGGTGCTTCGGGGTTCCCGGTTACCAGCCTGCGTCCAAGCGAATGGATTGACGCTCTGGTAATCCAGCCATAAGTATGCGCGATTGCACAGCTTTAATGTTATAGACGCTCCGTCTCATCTCCCAGGTCATCTTCTCTGTGTCAAGAATAGCGTAGGATGCGCGAGGATCTCCGTCGCGGGGTTGACCCACCGAGCCGGGGTTCAGGATCATCTTTGGCGAGAGCGCCATAATTTCTCCCCATGGGATTGGACGCAGCATGGAGAAGGAATCATCGAAAGGCCTGTGGAAGATCAGCGGCAAATGGGAATGCCCAATGAGTGCGTAGTTCTTTTCAAGGCCATCAAAGTTGCGGTCAGCCGTTATCGGGTCGAGGATATATTCCCAGACCGGTTGGTTTGGACTGCCGTGGGCTAGCGTAAACTCTTCAACCTGGATCTTGCTTGGGAGAGTCTGTAGGAATGCCTTGCTCTCATCCTTTAATTCTCGCTGTGTCCAAGCGACAACATCACCCGCGTCCTGGTTGAAACGTGAAAGCGGTATCTCGCCAATCGCAGCTTTGTCATGGTTGCCGATCAGACAGAGGAGTTCAGGAAGTCTCTGTACTCGTTCGATGCACTCGTTGGGGTCAGGGCCATAGCCAACAATGTCACCCAGGCACCAAACAGCATTATATGGAGGCGCATCGTCGATGATTGCGTCTAACGCGGTGATGTTTGCGTGGATGTCAGAAATAACGAGAACGCGCATGAGCCTGATGGTAGCATGGAGAGAGAATGAAGGGAAGAGTGTATTTTACTTGAAGCCGTGCTTGTTGGGTCTGAATCGCTAGCGTATAATCGCGAATTAAGATGCCAATCCTAGAAGGGCAAAGCCTCGACTTCCAAAGTCATAGCCCGGAACAAACGATTCGAATTGGGGTTCGTCTTGGCGAATTGTTGGACATCTCCGATTTGGTTTGTTTAGCCGGGGATTTGGGCTCCGGCAAAACAACGATCGCCCAGGGGATCGCGCGGGGATGGGGATCTCTCGACGTTGTCACAAGCCCTTCCTTTATTTTGGTTAACCAATATCGGCGTGCGGACCAGCAGATTCTGTACCATGTGGATGCCTTCCGGATGGAAGGTGTCGAAGATGGTTATCTGATTGGATTGCATGAGCTCATCGAGGACAAGGCTCCCATCCTGTTGGAATGGCCTGAACGGATTGCACAAATGCTGCCGTCCGAGCGATTGTGGATCACACTGCGTTGGGTGGATGAGCTTCGCCGCGGTTTGCAGGTCGAAGCCTGCGGTTTACGTTATGAGCGGATGTTGGACCATTTCCGGCGATCGGCTTTCGGGGGCTGAACATGCTGTTAGCGATTGATACATCCACAAAAATGCTGGGCGTCGGTCTCTATGGAGGAGGCCGGGTTTTAGCGGAGTGTGTTTGGTATGGTGAGGGGCATCACACCGTCGAACTCGCCCCAGAAATCGCCCTCATCATGAGGAAAATTGGAGAGCCGACATCGTCTATCGAAGCGATTGGTGTGGCGATTGGTCCAGGATCCTTTACGGGACTGCGGATCGGGTTGGCGCTTGCGAAAGGATTATCGCTTGCCAGGGGCATACCTGCGGTCGGGGTCTCTACGATGGACATTCTTGCTCTCGCCCAGCCAAAACGAACGGAGCCGATGTTTGTAGCTGTAATGGCGGGGCGCAAACGTATCGCGGGTTTGTGGTACAAATGGGCTCGCGGAGCCTGGAGGCCGCAGGGTGAGCCAGACGTTCTTACCTGGGATGAGCTCAAAGAATCGTTAGATGAGAAAGTGTACATTTGTGCAGATATGGACAGCAAGACGAGGGCGTTGTTGCACGGTATACCTGGCGTGACATTAGCCCCTCCTGTGCAATGCGTCCGTCGACCAGGATTTCTAGCTGAGCTGGCTTGGAAACATTTGAAATCCCGTAAGAAGTGGTCGGCGGGCGGGCTCTCTCCAATTTATCTGAAGCCGGAATGATGGATAGCACTCATGTATTTGAACGTATCGGCCTCCACATCCGACCAATGCGTTTGCCGGATGTGGAACAGGTCGTTCAGATCGATAGGCTTTCATTTACACTCCCATGGTCAGAGAGAACTTACCGCCTCGAGTTGACCGAGAATTCTGGCGCACACCTGCTTGTTGCCGAGCTGGAAGACCAATTCAAACAGCCGATCGTAGGTTATGTTGGTTTCTGGTTTATTGTAGATGAGGTGCATATCAGCACTCTCGCGGTACATCCCGATTTCAGGGGTAAGGGAATTGGACGCAGGTTATTAGAAGAAGCTTTAGATGAAGCCTCACGCCTTGGAGCTGATCTCGTCACACTCGAGGTCAGGGCATCGAACCAAATTCCGATTGATCTGTACAAGAAATTCGGTTTCCAGGTTAGAGCAAGCAAGCCGCGGTATTATCGGGATAATCAAGAGGACGCGTTGTTGATGATCCTCGAAGATTTACCAAGATGGCGTGAGTTGATTCGGGAGGGATAGGGTGGGAGTGGGTACAAAACTGCAAATAATTGCTGAGGAAGTTGCGGTCTGCACCGCATGCAAACTCCATGCATCGCGGAAAAAGGCGGTGCCGGGTGAAGGGCCGGCCGATTCTGATTTGATGTTTATCGGTGAGGGTCCGGGATTTCATGAGAACGAACAAGGCAAGCCATTTGTGGGCGCCGCGGGTCGGTTTCTTGAGGATTTGCTGGCAAGCATTGATCTTAAGCGGGAGGATGTGTTTATTGGCAATGTCGTAAAATGCAGACCACCAGGCAATCGCGATCCTCTGCCGGAAGAGATCCAAGCATGTGGGGAATACCTCGAAAGGCAGATCGAGGCTGTCGATCCCAAGGTGATCGTCACTCTGGGTCGCTTCTCGATGGCTCAATACTTCCCGGGCACTAAGATCAGCAAGATCCATGGACAAGCGAAGGAGATCAATGGAAGGTTGATTGTCGCAATGTATCATCCTGCAGCTGCATTACATCAACCTTCACTCAGAGAAGTTGTTATGGCGGATTTTTCCATGCTTCCTGCGCTCATCGGAAAAGGGACTCCTGCCTCCCAGCCGGATCAGTTAACTCCGGTGGATCCTGAGCAACTTGAACTTTTTTGATTTAGCCGACTTTTTAGAGAATGTAGATTTTTCTGCGCCATGAGGCTGATCTTCGGGCCTCCAAAGACTGATATGTGAGAACTTAATCTGGAGCTAAATACCGACATGTCGATAAATGAATCAATGTTGCCGCCCGCTGCGCTGAAACTTATCGAGCGCTTCAACCAGTGCGATGCCACGATAGGTGTTGTCGGTCTGGGATATGTTGGGCTTCCACTCGCCGTCGTCCTGGGGGATGCTGGATATAAAGTCATTGGCCTTGATGTCGATCCCACAAAGATAGAACTGCTGCGCGATGGGAAAAGCTACATCGAAGACATTGGCGATGAACTTGTGTCGCGGCTTGTGGACGATGGTCGTTTGAAATTTACGACCGAGTACGCAGACCTGGCCGAAGTTGATGGTGTGAGCATCTGCGTACCTACACCCTTGCGGAAAACAGGAGACCCAGACCTTTCCTACATCATCTCGGTTTCGCGAGCCCTGCGCGAAGTCATCCATACCGGGATGTTGGTCATCCTTGAATCCACCACCTATCCGGGAACGACGCGGGAACTCGTCCAGCCAGAGATGGAATCCACAGGTCTTAAGGTGGGTGAGGATCTCTTTCTGGCTTTCTCACCAGAGCGTGTTGACCCGGGCCGGTCGGATTGGACGACTGTGAACACGCCGAAGGTGATCGGCGGTATTACACCGGCGTGTACCGAGGTCGCAGCGACGATGTATGGTCAGGCGATGGAAGCGATCGTCCCTGTCGCATCAACAGAAGTTGCTGAAATGACGAAGCTGCTCGAAAACACATTTCGGGCGGTCAATATTGGTCTGGTCAATGAGATGGCGCTTATGTGTGATCGCCTGGGTATGGATGTGTGGGAGGTGATCGACGCCGCAGGGACGAAACCCTTCGGGTTCATGAAGTTCACTCCCGGACCTGGGCTTGGGGGACACTGCATCCCAATTGATCCGCTCTACCTTTCTTGGAAATTAAAAAGCGTAAAGTACAACGCGCGCTTCATCGAGTTAGCCAGCGAGATCAATACAAACATGCCGCGCTATGTCGTCCAGCGGGTTCAAGATGCCATGAATTTGATCGGAAAATCAACCCATGGCTCTAAAGTGCTCGTGTTAGGCGTGGCCTACAAGAAGGATGTCTCTGACGTCCGCGAATCACCTGCATTGGATATCATTGGGCTGCTCCAGGATAAAGGTGCACAGGTGGAATACCATGACCCTTTTGTGCCCACGGCTGAGGGCGAGGGCTGGAGCTTAAAATCCACCAGCGATGTGTTAGATGCGGTGCAGCAGGCGGATTGTGTCGTGCTTGTCACCGATCATTCTGATTTCGATTACCAGGCTATTTCAAATGCCGCCAATTTTATCTTTGATACTCGCAACGCATTCAGATACCGTGGGATCGAATCGCCGAATATTATGAGGCTCTAATGGCACGCTATCTAATTACGGGTGCTGCCGGTTTTATAGGTTCTCAAGTAACCAAACACCTTCTGGATTTGGGTTCCAACGTCGTTGGCATTGATAACATCAATGACTCATACGATCCACGTCTCAAAGAATGGAGGCTTGAACAGTTACAGAATGACGATCGTTTCACTTTCAAACGGATCAATATCGCCAATCGAGACGAACTTGAG
>JBARSI010000109.1:0-18043 GCA_049644665.1 Anaerolineales bacterium
CCCCTATCGAGCTCGATTGGGCTGATGAAGATTGGGATGATGTTGATGATAGCGATGAAGGGGATGATAATTATTAACTAATCGACGACACACGGCCCTGACGCTGTATCGGGTCTTCCTGTTCTCAAGCAGGAATCGATGCCGAATACACCCCGCGCGTTTCTGGGCCATTTCAAAAAAAGGGCGCATCGATGAGATGCGCCCTTTTCTTCTCGACTACTAATACTTACTCATGTCCTACTTCCCCATCGCCGCATGCGCCGCGGCCAACCGGGCGATCGGCACGCGGAACGGCGAGCAGCTCACGTAGTTCAAGCCGTACTTGTGGCACAGCTTTATCGAATCAGGGTCCCCGCCATGCTCACCGCAGATCCCCACCTCCAGCTCAGGGCGCGCCTTGCGTCCCTCCTCCGTGCACATCGCCATCAGCCGTCCAACACCGTCCCCATCGATGCTCTGGAAGGGGTTCACCGGCAGGATTCCCTCCTCAACGTACGTAAGCAGGAAGTTGCGCTCGGCGTCGTCGCGACTGTATCCGAAGGTCATCTGCGTGAGGTCGTTCGTACCAAAAGAGAAGAACTCGGCCACGCCGGCGATCTCCTCGGCGGTCAGCGCCGCTCGCGGGATCTCGATCATCGTACCAAATTTATAGTCGAACTCGACACCCTTCGTCTCCATGACATCCTTCGCGATCTCCTTCAACCGTGGCTGGATCGCGGTTAGCTCATTGACATGCCCCGTGAGCGGGATCATCACTTCCGGATGCGGTTCGAAGCCTCTCAGCTTCACATCCGCCGCTGCCTCGAAGATCGCCCGCACCTGCATCTCGACGATCTCGGGCATGACAATGCTCAGGCGCACTCCCCGCAATCCCATCATCGGATTCGACTCATGCAGGTTTTGTACGCTTACAAGCAGATCTTCCTTCTCCTTCAAACCCTCCGTCTCACCCTTCGCCTGCATCGTGGCGATTTCTCTAACCAACTCAACCAACTCTGGCAGGAACTCATGCAGAGGCGGGTCAATCAGACGGATGATCACCGGCAGTCCGGTCATCGCCTCAAAGAGGCCATCAAAATCTTCGCGTTGGAACGGAAGAAGCTTGTCGAGCGCCTTCGTGCGCTCCTCCGAACTATCCGCCAGGATCATGCTCTGCACGATCGGCAGCCGTTCCTGCTCGAAGAACATATGCTCAGTCCGGCAGAGTCCGATGCCCTGCGCGCCGTAATCGCGCGCCCGCCGGGCGTCTGCCGGGTAATCGGCATTTGCCCAAACTTGCAGCCCTGTCGTTGGGAATCCCTCTGGCCCCTCGCGCACATCATCGCTGGCAGCGATTTCATCCGCCCATTCGAGCAGCGTGAGCAGTTCTTCCTGTTCATCGAAGGACGGCATCGTCGTGGGGATCTGCCCCAGGAAGACCTCGCCGGTCGTTCCGTCAACGGAAATCCAATCCCCCTCCTCAACCGTGATGTCACCCGCCGTGAGGTTGCGTTTCTCAAGATTAAGCTTGATCTCAGACGCACCAACTATGCAGGGGATGCCAAATTGGCGGGCAACAACAGCCGCGTGGCTGGTGGCGCCGCCCTCACTTGTGAGAATGCCCTTCGAGGCCAGCATGCCGTGAACATCATCTGGCTTGGTGAAAGGCCGCACCATGATTACGTCCTGTCCTTCTTCTTTCGCCTTGCTTTCCGCAGTATCCGCATCGAAGTACACTCGCCCGACCGCCGCCCCCGGTGAGGCATTCACGCCGCTCGCGAAACGCTTGCCCTGATCGCGGGCGCTTTCCAGCGCTTGATGATCATATTGTGGATGCAGCAGCGCATCGACCTGATCCGGGCTAATACGGAGTACCGCTTCTTTCTTGCTTATCAGTCCCTCATCAACAAAATCAATCGCGATTCGAACCGCCGCTTTCGCAGTTCGCTTCCCGTCCCTGGTTTGGAGCATCCAGAACTTGCCGCGTTCGATGGTGAACTCGACATCCTGCATTTCCTTATAGTGATCTTCTAACTTTCCACACATATCTACAAAGGTCGCGTATGCTTCGGGGAGATCCGTCTCCAATTCTGCAATTGGTTTCGTGTTGCGTATACCGGCAACAACGTCCTCGCCCTGAGCGTTGATCAGATAATCGCCGTAAATCTTCCGCTCACCCGTGGCTGGATCGCGCGTGAATGCGACGCCCGTTCCAGAATCGTCGCCCATGTTTCCGAAAACCATCGTCATGATATTCACGCCGGTCCCAAGATCGTGCCTGATCCCCGCGGCATTGCGGTAATCTACAGCACGCTTCCCGAACCACGACCCGAAAACTGCCTCAATGGAAAGACGGAGCTGCTCGTTGGGATCCTGCGGGAATTCAAAGCCTTTATGCTTTTTGATCACTTTTTTAAACATTTCGGTGATCGTCTTCCAATCCTCGGCTTCGAGTTCAATATCCAGTTTGAGCCCCCTCTCCTCCTTGTATTCATCCATCGGCTCCTCAAAAGCCGTATCCGTTATCCCCAACACAACAGAGCCAAACATCTGGACCAATCGCCGGTAGGAATCGTAGACGAAGCGTGCATCGCCCGTAAGTTCGATCATCCCCTCCACTGAGTCGTCGTTCATTCCCAGATTCAGAACCGTATCCATCATGCCCGGCATGGAGAACTTCGCCCCCGAGCGGGAGGACACCAGGAGCGGATTCTTCGCGTCTCCAAAGCCCTTGCCGGTCTTCTTCTCAACCGCCTTGATCGCCGCCAGAACCTGATCCCACAACCCATCTGGAAGAGTCTCATCATTTTTGAGATAAGCATTGCATGCCTCGGTTGTAACCGTGAAACCCGACGGCACCGGCACGCCAATGCGAGTCATATCCGCAAGATTGGCGCCCTTCCCTCCGAGGAGAGCGCGCGTATTCTCCCACGAACCAGCCTTCTTCTCTGCCTGGTCGACTTCATCGAATAGATAAACCCATTTTTCTGCCATATTAAAAATCCTCTTTCGTTGATGATGAATGAGTATACAGAGCGCGCCGCGTCCACCAATTTCGCGGGCACGGCGCACAAAGAGATATGATACTCGATTTTCTTATAACTGTGAACAGGGATATTGTATCCTTCTCGGATTTGGATGGTTGGTTTGAGCTGAGAACTTGATGTTTGATCCAGGGGGTGTGGGGGAGTGGAGTCCCCCACAGTCCCCCTTTGGGGGATTTAGGGGCAAGAAAAAAAACACCTCTGCAGTGGTCTACCTATTCGTTCATACGCGCAGACCTCAAGGCGCAGGCTGCGCCTGCGTCCGGAAGCAGGGCTTCCCGACTCCACAAAAACCAGCAACCCATCTCCAGAACACTTACAGATTTGTCCTAACAATCACATGAACAGGTAGAGACGCCCACGTCGGGGCGTCTCTACAATTACGAAAATGAACAACCACGGTCGCCTCTACTCCTCCAACGGCAACCCAATCAAAACCTCGCCATCCTCCACCCTCACCGGATACGCGGGGATATCAACCACCGCTGGCAGCGTCAACACCTTCCCTGTTCGCAAATCAAAATGCGCTCCATGCCGCGGGCAACTAATCTGATACCCATCCAATTCCCCATCCGCCACAGGAGCACCATCATGCGAGCAGACATCGGCGATGGCAAAGAATTCCCCGGCGATGTTGAAAAGAGCGATCGCCTGCCCGTCGATCTCGAGAAGAATCCGCGCTCCATTTCCGACCTCATCGGCCGCGGCTGCAGAAACGAATTCCACGTCCTCTTCTTTATAAGTCCTGTAGTTATACATCCATCCCTCGGGTTAAACGCCCATGCAAAACAACCCTAAATCATCAGCTCCTCTTCAAGCTCATCCAAACCATATACCCCGGCTTTGAGAACCTTCAGGGAGAGCAGCGCACACTTCAGCCGCACGGGCCCCAACTCGATCCCCAGCATCTCGATGATGTCATCTTTCGAGAGTGGTTTAATCTCATCGAGAGTCTTGCCGACGATTGATTCGACGAGCAAGTCGGCCGAAGCCAGGGAAATCGCACATCCTTTTCCCGTAAACGCCGCTTCGGTAATGCGGTCATCCCCATCCACTCGCAGTTCGATGCGAATTTCATCCCCGCATAGAGGATTGTCATCCTCGTACGAATAATCATGCGGATCTAGCTCGCCGCGCATTCGTGGGTTTTTATAACGGTCTACGATCAGTTCTCGGTAGAAATCATCCATCAGCTGTCTTGTCCGCTCCAAATTGATATTGTTGAAATCTTGCCTGCGTGAAAAGAAGATATGATCCCGTTTCCCTCTACAGCTAGCCGAAGATCTCTCTCACCTTGTAAAGGCCCTCGATCAACTGGTCAACTTCTTCTTTCACATTGTAGATATAGAAAGAGGCACGCGATGTCGCATCGATGTTGAAATGATCATGAGCCGGCTGGGCGCAGTGATGACCGGCGCGGATCGCGATCCCGAAGGAATCCAGGATATGCGCGACGTCATGAGTGTGGATGCCGTCGTAAATGAAAGAAAGCACACCACCCTTATCTACCGCCTCGGGCCCGTAGACCTGAATTCCTGGAACTTCTTCCAGACGTTCGAGTGCGTAGGCCGTCAACGCCTGCTCATATTGATGCACGGCATCCATCCCCAGGTTGGACAGGTAGTCTACAGCCACCCCAAAGCCGATCCCCTCGGCGATTGCGGGGGTACCGGCTTCGAATTTGTAGGGCAGATCATTCACCGTGAAGCCTTCAAGCTTCACTCGCTTGATCATATCCCCGCCACCGAGGAATGGCGGCATCTCCTGCAGCAATTCTTTGCGCCCATACGTGATGCCGATTCCCGTTGGGCCCAGCATCTTATGCGCTGAGAACGCCAGGAAATCCACGCCCAGCGCCTGCACGTCGACGGGCATGTGCGGCACAGATTGCGCCGCATCAATGATCACGACCGCGCCGGCACCGTGAGCCTGCTCGATCATCTCGGCGGCCGGGTTGATCGTCCCCAGCATGTTGGACATCTGGGTGAAGGAAACTAATTTCGGTTCACGTTCGAGTTGGGTTTGATAGGATTCCAGGTCTAATTTCCCCTGGTCGGTTAATGTGACGAACTCGATCGTCAAGTCCAGATCGCTGGCCAGCATCTGCCAGGGCACGATGTTTGAGTGATGCTCCATCTCCGTTAGCAGGATGCGATCACCCGTTTTGAGATTTGCTCTGCCCCAACTGTGCGCTAACAAGTTTAGTGACTCAGTCGTATTGCGTGTAAAGATAACTTCCCGCCAGCTCTCCGCACCGATAAAGGAAGCAATCTTCTTGCGGGCTCCTTCGTAGGCAGCCGTGGCCTCCTCCGCCAGAGAGTGAATGCCACGATGGATATTTGCATTCATCTGCCGGTAATAGAAATCCATCGCCTCGATTACCTGCACGGGCTTCTGAGAAGTAGCCGCGTTATCTAGATAGACAAGGTTCACGCCCGGGTCCGTCTCGCGTTCGAGAATTGGAAAATCCCGGCGTATCGCCGGGACGTCAAGCGTGGTTGATTCGAAAGGTAGCGCCATTAGACCCTCATGTAGATTTTGGTATGCCGGTTAGGATTTTTGCTTAGGACGTTTGCGTTTACGTTTTGATTGACGGATGGATTCGCTGCCGTGCTGCGTCCAGAGGACTCGATCGGGGACCATCCAACCGTCGGTTAGATAAACATCTTCAGTGAATTGGATCGCAACCATTTTCTCGTCCGCCTGCACGACGACGCCCTGGAGCCAGTCGCGTACACGATTGCCATCCCTATTATGGTCGCAGTAAACTTCGACGACCTTTCCCACTGTGTGGTGCTCTTCACTTGCCCGGTTAATTGTCGCACCATCATTAATCTTTCTTGCCATATACTATCTCTCGCTTTTTCCCTTAGTCGGACCAGCTTATTATTGTATGGCAGTCCGCCATTAATTGCCAAGTTTATCTTCGATCATCCCCCGAAAACGCTCCCTCACGCCATCGAAGGGAATGCGCTCCATAATTGGCGTGAAGAAGCCGTCGATCATCATTCGCTCAGCTTCTTCCCGCGGCATACCGCGCGTCATTAAATAATAGATCGGCAGCTCTTCTAGTTGGCCCACCGTTGCGCCATGGGTGCAGCGAACGTCATCTGCCAGGATTTCCAAGCCCGGGATCGAATCAGCGCGCGCTTTCTTGCTTAATATCAGGTTGCGATTAGCCTGGAAACCATCCGTTTTTTGAGCCTCGGGTGCAACATAGATCATTCCCTGCCAAACAGACCGGCTCTGATCGACCAGTGCGCCCTTGTAAAGCAGATCACTCATCGTGTTTGGCGCCAGGTGATTCTGCTGCGTGTCATGATCGAAATGCTGCCGTTCGCTGGCGAAGTAGAAGCCGGAGATGCGTCCCTCCGCCCCTGGCCCGGTCAAATCCAAATCGGAAAAAGTCTTCGTTAGCTGACTCCCAACCGCACCGAATATCCAGTCCAGTCGCCCATCACGGGCGACCTTCGCCCGCTCGTGCGTGAAGTTCCAAACATGCCCGCCAAGATTCTGCACCTCAACGAACTTCAGCGATGCCTCCTCCGCTACGGAGATTTCAACAATCCCGGCGTGAACTGCCTGGCCTTCATTTTCCGTCGGCGAAGCGGTTTCATGAAAGAACGTTGCCGACGCACCACGCTCGAGAACGACGAGCACACGGTGGAAAAATGCCGCTTCCGTGCCCGGCGCCCAGAAAATCGAGTGCAGCGGCTGCTCGAGCTGAACTCCCTCCGGGACGTAGAGCAGTACGCCTTCCTGGCTCATCGCTGCCGCGAGCGCAGCGAACTTGCCGTCTTCTGCCGGAACGACGGTAGCCATATGACGGTCGAGGATCTCAGCGTGTTCCCGCACGGCAGTAGCCCAATCCGTGAACACCACTCCCTGCACTTGCAGATCATCTTCCGTTTGGAATTCTGAAGCGTGTCCCGCTCGCAGGACCAACAGCGCTCCATGTGACTCGGCAACAAGCGGCTGGCGTAATTTTGATCCAACAGGCATGTTCACACTCGCCTGTGCTTTAACCCGGTTAACATCGAGGCCGCGGATGTCCGTCCGCCGCCATGCCTCATCACTCGTCGAAGGCATCGGGGTAGATTCAAATTTCTCCCATGCTGCCAATCGATGTGCTTTAAGCGCATCCGGTTCGCCGAGAGCTTGAGAGATACCCTCGACATCTCCTCGTGTGAAGCTGAATTCCGGCGCCTCCTTTTCTCGTACTACACCTTTACGCCGGGTAACCGTTCGGGAAGTCATTCTCTGCACAACCTCATCTTGAAATCTATGCCTGGCTTGACCTGGACTAGAGATCACTCTTACCCGATCGAGCCTTCCATTTGAAGCTGGATCAGGCGGTTCATCTCCACGGCATACTCCATCGGAAGTTCTTTTACCAGTGGTTCAATGAAACCGGAGACGACCATCGTAATCGCTTCTTCCTCGCTCAATCCACGGCTCATTAAGTAGTAAAGCTGCTGCTCCCCGACTTTGCTCACCGAGGCTTCGTGCCCAATGTTAACTTCATCCTCGTCAATCTCGATATATGGGTATGTGTCCGAGCGCGATTGCGGATCCAGGAGCAGGGCATCGCAGACAACATTCGACTTCGATCCGACCGCGCCGTCATGAACTTTCAGCAAGCCACGGTAGGATGACCGACCGCTGCCCTGGCTTATCGACTTGGCTGTAATCTTGCTCGTCGTGTGAGGTGCAACATGGATCATCTTGCCGCCTGTATCCTGGTGCTGCCCATCCGTGGCAAAAGCCATGGAGAGGATCTCGCCGTGTGCGCCCTCCCCCATCAAGTAGCAGGATGGGTATTTCATCGTCAACCTGCTGCCGATGTTGGCATCCACCCAATCATGCGAGGCATTTTCGTAGACCATCGCCCGCTGGGTAACCAGGTTATAAACGTTGTTCGACCAATTCTGTATCGTTGTGTATCGGCTGCGGGCACCGCGCTTGACGATGATCTCGATCACACCACTATGGAAAGAATCCGTCGAATAGGTCGGTGCCGTACAGCCCTCCACATAGTGAACCTCCGCACCTTCGTCGACGATGATCATCGAGCGTTCAAATTGGCCAATATTTGCGATATTCAGGCGGAAATATGCTTGCAGCGGGAGCTCAACTTTCACCCCCGGCGGGATGTAAACAAATGACCCTCCCGACCACACCGCGCTGTTCAACGCCGCGAATTTATTGTCGGTATAGGGAATGACCGTTCCAAAATACTCACGGAATAGATCTGGATGCTGCCGCAAGCCTTCTTCGATGCTGAGGAATATCACACCTTGTTCTTCGAGATGCTCCTGGATGCTGTGGTACACCATCTCCGATTCGTACTGCGCACCGACGCCAGAGAGAAACTTTTGCTCCGCCTCCGGGATGCCAAGCTTATCGAAGGTCTGCTTGATCGAATCCGGAACATCATCCCAGGAGCGCCCTTCCATCTCCGTCGGCTTGACGTAGTAATAAATGTTATCCAAATCAAGACTGCCGACATCGCCGCCCCAGGTTGGCATCGGGCGTTCTAAGAAGTGTTCGTACGCCTTCAAGCGATACTCGAGCATCCACTTCGGTTCGCCCTTCATTGCCGAAATCTGTTCGACAACTTCTCGGTCCAAACCTTTGCGGGTTTTAAACACCGAGACATCAGGATCGCTAAATCCATACTTATATTGATCAATATCCTGGAGATTCTTGAGATCCCCTGATGATGCCATACCGCCGAAGCCTCCCTACGCCTCTACCTTCCCATTATGCTTCTCACGAACCCAGTCGTAGCCTTGCTCCTCCAGGTGCTGTGCAAGTTCAGCTCCGCCAGACTCAACGATTTGACCGTCGAGCATGATGTGCACCTGGTCAGGTTTGATGTAATTAAGGATACGTTGGTAATGGGTGATTATCAGGACGCCCAGATCGGGTCCGGCGAGTGTATTTACGCCGCTGGCCACAATCCGCAAAGCGTCGATGTCTAGACCAGAATCCGTCTCATCAAGAATTGCGATCGAAGGTTCTAGCGTTGCTAATTGCAGAATCTCAGCGCGCTTCTTCTCACCGCCCGAAAACCCATCGTTCAGGTAGCGACCCGCGAACTCATGCGCCATCTGGAGCAAATCCATTTTCTCCTTCAGGAGTTTACGGAATTCGGGGATCGAGATACCTTTATACTCTGGGTCCCAGCCTCTACGGTGAGCATTAATCGCCTGGCGCAGGAAATTCGCGACGGAAACTCCCGGTATGGCAACGGGATATTGGAAAGCGAGAAACAGACCCATCCGCGCCCGCTCATCCGTTCCCATCTCTGTCAATTCCTTACCCTTGAAGAGAATCTGGCCCTCTGTCACATCGTATGCCGGGTGACCCATCAACACGTTCGCCAGCGTTGATTTTCCCGTTCCATTTGGGCCCATCAAAGCGTGGATCTCCCCCTCGCGGACGATAAGATTCACGCCCTTGAGGATCTCCTGTCCATTGATGGAAGTATGCAGGTTTTTTACTTCCAAAACATCCGTCATTTGACTTCCTCCGGCCTCTTTTCCACGACCCCCACAGCGCTTTGAACACCTTGGGATTATAGCATGCACACTTTCCATATGTCAATATTTGTGAGAAATATCTAATAAATTCCATACGTTAATCATGTGAAATTAAGCCTTTCTACTGAATATTATTCATAAATATCTGAAATATTGACATTCGCGGGCAGGGCATGCTATACTGCGGAAGATGGCCTCCCAAACGCGCGAAACGATCCTGCAGACTCTACGTGCCGGCAGCAGCTGTACCGTGAAAGAACTGGCGGAAGCGGCAGGTATATCCCCTATTTCCGTGCGTCACCACCTGGCGAAACTGCAGGCTGATGGTCTGCTGCACATAGAGGATGTCAAGCACGGCGTCGGTCGGCCACACCAATCGTTCTCTTTAACCGAAGAAGCTCTCGAACTCTTCCCCACCCGTTATCTCCGGCTCACCAATCGGCTGCTCGACCAGATGAAGGAATCGCTGCCCCTCATTTACTACGAAGGCGTGCTTTCGAACATCGCCGATTCGATGGCCGATGACTATGCCATCCAGCTCGAGGGGCTTCCATTGACGCAGCGCCTTGTTCGTCTCATTGAACTACTTAGCGAAGAGGGTTTTAATGCGGAGTCTGAGCGGCGTGGAGATACGGTCGTGATCCGGGCTTTTAGCTGCCCCTATTTTGCAATTGGACAGAAACATCCCGAGGTTTGCATAATCGATCAGACTTTCATCGCCAAGGCTTTATCCTTACCGGTCGAGCAAGTCCAAAGCATGCTGGATGGTGATGCCCATTGTGCCTTCTCTGTCTTGTTAACGAGCGAAAAAGAACATGAGTGAAGAATCTACCCCAACGACAACCTGGGACGCAGATACAACCCATCCGGATCTTGCCGAAACGCTTCGGAATCGGCTACGTGAAGTGATGGACCCCGAGCTCGGACTCAATATTATCGAATTGGGTCTCATCAGAGATGCGTCGATCGATGACGAGAGCGTCCAATTAAAAATGATCCTGACGACGCCCTTCTGCCCCTATGCGCCTGCTTTGATCGAAATGACTCGCAGCAAAGCCATCGAAGCAACGGGGAACGAGGTGATGATTGAGATGGGCATGGAAATGTGGGAACCATCCATGATGGAAGATGGCACCGGCGGCGACTGGGGCCTGTTTTGAAAGTAAGGGCTATATAATTCGCTTATTGCTTTTAGCTGAATATACTCTCTTATTGAACGGGCATGGAAGCCCGTTCCGCTTTTTAATGTCATTTCGAGCGCAGCGAGAAATCTCTGTGATGTAGCATAAAGGCTTCCGCTCTGCGCCGAATGCCCCCACCTACATGTCATGCTGAACGAAGTGAAGCATCTCGGTTTTTTACCTGGAGGGTGACCCTTCCAGGAGGGAGATTCTTCGTCGCTCTGCTCCTCAGAATTACAGGGACGGGAAGGGTTCTCTTCCCTCCAACTGTCATCTCAAGCAAACCGAGAAACCTCTCTTATGACCCTCGCAACTCCCCTTTCTGTAAACCAAATAAAGACCTCTTTGCTAAGAGGTCTTTACACTCTCAATTTTGATCCAAGAGGGAAACAAGCCGATTTACGTCGCCACTCTCGCTTCAGATTTCATCCGCCGCCGGTTGGAGATGAGCCCTATCAGGCTGACCCAACCGAGGAAAAAGCGAACGATCAATCCGATCGAGGTAACCGCCAATAAAAATACCGTTGCGATTATAACGATGACCATCCAGCCCGAGAGCGGACCTCTGCCTTGATACGTGACCAATCGAGCGCGCAATCGTCGGATAAACTGCACACTGGGCTCGACCGGGACAAGGATTTCCGAAAGTAACTCTTCCAACCGCTTTTTACTTAGACTTGCATTCATCTTAATCTTCATCCCGCCTTTTCATCTTTTGCAGATCTGGCTCCGGAGCTCTCTTCTTCCAGATGCCTGGCTTCTACACGCAAGGCGTTCAATGTTCGATGATATAAGCTCTTTACTGCCCCCTCACTTCGCCCCATCACCCCCCCGATCTCCGCGTTCGACATGCGTTCGACAAATTTAAGGATCAACAACTGCTGTCGGTCGGGAGGGAGTTTCCGCACGATCGCCAACAGCAGCTCGGTCTCCTCATGAGCCATCGCCTCCGATTCTGGGTACTTGGCGACCTCGCTCACCGCGACGTGCTGATCCAGGGGGACTATGGGTCGGCGGCTGCGATCCCGATGCCAATTCGCAACCAGGTTGTGTGCGATGCGATACAGCCAGGCGGTAAAGGGGACTCCTTTATCCTCAAACTTTGCGACATGCCGCAGCGCTCGTTGGAACACCTTCGCCGTCAAGTCCTCGGCATCGTGATGGTTCCCAGTCCGATAGTATATGTAGTTGTAAATCTTCCGGACGTGCCGCTCGTACAACTCGCCGAAAGCCTCGGGATCTGAACCCGCCCGCCGTGCCAGCGACATATCATCCATCGCCGGATCTTTCATTGCCTACCAGTCCAGGATCCTGATCCTCTATTATGGAGAACACCAATTTCCATCATTCGTTACCGTTTCTCTGGTCGATATTTCCGAATTAAACCGCACACAGTTCTCTATACTAATGCCTTCGCAGTATAGCATAGGGAGCTATCGTGGATGCTATAATATCCCCCTCAATCCAATGCAATCATTAATTTCCTTCGACCTCGAAACCACCGGCCTGGATCCCGATCGCGACGCGATTATTGAAATCGGTGCGGTCCGGTTTCGCGGCGACCGTGTCGAAGATGAATGGTCGGAACTCATCAATCCCGGCTGTCCAATTCCCCCTGCCGTTGTTCAACTCACCGGCATCACGGATGCCATGCTCTCGAGTGCTCCACGCATCACTAAGGTTCTCTCAGACCTGGAGGCTTTCGTCGGTGACCTGCCCATCCTGGGGCAAAACATCCAATTCGACCTAGCATTCATGAAGCGCCGAGGATTATTTGAATCTAATCCCTACCTCGACACTTTCGACCTGGCTTCCGTTTTGCTTCCCTCCGTTGGACGGTATAGTCTCCAGGCACTGGCCCAGTTGCTCGGAGTGCCTGTTCGAGCTGCCCACCGCGCTGTAGATGATGCCCATACAACCCGCCAGGTTTTTCTTCAACTTTACGATGAAGCGCTCTCAATCCCCTTCCCCATCTTGGAGGAGATCACCCGCTATGGAGAGGAGATTGAATGGGGAGCCGGCTTGGTTTTCGATCGAGCCTATCGCGAGAGACGAGAAAAAGAAGAAACTACGAAGGGCGAATTCCCCTCCATCTTCCCCAAAGCCATCATCCCGGAAGGAAAATTAATCCCATCGACCGAACCTCAACCGCTTGATGTAGAGGAGATCGCCTCCATTTTCGAGCCGGGGGGACAGATGGCGCGCGCATTTCCAAGATATGAAGATCGTTCACAGCAGATCAGTATGGTGAGGGCGGTGACTGAGGCGCTCTCAGAGAGTAAACACTTGATGGTTGAGGCTGGAACGGGTACGGGAAAATCGATGGCCTACCTGGCGCCTGCCTTCGCATGGGCAGTACAAAATGGACAGCCCGTAGTCATCTCAACCAATACCCTCAACCTCCAGGATCAATTGATCCATAAAGACATCCCGGATTTGAACCAGGCCTTGGGCACAGATTACCTTGCCGCTGTGCTTAAAGGGCGCGGCAATTATCTCTGCCCCCGCCGTTTCAACGCATTGCGAAGCTTAGGACCACGATCACCGGAAGATGCACGGGTCCTCACCAAACTCCTGCTCTGGCTGACCAATGGCGGCAGCGGCGATCGCAGCGAACTAAACTTACCCAGGGAAGAGTCTTTAGTATGGTCGCGATTGTCTGCTGATAGCGAGGACTGCTCAATCGAGAATTGCGCTCAATATGCTGACGGCGTCTGCCCCTATTACCGCGCTCGACTGTCAGCAGAGCGTGCCCATATCATCATCGTTAATCATGCGCTCTTATTGGCAGACATCGCCATTGGAAGCCGTGTGATCCCCGAGTATAAATACCTGATCATCGATGAGGCGCATCACCTTGAGGACGCCACGACAAACGGCCTGAGCTTTAGTGTAACGGCGACGGAAGTTCAACGCGTGCTGCACGACCTGGGAAGCCGCACAAGAGGACTCCTGCGCCAGATCTTAGAACTCGCTCGCGCCTCGCTGCCTCCGGAGGGTTCCACTCAAGTCGACCGGGTTATCAGCGCAGTCTCCGACCGAACCGTCGAATGCTTTGAGATGTCCAAGACTCTCTTCGAACGAATTTCCGAAGTTCTTGAGAATCAACGTGAAGGGCAGGAGCTGGGATTCTACGGGCAGCAGATGCGCATCGTGCCCGCCACGAGAACGCTTCCTGATTGGGAAAAGGTGGAGATTTCCTGGGAAAATCTGCGCGGCCCGCTCGCCAAGATCGTTGAGAAACTTACCGACTTGGCCGATGATCTTGAAAGCCTGGCAGAGACTGGGATAGAAGCTGCGGAAAACTTGTCCGTCGCGGCCCGCATCGCCCGGCGCAGCCTCGGAGAGGTCTACACACATCTCGAACGAATGATCTTCGAACCAGACACATCAAATATTTATTGGGCCAATGTCAGACCCCCTGGCGAGCGCCTTTCTCTGCATGTCGCACCTCTCGAAGTAGGACCGCTCGTGGAGCGCTATCTGTGGCACGAAAAAGAAGCTGTGATTATGACCTCGGCTACGCTCACAACAGCCGGCGATTTCGACTACTTACGCCGGCGATTGTACGCACAGGACGCGGACTATTTGGCCCTGGGCTCACCGTTCGATCATGAATCATCCACACTGCTCTACCTGGTAAACGACATACCAGAACCCATCCAACGACAAGCCTATCAGCGTGCTCTCGAAAGTGGATTGATCCGCTTGGTGAAGGAGACTGGAGGACAGACTATGGTCCTCTTCACATCGAATGCCCAGCTCCAGGCTACCGCACGCACGCTTGCCGACCCTTTGGCCAGCGAAGGTATTCACCTATTCGAACAGAGTCAAGGATCCTCCCGCCATGCTTTATTAGAAAGCTTCCGGTCGACCGAGAAAGCCGTCCTGCTCGGCACACGCTCTTTTTGGGAAGGGGTCGACATCCCCGGACCGGCGCTCTCCGTGCTTGGGATCGTGCGCCTGCCATTCGCAGTCCCCAATGATCCGATCATCGCCGCTCGTGCCGAAACTTATGATTCCCCTTTTAATGAGTATATGCTTCCCGAAGCAATCTTGCGCTTCCGGCAGGGTTTTGGCCGTTTGATCCGTACCCGCTCAGATCGAGGTGTGGTAGTGGTCTTCGATCGCAGAATTCTCTCAAAATCGTACGGTCGCATGTTCGTTGATTCACTCCCCCGCTGCAGCGTCAAACCCGGGAGCCTGGCAGAGCTTCCGGAAGCAGCTGCACGCTGGCTTGGTCTTAAATAGCGCATTGACGCTCCTTGTCGCCTCCGGCTATAATCGGCACACTAAATCTCTGCATATAACTCGAAGGATAAAATCACGTGATTGATGTCAATGAACTACGAAATGGCGTAACCTTTGAATTGGATGGGAATCTCTTTAAAGTGATCGAGTACACCCATCATAAACCCGGGCGGGGCAAGGCCACGATCCGTACAAAGGTGCGCAACTTGCGCAGCGGCGCCGTCCTTGAGAAATCATTCACTTCCAGCGATCGAGTGCAGGATGTTCGCCTCGATTACCGCACTGTCCAATTCCTCTACTTTGACGGAGACCTGTACCACTTCATGGATGTGGTTTCGTATGAGCAGCCGGCACTTGACAGCAAAACGTTGGGGGAAGCAGTGAACTACCTCACTGAAAATCTGGAGGTGAAACTCACCTTCTACAATCAAGAACCGATCGATGTTGAACTCCCAACTGCGGTGGATCTCGAAGTTACAGAGGCGGACATGGCGATAAAAGGCGACACTGCCACGGGCGCAAATAAATTCGTTACGCTGGAGACCGGTCTCAAGGTCCAGGTTCCTCTTTTCGTCGAGACGGGCAACAAAATTCGTGTCGATACCCGCACTGGCGAGTATGTGACCAGGGTTTAGATCCGCTAAACCCTTTCCCCATCCCTATGATTACCCCTGCCGGTCGGGAATGCCCCTTCTACTACGAGGACTTCCATCGAGGTCGAGCCATACAGGAATGCCGTCTGCTAGAGGGAACTCCGGGTGGCGGGGAATACACACCTGACCTGTGCAAGAAGTGTAAGGTTCCCGGGATCATAATAGCCAACGCCTGCCAGAACATGGTTTTGGAAGCGAAGGTTGAACGCAGCTTCCTCGGTCTTCGACGCCGTATCGAAGTCAAAGCCTTCTGCACGCAATCGGTCCAGGATGTGCTCGAACCGGAGATCGGCTGCGGACAGTGCCACCTCGATCTATCAGTTTTTAGAACCTCTGCGGAGGATTAATGCTTAGAACCATCCTTCTTGACCTGGACGATACGCTCCTGGATAACAAAATGGAGAGTTTCCTCCCAGCTTATTTCCAGAAATTGGGACAGTACATGGCGGAGACTTACTCTCCAGACGGCTTCATCCGCGAACTTGTCGTCGGCAGCCAGAAGATGCTTGAAAACACCGACCCCCGAGTGACGCTTGAAAAAGCTTTTGCAGATTACTTCTATCCTGCTTTGAATCTCAACGCGAGTGAGGTTGAAGCACAGATTTACACTTTCTACAAGCAAATCTTCCCCTCGCTAGAAGCAGTGACTGGTACTCGTCTTTCTGCAAGACCCGTTGTGGAGGGACTTCTCAACCAGGGTTTTGAGGTCGCCGTTGCCACCAACCCTCTCTTTCCGAGGGTTGCCATCGATGAGCGGCTTCGCTGGGCAAATCTGGCGCCTGAAGAAATCCCTTTCACTTTGGTCACAAGCTACGAAACATCCCACTTCACTAAACCCCAGCCAGCGTATTACGCAGAAATCCTCGGGCAATTAGGTCGCAAAGCGCATGAGGTTGCGATGGTGGGAAATGACCCCGGGCTTGACCTCGACCCGGCACGAGCGCTATCTATGCGCGTTTACCATCTTTCAGACGATCCCTGTGAGGGATACCCCGGCGGAAGTCTAGACGATTTGCTCGGCTGGATAGGGCAGCAAGTTGGCGCCCCCGACCCTGAAGAAATCCGCACCGCGCAGGCGATCTCCGCCCGATTGCTTGGGTATGCTGGCGCTCTGGCAACGCTGGTCCGTGGACTTACGAAGGACGATTGGAAACGCCGGCCTGCAGCGGGTGAATGGGCGCCAGTGGAGATCGTCTGTCATCTACGTGACGTGGAGATAGAAGTCAACCAGGCCCGATTGGCAGCTTTTTCCGCTGCCGAACCGCCGCATATATCTGCGCTCGATACCGATATTTGGGCTGACGAGCGAGATTACCTCAGTCAATCTGGACCGGAGGCGTTAAGTGATTTTCTCGACGCGCGCGTAGCCCTTCTGCAGCAATCGGAGATTCTCACCGAGGAAGAGTGGAACCAACCAGCTCTGCACTCCCTGCTCGGTCCTACTTCGCTACTCGAAGTGATGGGAATCGCCGCGGACCATGATCTCCTGCATCTGGCACAGATGCGCTCTACGCTCCAAAAGATCAACTGATTCACCCCGTCATTCATGATGCTGCGCACCCATAAATGCATCCGAAGGCCAAATCCCCTCACGCTCTCCCGAACCACCTTTACACTCCTTCGGGCGAAAGTTATAATCTTTCGCAGGGGGGAAGTGCTGGAATTGGCAGACAGGCGTGACTTAGGATCACGTGCCCTCGGGCGTGTGGGTTCAAATCCCACCTTCCCCACTGCGGGCTGTTCACTTGGCTTGATCTCGCATGGAAGATCCAGCCATCAATTTTCCCCCGACAATGTTCACATCTGCCAGGAAGGAACGTATATTGAAAATCGAAAGACAAGACCTGGAAAACCGCCAAGTTGAACTTCAAGTTGAAGTCGCTTCGGACCAGATTCAAACAGCTATGCGTGCTGCCGCACGACGCCTCAGCCGAGGGACCAAGATCCCCGGGTTTCGCCCCGGGAAAGCGCCCTACGAGGTCATCCTGGGGAAATTCGGTGAAGACGTTATCTTCGAGGAGGCACTCGATAGCCTCGGCCAGGAAATCTATCGAGACGCGCTAGAAGAGACCGAGATCGAACCCTACGCTCCCGGCTCACTCGATGAGATCATCCGCGAAGACCCGCTCAAACTTCGCTACACGGTACCTCTCGCTCCTGATGTCGATCTAGGCACATATCGAGATATTAGGATCCCCTTCGAAGACGCTGAAGTCACGGATGAAGCTTTTGAAGAGGCCTTGGAAGAAATTCGCCAGCGGCAGGCATTGATCGAACCGGTCAATCGCCCGGCTGAAGAGACCGATTTGGTGATTGTGGATCTATCCGGCGAACTCCTTGATCCAGAGGACGAGGAAGACGCAAAATTGCTCGATATGAAAGACATCTCC
>JBARSI010000110.1:0-1506 GCA_049644665.1 Anaerolineales bacterium
AAATACCCTTCTATCCCTCGTTCGAGGCGATTCTTTACGGGCATTAAAACAGCAATCCCTACCGCGATTGAAATGAGGTGGACCAGATATGAATGTTTCCCAATTGTCTCTCCGATATAGGTAACGAGAATATGTTCGGAGAAACCGTATAAGAATAGGAGGAGTCCTGCCAGGATGGAATACAAAGTGCCCGTTTTGATGATTACGGTGATGTCCAAAAGCCTGTCCTTGATAATCGCCAGGCCGATAATAGTCACGAAGATATCGTTCAGGAACATACCCAACGGCAGTAGAAAAGGTGTGTCTATTCCCATCGTTACAAGTGCTTTAACGACGGCGAATGTAACCGCCAGGAAACCAGAAATAATATATCGGTAATGACGTCGTTCAAGTTGAGAAGTCGCGCTTCTTGCGCCCTTGAACAGCAGCCAAGTTGCCGGTAGATTGACCCCAAACCAGAAGATGAAAACCAGTGGATCCAAAACGCTGGGTACGACCCTGAATATGGTCCCCCAATCGTACGTATAGACCCCTTCGATCCTATAAAACACACCGGCAAGGATCGGCACCAACGTAACTCCAGTACAAGCCCATACGAGTGCAACAGCCCATTTGACGAGTCGCCCAGTGTACAGATTAGCGAAATGAAAGATCAGTGCAGGGATGAAAATGCAGGGCAAAATGGCAATACGGCCGATGATGTCCAGCTCTTCCACATGCTCGTTTCTGATCATGGTCAGGAAGATTCCCAGATCCCAGAGCACGCAGATGAGCAGGAATGCTGCAAACAGGTAGTGATATGCCTTTCTTCCGCGCGAGAGCACCAGATATAGAACCGCGCTGGTTAGAAGGAATCCAAATCCTGACTCAACAGCAGTAGAAATCACGATGAAGGAAGTCATTCGACCTACCTATGGTGTGATTATCCTGCTGCGAATTCGATGGCGCAAGCCTCAGTGGGACAGTAGCCCAACGGTTTTGTGCAGCATAGCCCCCTGTCAAGCATACAATGAAAAAGCTCGATGCCGAAACATCGGGCTCATCCAATTAACTTTACACTAGTAATTCGCCACCGACAACAAACGATTTGGTGAATTCCCATTCCCCTCCAGGGCATTGAAGGATACGGGCATCACCAACCGGGGTGGGGCAGGCAGAATTCATGATCGCACGGTGTCACAAAGAAAAAACCCCTCTTGGATTACGAGGGGCTTTCAACTTATTCCTACAGCACTCACAGGGCATCTTGCCCACCACAAAACACTAGGCCGTTTTTCCTTCCATCTCCAGCATCGAATCGCGCTCCTCGTCCGTGAATATGAACCCCGGTCGCCATGGTGTTCCCAACACGGGAAGCAGCCAGCGATCGATCCCCCACCACCCGGCTGTTTTCCAGGCTAGGATGAGAAAAATGGCGATGGCGAGCAGGAGCGGGTTGGTGCTCACGGTTCCCGCTAACAGGTAATTCATGTTCATAAAACCACCAAAGAAGGCGGCCATGCCGGT